>NZ_VCKZ01000210.1 GCF_005889745.1 Actinomadura geliboluensis
CGTTGTGTATAAGGGACTGCCTCCCGGCGGCGCCGCGCGGCCGGGTCGCGGCCCGTCCGGGACGGGTGGTGGTGCACGACGAGCTCCGGCACGTAGGCGAGGCCCCACCCGGCGGTGGCGAGGTCGAGCGCGAGCAGCTCCTCCTCCCCCGCGAAGTGCAGGACGTCGGAGAAGCCGCCGGCGTCGAGGAACGCGTCCCGGCGCACGACCGCCGAGCAGGCGAGGAAGCCGAGGACGGCCGGGCCGGGGAGCCCCGCCGGGCGGCCGAGCGGCGCCTCGGCCATCTGCGCGGAGACCGGTTCGAGCCGCTGCTGCGGCCCGACGAGGACGCGGGCGGCCAGCAGCGCCGTGCGCGGGTGCGCGTCGAGGATCTCCACGGCCCGCTCCAGCGCGCCCGGCGCCCACCAGGAGTCGTCGTCGGCGAAGGCGACGTAGCGGGTGCCGGCGCGCTCGGCGCCGGCGTTGCGGGCGGCGGCGCCCCGGTTGCGGGGCAGCCGCAGGACGGTGGCGCCGGCCTCCCGGGCGACGTCGGCGGTGCCGTCGGCGGAGGCGTTGTCGGCCACGATGACCGGCGCGGTGTGGTGGCGGAGGCTGCGGCGCAGCTCGGCGGCGCGGTCGCGGGTCGCCACCACGATCGTGACATCGGGCATGGGTGCTCCCTTCAGCTCACGTAGCGGCGGGCCGTGGACTCGCGCTGGGACGTCTCCAGGCTGCGCAGCCGGCCCTCGACGTCCGGCGGCAGCGTCCGGCGCTCGCGGGCCACCCAGCCGAGCCCGGCGGCGGCCTCGGCGAGCGCCCGGGCGGTGACGCGGTCGCGCGGCAGCGTGCGCAGCAGCCGGGCGGTGCGGCGGGCGGCGGCCGGCAGCGGCCGCCGCAGCCAGGTGAACCACAGCGTGTTGCGGATGCCGTGCCTGCGCCGCAGGTGCGGCTCGCGGAGCGGGGACGGCTCGTGGTGGACGACGACGTCCTCGGCGTAGCACAGCTGCCAGCCGAGGGCCATGAGGTCGGCGCTGAGCAGCTCCTCCTCGCCGCCGAGCCACAGCCGCGCGGAGAACCCGCCGGCCTCCCGGAACGCCTCGGTCCGCAGCATCGAGGCGCCGGCCAGGAACGAGCCGAGGGCGGGTCCGGGCAGCCACGCCGGTCCGGGGACGGGCGAGTGCCGCAGCTCGGGCACGATCGGGTCCTCGCGCCCGCCCGGCTCCACCAGGATCCGCCCGGTCACGACCGCGAGGCGCGGGTGCGCGTCGAGCAGGTCGGCGGCGCGGGACGGCGCGTCCGGGTCCCACCAGGTGTCGTCGTCGGCGAACGCGATGTAGGGGGTGCGGACGTGGTCGGCCGCGAGGTTGCGGCCGACGGCGCCGAGATTGCGCGGTGCCCGCAGGAGCGCGACCCGGGGGAACTCCGCCGCGACGGCGTCGGCCGTCCCGTCCCGGGAGTCGTTGTCCACCACGATGACCGGCGCGTCCTCGGTGATCCTCCGCGTGCGCGCGAGCATGGCGAGCAGCGACTGCCGCCGGTCCCGGGTGATGACGACGACGGTGAATCGCATGAACCGCCCAGTACCCGGTCTCTCCCCCTCTATGTGCACGGAATAGGTGCCTAGCTGGCACTTCGGCCAGCAGCGACTTTCCTGACTTCAGCGTTTAGGTCCACTGTTATCGGCTATGTCGAATCACCTATAGGGGATTCGCTCTCCGGCGATGCGGCCAGAGACCGCCCAGAGCCGATGTCTATGACGACGTCATCGGCACCTCACCGAATGATGCGCCGAAACGGGGCTCATATGCGCGTGCTCGGAATCAACGCGATCTTCCACGACCCGGCCGCCGCACTGGTGGCGGACGGCAGGATCGTCGCGGCGGCGGAGGAGGAGCGCTTCAGCCGCCGCAAGCACGGGAAGCGGCCCGTGCCGTTCTCCGGCTGGGAGCTGCCGGAGCAGGCCGCCCGCTGGTGCCTGGCGGAGGCCGGGCTGGAACCCGGCGACCTCGACGCCGTCGCCTACTCCTACGACCCGTCCCTGGTCGAACCCGGCCTCGGCGGGCACGACGAGCAGTGGGAGCGGCTGCGCACCCTGTACGCGCGGCGCGCCCCGAACTTCCTCGCGACGGCGCTGCCCGGGCTCGACCCCGGCATCGTCCGGTTCGTCCCCCACCACGTCGCGCACGCCGCGTCCGCCGCGCTCGCCGCGCCGGCGCCCGGCGACGGCGACGTGCTGGTCCTGGACGGCCGCGGCGAGTCGCACTCGCACCTGGCCGGCACGTACCGGGACGGCGTCCTGACGCCGCTGCACGCGCAGCGGCTCCCCCACTCGCTCGGCCTGATGTACGAGGACCTCACCGAGCACCTCGGCTTCCTGCGCTCCAGCGACGAGTACAAGGTCATGGCGCTGGCGTCCTACGGCGAGCCGCGCTTCCTGGACGAGCTGCGCGAGCACGTCCAGGCGACCGGCGACGGCGGCTTCGAGGTCGCCGCGATCGACTGGGGCTCGCTCGCCAAGGCGCGCACGGCCGGCGGCGAGTGGACCCGCGACCACGCCGACCTCGCCGCGAGCGTCCAGGCCCGCCTCGAGGAGGTGCTGCTCGACCTCGCGGCGTGGCTGCACGGCGAGACCGGCTCCCGGCGGCTGATGCTCGCCGGCGGCGTCGCGCTCAACTGCGTCGCCAACTCCCGCCTCGCCGGCGCCGGCCCCTACGACGACCTCTGGGTGCAGCCCGCTGCGGGCGACGCCGGCACGGCGCTCGGCGCCGCGCTGCACGTGGCCCAGGGCGCCGGAGACCCGCTCACCGGCATGCCGGGCGCCGACCTCGGCAGGCAGTGGACCGACCGGGAGATCGCCGCGCGCCTCGACACCGCGAAGATCGCCTACGAGCGGCCCGCCGACCTCGCCGCCACGGTCGCCGAGGCCCTCGCCCGCAACGAGATCGTGGCCTGGTTCCAGGGCCGCTCGGAGTTCGGGCCGCGCGCGCTCGGGCACCGGTCGCTGCTCGCCCACCCCGGCCACGCCGGGAACGTGGAGCGGCTCAACGACGTGAAGGGCCGCGAGCAGTTCCGGCCGATCGCGCCGATGGTCGCGCTGGAGGACGCCCCCGAGGTCTTCCAGGGGCCGCTCCCGAGCCCGTACATGCTGTTCGTCCACGGCGTCCGGCCGGAGTGGCGGGAGCGGATCCCCGCGGTCGTGCACGTGGACGGCACCGCCCGCGTCCAGACGGTCTCGGCCGACGCCGAGCCGCTCGTGGCGCGCCTCCTCGCGGAGTTCCGCCGCCGGACCGGGCTGCCCGTGCTCGTCAACACCAGCCTGAACACCGCCGGGCGCCCGATGGTCGACGACCCGCGCGACGCGCTGGAGTGCTTCGGCTCCGCGCCGGTCGACCTGCTCGCCATCGGGCCGTTCACGGTGCGCCGCCGGGAGGTGCGCGGTTGATGGACTACACCGTCGTCGTCCCCACCATCGGACGGGAGAGCCTGCGCGGCACGCTGCGGGCGCTGCTCGCCGCGCTGGACGGCGGCCCGGAGCGGGGCCCGCACGAGATCATCGTCGTGGACGACCGGCCCGCGCCCGGCGCGCCGCTGCCGCTGCCCGCCGAGCCCGGCCCGCCGGTGCGGGTGCTGCGCTCGGGGGGCCGCGGGCCGGCCGCCGCCCGCAACGCCGGCTGGCGCGCCGCCGCGACCGAGTGGGTGGCGTTCCTGGACGACGACGTCGTGCCCGCGCCGGACTGGCCCGCCCGGCTGGCCGCCGACCTCGCGGACCTGCCGCCCTCGGTCGGCGGGTCGCAGGGCCGGGTCACCGTCCCGGCCCCGGACGGCCGGGCCCCGACCGACTGGGAGCGCGGCACCGCCGGGCTCGCCAGCGCCGACTGGATCACCGCCGACATGGCCTACCGGCGCGGCGTCCTCGCCGAATTGGGCGGCTTCGACGAGCGCTTCCGCCGCGCCTACCGCGAGGACGCGGACCTGGCGCTGCGCGCGCTGGACGCCGGGCACGGGCTCGTCCTCGGCGACCGGCGCGTCACCCACCCCGTCCGGCCGGCCGGGTTCTGGGCGTCGGTGCGGGCGCAGGCCGGGAACGCCGACGACGTCCTGATGTGGCGGGTGCACGGGCCCGGCTGGCGCGCCCGCGCCGGCGAGGGCCGGGGCCTGCTCGGCCGGCACGCGCTCACCACCGCCGCCGGGCTGCTCGCGCTCGCGGCGCTGCCCGCCGCGGCGGCCCGCGACCGGCGCGGCGCAGCCGTCGCCGCCGCGGCGGCCGGCACCTGGGCCGTGCTGACCGCGCGGTTCGCCTACGAGCGGATCAAGCCGGGCCCCAAGACTCCCGGAGAGGCGGCGACGATGCTCGTGACGAGCGCCGCCATCCCGCCCGCGGCCGTCCTGCACCGCGTCCGCGGGCTGGCCGTCCACCGGCGGGCGCGGAGCTGGGGCGGCCCCCGGGCCGTGCTGTTCGACCGCGACGACACCCTGATCCGGGACGTCCCGTACAACGGGGACCCGGAGCGGGTCGAGCCGGTGCCGGGCGCGCGCCGCGCCCTGGACCGGCTCCGCGACCACGGCGTCCGGATCGGCGTCGTGTCCAACCAGTCCGGCGTCGCCAAGGGGCTCATCGGCGCCGGGGACGTGCGGCGCGTCAACGCCCGCGTCGAGGAGCTGCTCGGCCGGATCGACGTGTGGGAGTTCTGCCCGCACGACGACGGCGACGGCTGCACGTGCCGCAAGCCCGAGCCCGGCATGATCGAGCGCGCCGCGGAGCGGCTCGGGATGCTGCCGTCCGACTGCGCGGTCATCGGCGACGTCGGCGGCGACGTCGAGGCCGCCGCGGCCGCGGGCGCGCGCGGCATCCTCGTCCCGACCCGGCGGACCCGGCCGGCGGAGATCGCGCGGGCGCCGGAGACGGCGCCGACGCTGGCCGCCGCCGTCGAACTGGTCCTCGGCGGAAGGCGGCGCCGATGAGGGTCCTCGTGGCACGCCAGGACAACCTCGGCGACGTGCTGCTCGCCGGGCCCGCCGTGCGGGCGGTCGCCGCCCGCGCCGACGAGGTCGTGCTGCTGTGCGGCCCGCGCGGCCGCGCCGCCGCCGACATGCTGCCCGGCGTCGACCGCGTCATCGAATGGTGCGCCCCCTGGATCGACCCCGACCGGGTCCCGGTGAAACGGGCGGAGATCGACCGGATCGTCCGGGAGCTGCGCGGCTTCGACCGGGCGCTGGTCCTCACCTCCTTCCACCAGTCGCCGCTGCCGCTCGCGCTGCTGCTGCGGCTCGCCGGGACGCCCTGGATCGGCGGCATCAGCGAGGACTACCCGGGGTCGCTGCTGGACCTGCGGCACCGGCCCGACACCGACGTCCCCGAGCCGCTGCGGATGCTGGCGCTCGCCGAGGACGCCGGCTTCCCGTCCCCGGCCGACACCCGGCTGCGGGTCCGCGGGCCGCTGCCCGACACCGACCACCTCACCGGCGGCCCCGGCTACGTGGTGGTGCACCCCGGCACGTCCGTGCCGGCCCGCGCCTGGCCACCGAAGCGCTGCGCCGAGGCGGTGCGGCTGCTGCGCGCCTCCGGCCGCCGGGTGGTCGTCACCGGCCACGGCGACGAGAAGGAGCTGACCGCGCTCGTCGCCGGCGAGGACGGCCTGGACCTCGGCGGCCGCACGTCGCTGCCGGAACTGGCGTCGGTGCTGGCGGGCGCGTGCGCCGTCGTCGCCGGCAACACCGGCCCCGCGCATCTCGCGGCGGCCGTCGGGACGCCGGTCGTGTCGCTGTTCGCGCCGACCGTGCCCGCCGCCCGGTGGGCGCCGTTCGGGGTCCCGCTGGCGCTGCTCGGCGACCAGCGGGCGCCGTGCCGGGACAGCCGCGCCCGCGAATGCCCGGTCGACGGGCACCCCTGCCTGTCGACCGTCACCGCCGACGAGGTCGCCGCCGCCGTGGAGGTCGTCGCGACCGTGGAGGAGGCGCCCGCCCGATGAGAGTCCTGATGTGGCACGTGCACGGCTCGTGGGCGACGTCGTTCGTGCACGGACCGCAGACCACGCTCGTCCCCGTCCTCCCCGGCCGCGGGCCGGACGGGCGGGGGCGGCCCGACACCTTCACCTGGCCCGACCGGGCGGTGGAGGTGACGCCCGAGCGGCTCCGCCACGAGGACGTCGACGCCGTCGTGCTGCAGCGCCCCCACGAGCTGCGGCTGGCGGAGGAATGGCTCGGCCGGCGCCCCGGACGCGACGTCCCCGCCGTCTACGTCGAGCACGACACCCCGCGCCGGACGCCCTCCGACGCGGGGCTCCCCGAGGAGGTCGTGCCCGACAGCCGGCACTTCCTGCACGACCGCGCCGACATCCCCGTCGTGCACGTCACCCACTTCAACCGGCTGTTCTGGAACTGCGGCCGGGCCCCGGTCCTGGTCATCGAGCACGGCGTCGTCGACCCCGGCTACCGGTACACCGCCGACATGCCCCGCGCCGGCGTCGTCATCAACGACCCGCTGCGCCGCGGCCGCGTCGCGGGCACCGACCTGCTGCCCGAGCTCGCGGCGGCCGTCCCCCTCGACCTGTTCGGCATGAACGTCGCCGGCGCCCCCGAGCGCCTCGGCATCCCCCCGGAGTCGCTGTGGACCTTCGAGGACCTGCCGCAGGCGAGGATGCACGCGGAGCTCGCCCGCCGGCGCGTCTACATCCACCCCTACCGGTGGACCTCGCTCGGCCTCGCCCTCATCGAGGCCATGATGCTCGGCCTGCCGGTGGTGGCGCTCGCCACCACCGAGGCGGTCGAGGCGGTGCCGCCCGAGGCCGGGGTGCTGTCCACGCGGGTCGCCGCCCTGGCGGACGCCGCGCGGACCCTGGCCGCCGACCCGCCGCGCGCCCGCCAGATGGGCAAGGAGGCGCGGGCCCACGCCGCCGAGAGGTACGGCCTGGCGCGCTTCCTGCGCGACTGGCGGCGAACTCTCCAGGAGGTAACGCGATGAGAATAGCCATGATCTCCGAGCACGCCAGCCCGCTCGCCGCCGACGGCGGCCTCGGCGGGGCGGACGGCGGCGGGCAGAACGTGTTCGTCGCGGAACTGGCCGCCGAGCTCGGCCGCCAGGGGCACTACGTCACCGTCTACACGCGGCGCGACGCCCCCGCCCCGCCGGACCGGGTGCGGCTCGCGCCCGGCGTCGCCGTCGAGCACGTCCCGGCGGGGCCGCCCGAGCGCATCGCCAAGGACGAGCTGCTGCCGTGGATGCGCGACTTCGGGACGTACCTGGAGCGGCGCTGGGCCGCCGACCCGCCCGACGTCGCGCACGCCCACTTCTGGATGAGCGGCCTCGCCGCGGTGCAGGCCGCGCAGGCGCCGGGGGCGCGGCGCGTGCCGGTCGTGCAGACCTACCACGCGCTCGGCGCCGTCAAGCGCCGCCACCAGGGCGCCGCGGACACCAGCCCCGCCTCCCGCGTCCGGCTGGAGCGCGCGGTCGGACGCGCCGCCGAGGCCGTCATCGCCACCTGCTCCGACGAGGTCGCCGAGCTGGCCGCGATGGGCGTGCCCCGCGACCGGGTCCGGGTGGTGCCGTGCGGGGTCGACCTTGGCCTGTTCACCCCCGGCGGCCCCGGCGGCGGCGACGCCGGCCCGCACCGCGTCGTGGTGCTGTCCCGGCTCGTCGAGCGCAAGGGCGTCGACACGGCCATCCGCGCGCTCGCCCACCTGCCCGGAACCGTGCTGGCCGTCGCCGGCGGGCCGCCCCGCGGGGGCCTGGACGCCGACCCCGAGGTGCGGCGGCTGCGGACCGTCGCGCGGGACGCCGGCGTCGCCGACCGGGTGGAGTTCCTCGGCCGGCTCGGCCGCGCGGAGGTGCCCCCGCTGCTGCGGTCGGCGGACCTCGTGGCCACGCTCCCCTGGTACGAGCCGTTCGGGATGGTGCCGCTGGAGGCGATGGCCTGCGGCGTCCCCGTGGTGGCGAGCGCCGTCGGCGGGCACCTCGACACGGTCGTGGACGGCGTCACCGGCACGCTCGTCCCGCCGCGCGACCCGGAGGCGGCGGCCGCCGCGGTCCGGGCGCTGCTGGACGACCCGGCCCGGCGCGCCGCGATGGGCTTCGCGGCGGGCGACCGGGCCCGCGCCCGCTACTCCTGGGCGCGCGTCGCCGCCGACACCGCCGAGGTGTACCGGCACGCCGCCGCGCTGACGGAGGTGGCCGCGTGACCGCGCAGCCGGGGTTCGGGACGCGCACCTCCACCGTCCACGACCGGCGGCTGGAGGCGCTCGCCGAGGCGGCGCTGCTGTTCCGCGACCAGGTGCCCGTCCTCGAAGGGTGGGGGCGCCGCCTCGCCCGCGTGCTGGGCGGCGGCGGGCGGCTGCTGGCCTGCGGCAACGGCGGCAGCGCCGCCGAGGCGCAGCACCTGACCGCCGAGCTCGTCGGCCGGTTCGAGAACGAGCGGTGCCCGCTGTCGGCGATCCCGCTGCACGGCGACACCTCCTCGGTCACCGCGATCGGCAACGACTACGGCCCGGTGAACGTCTTCGAGCGGCAGGTGCAGGCGCACGGCCGGCCCGGGGACGTGCTGGTGTGCCTGTCGACCAGCGGCCGCAGCCCCAACGTGATCGCGGCGGCGCACCGCGCCCGGCGGCTCGGCATGGCGGCGTGGGCGGTCACCGGGCCCGGCCCGAACCCGCTCGCGGCGGCGTGCGACGACGCGGTCACCGTGGAGGCCGCGACCACCTCGACCGTCCAGGAGATCCACCTCGCGGCGGTGCACCTGCTCTGCGGGGTGGTGGACGAGGCGCTCGGAGTGAGCCGTGCCTGAGCGGAGGGAGACGCCATGACCGCGCCACTCGTGGTGGTCGGCGACGTCCTGCTCGACATCGACATCGTCGGCACCAGCAGCCGGCTGTGCCCGGACGCGCCCGTCCCCGTCGTGGAGGGCGCCGAGGAGCTGCCCCGCCCCGGCGGCGCGGGCCTCGCCGCGCTGCTCGCGGCCGCGGCCGGGCGGGAGGTGGTGCTCGTCACCGCGCTCGCCGACGACGAGCCGGGGCGGCGGCTGCGCGCGATGCTGGAGCGGCACCTGGAGGTCGCCGCGTTCCACCTGCACGGCGGGACGCCCTGCAAGCTGCGCATCCGGTCCGGAGGGCAGTCGGTGGCGCGCCTGGACGCCGGGGAAGGGCAGGCCCTGGACGGGCCCGTCGGTCCGCGCGTCACCGACGCGATCGCGGGGGCCGGCGCCGTGCTGGTCTCCGACTACGGCCGCGGCGTCACCCGGCACCGCGCCGTCCGCTCGCTGCTCGGCGCGCTGCCGGCGGGCGTCCCGGTCGTCTGGGACCCGCACCCGCGCGGGGAGCCGCCGGTCCCCGGCGTCGTCCGGCTGCTCACTCCGAACGAGCAGGAGGCCGCGCGGCTGGCCGCCGCGGACGGCGCCGACATCACCGGGTTCGGGCTGTCGGCGGCCGGCCGGCGCGGCCGCCACCTCGGCCGCGCCTGGGGCATCGAGGGCGTCGCCGTCACGCTCGGCGCGGAGGGCGCGCTGCTGTGCGACGGGTCCGAGGCGCCGCCGTTCCTCGCGCCCGCCCGGCCCGCGCGGGGCGACTCGTGCGGCGCGGGCGACAGCTTCGCCGCCGGGGCGGTCGGCGCGCTCGCCGACGGCGCGGCGCTCACCGCCGCCGTCACCGAGGGCGTCAACCGGGCGTCGGAGTTCGTCCGGGCCGGGGCCGCGGCGGCCCTGTCGGCGCAGCTCGCCGAGACCGGCACCGCCCGGCTCGTGCCCGAGCGCGGCGAGGACGCCTGGGACATCGTCGAGCGGACGCGGCGCGCGGGCGGGACGGTGGTGGCGACCGGCGGCTGCTTCGACCTGCTGCACGCCGGGCACGTCAGCCTGCTCCAGCAGGCGCGGCGGCTCGGCGACTGCCTGATCGTCTGCGTCAACTCCGACGCGTCCGTCCGGCGCCGCAAGGGGCCGTCGCGGCCGGTGACGCCGGCCGCCGACCGGGTCCGGGTGCTGGAGGCGCTCAGCGACGTCGACGCCGCGGTGGTGTTCGACGACGACACCCCGGCGCCGCTGCTGGAGCGGCTGCGCCCCGACGTGTGGGTGAAGGGCGCCGACTACGCCGGGACCACGCTGCCCGAGGCCGAGACGGTCCGGGCCCACAACGGGGAGATCGTCCTGCTGCCCCTGCTGGAAGGGCGCTCCACCACGCGCCTGCTGTCCACCAAGAAGGGAACCGCGTCATGAACGTCCTCATCACCGGTGGCTCCTCCGGACTCGGCGCGGCCGTCGCGCGCAGGGTCGCCGACGGCGGCGGACGCCCCCTGATCCTCGACCGGCACCCGCCGAAGGACGACTTCGGCTTCGAGCACATGCAGGCCGACCTCGCCGACCGGCGGTGCGCCGAGCGCGCCGTGCACGGGCTGGCGCGCGCCGCCAGCGGGCTGAACGCCGTCGTGACCGCCGCCGGCATCGACGCGTGCGGCGGGCTGTGCGAGGTCCCCGCCGAGGACTGGGAGCGGGTCGTGCAGGTGAACCTGCTCGGCACCGCCGCCGTCGTCCGCGCCGCGCTCCCCTACCTGGAGAACGAGCCGCACGGCCGGATCGTCACGGTCGCGTCCACACTCGGGTTCCGGGCGCTGGGCGACGCCACCGCGTACTGCGCGTCCAAGTTCGGGGTCGTCGGGTTCACCCGGGCGCTCGCCGCCGAGATGGCGGGGCGGGTCGGCGTCACGATGATCGTGCCGGGCGGGATGGACACCGCGTTCTTCGACGGCCGCCCCGCCCAGTACCGGCCGGGCGCGGACGCCAAGCTGAACCCGCCCGAGAACGTCGCGGAGGCGATCGCGTTCGCGCTCGCGCAGCCGGCCGGGTGCGAGGTGCGGGAGCTCGTCGTCTGCCCCTCGGAAGAGCCGTCGTGGCCGTGACGCCCCGCCGCGCGCTGGTGCTGCGCGCCCTCGGGCTCGGCGACCTGCTCACCGCCGTGCCCGCGCTGCGGGCGCTGCGGCGCGGGCTGCCGGACGCCCGGATCGCGCTCGCCGCGCCGGCGGCGCTCGGCCCGCTGGCCCGCGCGACCGGCGCGGTCGACGACGTCCTCCCGGCGGACGGCCTGGACGCCCCGCTCCGCGCCGCCGGCCCGGTGGACGTCGCCGTCAACCTGCACGGGTCGGGGCCGCAGAGCCACCGGCTCCTCGCGGCCCTGGAGCCCGGCCGGCTGCTGGCGTTCGCCTGCCCGGCCGCGCCGCACGACGACGGGCCGGCGTGGGATCCCGCCGAGCACGAGGTGGCGCGCTGGTGCCGGCTCGCCGCCTGGTACGGGTTCGGCGCCGATCCGCGCGACCTGGACCTGCCGGCCCCGGACGCGGCGTCGCCCGCGCCGGGCGCCGCCGTCGTCCACCCCGGCGCCGCGTTCGCGGCGCGCCGCTGGCCCGCCGAGCGGTTCGCGGCGGTCGCGGCGGCGCTGCGGGACCGCGGCGAGCGCGTCGTCGTCACCGGCGGGCCCGGCGAGACGGCGCTCGCGCGCCGGGTCGCCGCGCTCGCCGGGCTGGACCCGGCCGCCGACCTGTCCGGCCGCACGTCCCTGCCGGAGCTGGCCGCGCTCGTCGCGGGCGCCCGGCTGGTGGTGTGCGGCGACACCGGCGTCGCGCACCTCGCGACCGCCTTCCGCACGCCGTCGGTGCTGCTGTTCGGCCCGACGCCGCCCGGCCGGTGGGGGCCGCCCGACCGCGCCGAGCACCGCGTCCTGTGGGCGGGCCGCCGCGGCGACCCGCACGGGCGCGAGCCCTGCCCGGGGCTGCTGGAGATCTCCGCGGACCAGGCCGTCGAGGCCGCGGGGGCGGTGCTCGCCCGCGCGGCCCGGTGAGCACGCCGACCGATCAGCACGTCAACGGATGAGCACGTCAACGGATGAGGAGGCAATGATGAGACATCCACGCGCCGTCGTCACCGGAGGGTCCGGCTTCCTCGGCTCGCACCTGTGCGAGGCGCTCCTCGCCGAGGGGATCTCGGTGGTGTGCATGGACAACCTGCTCACCGGGACCTTCCGCAACATCGCGCACCTCGCCCGCCGGCGGGACTTCCGGTTCCTGAAACGCGACCTCACCGAGCCGGTGCGGGTCCCCGGCGAGGTCGGCTACGTCTTCCACCTCGCCTCGGCCGCCTCGCCGGCCGACTACCTGCGGTTCCCGATCCAGACGCTGGAGGTCGGCAGCCAGGGCACCCGCAACGCGCTGGACCTCGCCGAGGCCAAGGGCGCCCGGTTCGTCCTCGCCTCCACCTCGGAGGTGTACGGGGACCCGCTGGTGCACCCGCAGCCCGAGACGTACTGGGGCAACGTGAACCCGGTCGGCCCGCGCAGCGTGTACGACGAGGCCAAGCGGTTCGGCGAGGCGCTGACCTCGGCGTTCCGGCACGCCCGCGGCCTCGACGCCGCGATCGTGCGGATCTTCAACACCTACGGGCCGCGGATGCGCCCCGACGACGGCCGCGCCGTCCCGACGTTCCTGCGGCAGGCGCTGACCGGCGAGGACCTCACCGTCACCGGGGACGGCTCGCAGACCCGCTCGATCTGCCATGTGGACGACACCGTCCGCGGCATCCTCGCCCTCGCGCTGTCCGGCCACCCGGGGCCGGTGAACATCGGCAGCCCGTACGAGGTGTCGATGGCCGACCTCGCCCGGCACGTCATCGACCTGACGGGCTCGGCGTCCCGGATCCGGTTCATCGACCGGCCGCAGGACGACCCGCGCGTCCGGCGCCCCGACACCGCCCTCGCGGAGAAGGAGCTCGGCTGGCATCCGAAGATCACGGTCGAGGAGGGGCTGCGCGGCACCATCGAGTGGTTCGGCCGGGAACTGCTCCTCGCCCGCCCCGCCTGACCGGCCGCGCGAGACGGCCGCGGGGGAACCGGCTCCCCCGCGGCCGTCTCGCGGGCCGGGCCCGGCGCTCAGCCGTTGTGGCCGGCCGCCACCAGGTCCCGGAGGTCCGCGGGGAGGCTGTGCCGCACCTTCTCCGTCACCGCCCCCTCGGTCGCCTCGTCGGTCACCTCCAGCACGACGCGGGCCAGGTAGGCCGAGCGTGGCTCGTCGGCGCCGGAGCGGACCGCGATCCGCTCGATGAAGTCGTGCCGGTCGAACCGCTCGCCGCTTCCCGCGCCGCCGTAGACCTCCGTCCGGCGCAGATGCTCGCCGATCTCGTGCGGCAGCTGCGCCGCGAGGTTGTCGGCGAGGCCCTCGGGTATCCGTTCGCCGAGGGTCTCCAGGACGGCCCGTGTCGCCCGCTCGGCCTCGCCGTGCCCGGAGAGGTGGGCGCGGTGCTGGACCTGTCCGATGAACTCCTCATGCCGCATGGCGGACGCTCCTTCCTGCGTCTGAAATGCAGAAACTGCCCGAAATATCCGGTCCTTAACGCGCGCCGAGGACGTCCAGCAGCTCGCCGATCATGCTCCCGTCCGCCGGGACCGCCGCCGCTCGCCCGGCCCCCTCCGGCGACAGCGCCCAGGCCCACCACCGGTCCAGCTCCGCCGCGTCCAGCAGCGGCTCCGCCGCCCCGCCCGGACCGGCCGCCGGCTCGGGGATCGTGAGCACCGCGGGCCACGACCAGGCCCGCGCCTGCGCGGTCACCTTCGCGCCGCCCGCGACCGGGTCCACGGCCAGCGCGGGGACCCCGTTCTTCAGCGCCAGGACGAGGCCGTGCAGCCGGGTCGTCACCACCAGGTCGAGCCTGCGCAGCGCCGACTCGAACTCGGCGGCCGTGCCGAACATGCGCCAGTCGCGCGGATCGAGGCGCGTGTCCAGCGGCAGCCGCGCGCACTCGCGCGCGGCGAGCCAGCCCGCCAGCTCCCGGTCGACGCGGTCGTGCAGCCGCCGCGGCCCGTACTCCCGCTGGCCCGGCGCGAGGACGACCCCGACGACGGGCACCGACGGGCTCTCCGGCAGCGCCGCCAGGTCGTGGCGCGGCGCCGCCGTGGGCGTGTCGCGCGGCAGGACGGCGTCGAACCCGGTCACCGCGGGGTCGTCCGGATCGACGACCGAGACGCCGACGGCGACGCGGACGCAGCGCGCGAAGCGGCGGTGCAGCTCCTCGACCTGCCGCCCGCGCAGCGGCCCGCAGGCGAACACCACGTGCGTGTAGGCGGCCGGATCGGCGTGGTCGAGGCCGAGGCCGCCCGGACGGAAGACGGGGCTCCACGCCAGATCGCACTCCACGCCGGCCGCGGCCAGCCCCTGCCGCACCGCCTCCATCGCCAGCACGTCGCCCGCCGTGGCCTCACCGTGCAGGAAGCTCGGCCACCCGGCCACGAGGACCCGCATCCGCCGCCCTGAGCTCGCCATGGCGACCTGCTACCCGGAGCGCTCCCGCCCATGCCCGGCACGGCCGCGACCATGCCCCGCGCGGCATGCCGTACTGCCCTCCGCGTGACACTTCAGACACCTTCCGGTTTACGGTCACGGCCCGCGGGGCAGAGTCACGTCGCGGCCCACTCGTCGGCTCGGAGCCAAGTGCCCCGAACTGCGAGCCTGGGCCGCACCAGCGTTCTCCCCCGATTCCGCCCCGGCGAACTCGTCCGCCGGGGCGGATTCACGTCCCGGGGAGCGCCTGCGCGACGACCATGCCGCAGTAGGCGGCGCCGAGGCCCGCGGCGATGCTGGCCGCCGCGTTGAGCAGCGCGTAGGAGCGGGCGCCGGTCTCGGCCAGCCGCAGCGTCTCGTAGCCGAACGTCGAGTACGTGCTCAGGGCGCCGCAGAAACCCGTCCCGGCGAACGCCATCACACCGCCGTCCACCGGGAGTGCCGCGAGCAGGCCGAGGATGAACGATCCCGCCACGTTGACGGTGAACGTCCCCCAAGGGAACACCGAGTCGTGCCGGGCCTGCACCGCCCGGTCGGTCAGGTAGCGCAGCGGGGCGCCGGCCGCGGCGCCCAGCGCGATCAGCAGGAGCGTCACGCGGCGTCCTCCGGTGCCCGGCGGCGGGTGAGCGCCCTCGTCAGCCGCACTCCCGCGAGGACGGCGGCGAGCGCGGCGGCCAGCGTCAGCGCGAGGTAGGCCAGCCCGACGCGCGGCGCGCCGTGCTCCACCGCCCGCTGGACGTCGACGGCGTAGGTCGAGAACGTGGTGAAGCCGCCGAGCACCCCCACCCCGAGGAACGGCCGGACCAGCGGATGCGCCGGACGCACCTCGGTGATCAGCACCATCAGCACGCCGATCAGCAGGCAGCCCGAGACGTTGACCCAGAAGATCCCCCACGGGAACTCCCCCGGCCCGTTCGGGAACGCGGTGCTCAGCCCGTGCCGGGCCAGCGCGCCGAGCATGCCGCCCGCCGAGATCGCGCCGAGCGTCGCCCACGGCGCCCGGGGCAGTTCGGCCCGCTGCCGCGGGTCGTGCAGATCGACATCGGGGTCCACGGGAGGGGAGGGCATGGCGTGCTCCTACCAGTAGCGACAGCGTTCACCGGTAGGGACCGTCGGCGGTCGTGCTCCGCGGTTCGCCCGGACCGGGCACGGCGGGCCCCACCGCCGTCTCCCCGGTACGCCGCCCGGGGCCTCCCCATCCTAGCGGCGATCAGGGTTCGGGACGGTCGGCG
>NZ_VCKZ01000211.1 GCF_005889745.1 Actinomadura geliboluensis
GCGGCCCGGAGCGTGCCCGCGGTGGGCGGGGGCCGGGGACATCGATGGTGTGGAACGGCCAGGAGTATTCCGCGATGTCGTCCCAGGGGACGGTCTCCAGTGGCGGGGGGCCGTCCAGGAGTTCGGCGGGGAGGTCGACGGCGCCGTTGCGGGTGCCGGTGAGGATGTGGGAGCGGACGGCGAGCCCGTTGCCTTCCTCCAGCCACGAGTTGTCTTCGAAGCGGTATGCGCTGACCGGGAAAGGGTGATCGGTGCCTGGTGCGGCGAACAGTGTGTAGCAGCCCAGTTCGTCGATGTGGACGCTGGTGGTGTGGTGTTGCGGCGCTGAGCGCTGCGGGGGCGCGGGCAGGTGGTCGCCGAGCCCTTCGCGGATGCGGTCCCGAAGGCTCCGGGCGAGCGTTGCGTCCTGGGGGTCTCGGCTGGCGAGTTGGAAGGCCGACACGTCGAGGAGTTCGGCGAGCAGAAACCAGTGGTCGGGCGTCAGTGCCACCGTGACGGTGGTTTCCTCCGGTAGCTCGATGGTGCGGTGGCTGGTGTGCTCCCAGAGCTCGTGGAGGATGGCGCTGTATTCGTCGGCTTCGGCCGGGTCGCCGCCCTCGCGCAGGGACTGGCTGCTGTTGTCCAGTTGACCGACTAGGCGATGACGTTCCTTGAGGCTGACATCCATTGGGTAGAGGTCGTTCATGTTCTGAGATCGTATTTCTCTGGGGGCGTGGCCAGCCGGCCGACGGAGTAAGTGTCCGTCGGCCGGCCGGTGCAGCGGGTTGTTGTCACATGTGGTTCTGGCACTGGGTGAAGGTCAGTGGTGTGGTGGGCGCGTTGGACACCCACACCCAGTAGGAGCCCTGCGGACGCCCGGTGGTGTCGGTGACCTTGCCGGTGGGGTCGCGCCACAGCCGGTTCTGGTCGTGGAACTTGCGGATGTCAGCGCCCTGGTAGTCCGTGGCGCGCTTCGCTCGGGCTCTACTACAGCCTCGTCACCCAGCACTTGGGCTGGCTGGCCAATAGCGACGAGTACAAGGTGATGGGCCTGGCCGCCTACGGCGATCCGGAACGCTACCGGAAGGTCTTCAGCGAGGCGGTCGTAGCCCGCCCAGCCGCCCTCCGCCAACTCGTACTCCAAGCCCCCGCACCGGTCATCGCCCGCTCGCTCGGCTTCCACGACAAGAGCACCACCCGCATAGCAGCCGAAGCCGGAGGAACCTGGAACCGCTACACCCCCAGCGACGACACCAAGTGACCACCAAGACCACGCCGCTCACGAATACGCGCTGAACGATTACGCGAGCTCACCAGTAAACCCCGACGATGGCCGGATCCGCCTCCGCCGCCAAGCGGCTGCTGGCCCTTCTGGAGGAGCGAGGCTGGAAGGGCTGGACGCGCTTCGAGCGCGTGCCCGCCGACGACGACACCCCTTTAGACCCTCCGGCCGGTGCCGTGCAGGCACCGGCCGTCGGGCCGGGCGTGGTGTTCATGCGACATATGTGGGCAGAGGTGGCCCACACGCATCAGTTCAGGGCGTGGTGCGGAACTGTTCGGCGTGTTCATGTGCCCACTGGCTGAAGGTCCGGGCGGGCTGTCCGGTCACGTCTGTGATGGTGGGCAAGACCACGCCGGCCACATCGGGTGGGCTGGTAGCGAGCTGGATGCCGAACTCCACGTAGTCCTCGTCGTATCCGTAACCTCGCAGCCGTGCGCGTTCGGCGTCTTCGCTCAGGTGCACGAAGGCGATGTCCTCACCCGTCGCCTCGGCGAGGATGCGGGTGCGCTCGGGCGGGGTGAGTGCTTCGGGTCCAGTGAGCGGGTAGGTCTGTCCTGCATGACCCTCGTGGGTGAGCGCGGTGACGGCGACGGCGGCGATGTCGGCTTCGTGTACCACCGCGCTGGGATAGGTGGCGAGCATTGAGACGGTCCGCGTGGCGCGGATCTCCTCGGCCAACTCCAGGGCGTTGCACATGAACTCGGCCGGTTGCAGTACGGTCCACGCGATCGAGCTGGCTTGCAAGGCGGCCTCGATACTGGTGGGAGACCAGCCGCCGAGCACCGTGGCCCGGCCGATGCCGTGGCGTTCGGCGAGCGCGATGATCTCCGTGCCGTTGCTCAGGTCCTCACCGCTATCGCCGCCGAAGGTGATCAGGTGTATACCGTCGATGCCCTCGAAGGCTGCTCCGAGGGTGGTGGTGTCGGTCAGATCGCCTGCCACCACCTCGACGCCGGCCGGGAGGTCGGCCTTGGTGGGGTTGCGGGTGAGGGCGCGGACACTGTGTCCGGCGTCGTGAAGCTGGGTGACGAGGTGGCGTCCGACCTGGCCGGTGGCTCCGGTGACGAGAATGCGCATGGTCTGGGTCCTATCGTAGGTGGTTGGGGTCAACTGGTGCTGGTTCGAAGGGCTCGAAGCCCGAAGATGAAGCCGAGTGCGGCGGTGACGATCGCTGCGAGGAACCCGAAGGCGACGCTGGACGTCGCGATGTGGCCAGCGAACAGGTCGCGTTCGGCATCGACCACGTGGGTGAGCGGGTTGAACTGCGAGACCACGCGAATCCACGCGGGACCGTCATCGAGGGGGAGCAGCATGCCGGAGAGGATCATGAGCGGGAAAAGGAGTGTCTGTTGGATCGTCCAGAACATCCAGTCCTGCCTGCGCACCGCGATCGCCAAGGCGTAGCTGAGCGAGCCGATGCCGACTCCCAGGATGCCCACGAGGAGGAACCCGAGAACGCCGCCTGGAATGTTTGGCCTGAATCCGAACGGAATCATCACGAGGACGATCACAACCGCCTGAATGGTGATCGGTGCGAACTCTTTGAGGGATCGGCCAACAAATAGCGAGGATCGGGTCAGCGGGGTGACCAAGAGCCGCTCATGGGTGCCGCCTTGCATGTCGTACTGGAGGTTCGATCCGGTGGCGGCGGTCCCGAAGAGCGAGGTCATGACGAGGATGCCGGGAACGAACCATGCCCAAGGCGATTCCTGGTTCGGCGCTGCGGTGGCTGCAACTAGTGGCCCGAAGAGCAGCAGAAAGAAGAGCGGCTGGATCATGCCGACCACGATGGAGAACGGGTCGCTGGTGACGGGGCGCAGCTCGCGGCCCATCACAATGAGGATGTCGGTGAACGCGTTGCGGCGCGGTGCCGGGGTGATCGTGGTCATCTTGAGGACTTCTGGAGCTCGCGGTTCGGTTCGTTGCTCCGGGGTTCACCAGCGGTGATCTCGCCCGTGTCGCGCAGGCTGCGCCCCGTCAACTCGAGGAACACGTCATCGAGCGTGGGAAGTTTCGTATCCGCGGCTGTCACCGTGATGGCATGGCTCTGCGCGGCGGCGATTGCGACGGGGAGGGCGACGCGCCCATCGCTCACCTGCGCGGTGACTGTGCTGCCCTGGACGTTGACGGCGCAGACCCCGTCCGTTGTCGCGAGCAGACTGCGGAGCTGTTCGGCGCTGGTCGGGTCGGGCGTGTCGAGGGTCATGCGGTCGCCGACGTGTTGCTGTTTGAGCAGCGTCGGGGTGCCGTCGGCGATGATGCGTCCGTGGTCGATGATGACGATGCGATCCGCCGCCTGATCCGCTTCTTCCAGGTAGTGGGTAGTGAACACGATCGTCATGCCGGTCTTCTTGCGGGTTTGGACGACGTGATCCCAGAGATTGGCGCGGTTCTGCGGATCAAGCCCGGTCGTTGGCTCGTCCAGGAAAAGCAGGCGCGGGAGATTCACCAGCCCGATCGCGAGGTCCAGACGACGCCGCTGACCGCCGCTCATCTCTTGGTTCTTGCGCTTTTCCAGTTGCTCCAGCCCGAGGATGGACAGCAGTTCGGAGGCTCGTGCTCGGGCTGCTGCTCGGCTGAGACCGTAGATGCGGCCCTGTGTGACGACCTCATCGATCGCGCGTTGGGTGTGTCCAGCGCCGTTTCCCTGGCCGACGTAGCCAATCCTCTCGCGTACCTGTGAACTCTGGGTGGTCACACCGAAGCCCGCGACCGTGGCGGAGCCGCTCGTCGGCGGCAGAAGGGTGGAGAGCATCCGCATGAGCGTGCTCTTGCCCGCGCCGTTGGGCCCCAGGACGGCCACTGTCTCTCCTTGCGCGACGGAGAAGTCGACGCTTTCGACGGCGAGAACTTCTTCGCCGTCGGGTGCGCGGAAGCTCCGCGAAAGCCTGTCGGTCTTGATCATGTGCTGGCTGAGCTCCGTTCCTGCGTTGATGACGCTTCCACCCTCACAGGATTTGTGGCCGATATATGACCACAAGTCGGGGATAGGGTTGAAGCATGTCCACCAGCACGCGGGCCCTTGAACTCCTCGGCCTGCTCCAGAGCCGACGCCACTGGCCCGGCGAGGAGCTCGCACGCCGGCTCGGAGTCAGCAAGCGCACGCTCCGGCGCGATGTCGACGGCCTCCAAGAGCTCGGCTACCCGATCACCACGACCAGGGGAACCGGCGGCGGCTACCAACTCAGCCCCGGCGCCTCACTCCCGCCGTTGGTGCTCAGCGAGGACGAGGCCGCCGCCGTGGTCCTGGGACTCAAGGAGGTCGCCTCCGGTACCCATCCCACCGCAGGGGACGCCGCAGTCAGTGCGATGGCGAAGATCGTCCAAGTTCTTCCCGTGCGCATCCGTCGCCGCATCGACAGCCTGCGAAACGTCGCTATTCCAAAGGCACAACCTCGGCGGGCCAGGATCATCGATGTCGTCACCCTGACGACCATCGCCCTCGCCTGCCGTGACCATGAAGCGCTGAGATTCACCTACCGAGCAGGAGACGGTCAGGCGTCGGAGCGAATCGTCCACCCGCACCGAACCGCCAGTGTGGACTACCGCCTCTACCTCGTCGCTTGGGACCTCGACCGTGCCGACTGGCGCACCTTCCGCATCGACCGAATCGACAACCCGACTCGGAGCGGTCGAAGATTTTCCGCCCGCCAACTTCCCGATGTCGATCCCGTGGAGTATGTGCGTAGCCGGATCAGATCGATGCCGACGAGATACTCCGTCCGCGCGACGGTCCACGCACCCGCCGAACGTGTCAAGGAGGAAGTCGCACAGTACGGAACCGTCGAGCCAATCGATGACACCTCATGCGAGGTGCTCATCCCCACCGAGACACTCGATTGGGCAGCATTCTGCCTCGCAGCGACCGACGCTCCCTTCGTCGTCCACGGACCAACGGAGGCGATCGACTACGTGCGCGGCTGGGGCGAACGCCTCATCGCCGCCACTGAGAGAGGACACTCCGATGCCGAAGGCTAACAGACCGACCCTGAGGCTGGTGACCGATCAGGAGCGTCACGCTCGAATCGACAGCCAGGTCGGTTGTCTGCCTGCACGCCACCGACCCGCCGAGCGTGCATCTGTCCTGCTGGGCGTGTAGCGACACGGTGAGCGTCGATGACGTGGAGCGGGCGCTCTACGAGACCCGCTCGCTGATGAGACAGCAACCTCAATCTCCAGTGGGTATGTGTGCGCTCATCTGGTAGCGCTGCGAGCGGTTGCGCAGTCTTCACCGCGAACGCGCCGGCACCTCACATCAACGGGGCGGCCGCGCGGTGTGTGGGTACTGCTCCCGATCGAGGGGGTGCCACCGCCGGAAACGAACCGGGATTAATGGATGATGCCGGTGCTGGTGGTGCATCTGGGGTCTCGGTAGCCATCGCCCGAAATCCCCGGGGGGAGGGCTGGTGTGTGGCGGTTAGGGTTTTGTGGTGTGGGGCTGGGGTGTGGTGCGGGCGGGGATGCGCAGGACGAATCGGGCGCCGCGTGGGCTGTCTTCGGCGGTCAGGGTGCCGTTGTGGCTGTGGGCGATTTGCCGGGCGATCGGCAGTCCGAGCCCGGTACCGCCGGTGTCCTTGGCGCGGGATGCTTCCAGGCGGGTGAACCGCTGGAAGATGATCTCTCTCTGGTCGGGGGCGATGCCTTCGCCGTTGTCGCGCACTTCCAGCACCGCAGTGCCCGCGTCCTGCGTCAGGGTCACGGTGATGAGCGAGGCGGCGTGCCGCTCGGCGTTGTCCAGCAGGTTGTCCAGCAGCCTGGTCAGGGCGAGGCGTTCCCCGTCCACGATCACTCCGGGGGCCAGGGAATGACGTAGGGCTGGTTTGCCGGATTTGCCGGGGCGCCGGTCGATTTCGTCTCGCACGAGAGCGGTCAGGTCGATCACCTCGCGGCGGCCGGTGACGCCGGCGTCCAGTCGTGCGGTCTGCAGCAGGTCGGCGACCAGGGCTTGGGCGTGCTCGACGCTGCGCAGCAGTGCGTCGGCGGTCTGCGGCCAGTCGGTGTGGTGCGGGTACGTGAGCGCTTCCTCGATCTGCGTGCGCATGGCGGCCAGCGGACTGCGCAGGTCGTGGGAGGCGTCGGAGGCGAAGCGGAGTTGCTGCTCGACCGCCGACTGGGCCCGTTGCAGGGTGCTGTTGGCGGTCTCAGCGAGATCACGCAGTTCGTCGCGGTAGGGGGGCACTGGCACGCGCTGGTCCAGATCGCTGGCGGTGATCTGGGCGAGCTTGTCGGTGATCGCGCTGACCGGTCGCAGGGTCCGTCCTACGATCCGGTAGGCGCCTGCGGCGCTGGTGGCCACCATCAGCAGCCAGCCGGTGGCCAGTGGGGCCAGCAGCTTGCCGCCCACGTACCAGGGGACGTTGGGAACGGCGATGTTCAGTTGCCAGACGCCGTCGTGGCGGTGGACAGGGTAGGTCAGCACGATGGCGCACTGGTGGTCGTCGTACACCTGCCCGTTGCACGCGGTAGTCGTGGTGTACGCGTCGGGATCGGGCCGTAGGCGCGTCATCGGCGGTTTGCCCGCCATGTTGGGGCTGGCCGCGACCAAGTCCCCGCCCGGGTCGATCACCTGCAGTGCCTCCTGCGAGGAAACCGGAGCCAGGGTAGAGGCGTTACCGTGGCGGAGCTGCTCACCCAGGGTCACTGCCTGGCTGTAGAGGTGCTGCGTGCGATGCTGGATCGCCTCCTGCCGGACCGACACCAGCACAAATCCCACTACGACGGTGCAGATCAGCGCCATGGCGACACCGGCCACCACGGCCAGCCGGGCCCGGATCGACCGTCGCCGCCACACACTCACTGTGATCACCCCCCTCGCGATCAGCCTGGCGACCAGCTCCAACCCTGCCCCGGGGGATGCTCATACCTTCACGGTTATCGCCTGCGGGTGTGACATATAACCCCGGTGAAGTGTCACGCCCACTGGCGCCCCGGTCTCCTGTCCAGCCTCTTGAGGGGCTGGAGGTCCGGGCAGGTTGACAGTCCCCAAGACATGGACCGACGTGAGTTGGCCGAGGCGATGCGCTAGGTACCCAGCCGCTACGCGAGCCGCCTATCCGTGCGGGCGAAGAAGATCACCGCAGCCGCCTCGACCGGACAGCGGGGAGGGCTAACTACCAGCTGATCGCCACACTGCGCCACGTCATCGGCGCCGGCGAACGCGAGGGCCTGCGCACGACTGAAGCGCTGGCATCCCGAGGAGATCGGACGACGCGGAGGGCTGAGGGTCGTGCCTGGGTCCTGCGAATGGAGGATGCCGGGCGACGTGGTGGGTGATGCCGCGCGATGCCCCAGTGGGGCGAGTCTTGAGGCATGGAAGCCATCGAGGTGAAAGACCTCCGCAAGACCTATGGTCACACGCGCGCTGTGGAGGGGGTGAGTTTCTCGGTCAAGGCCGGTGAGACGTTCGGGATCGTCGGCCACAACGGCGCAGGCAAGACGACGACGGTTGAGTGCCTGATCGGGCTGCGGCGGCCTGACGCGGGCACGGTGCGGGTGGTGGGTGAGGATCCGGCGCGGGCGCGGCGGGCTGTGGCCCAGCAGGTCGGGGCGCAGCTGCAGGACAGTTCGCTGCCCGAGCGGATCAAGGTCGCCGAGGCGCTGCGCATGTTCGGCTCCTTCTACCGGAAGGCGGCTGACTGGCGGCAGGTGATGGAGCAGTGGGGCCTGCAGCCGCTGGCCAGGAAAGCGTTCGGGGATCTGTCCGGCGGGCAGAAGCAGCGGCTGATGCTCGCGCTCGCCCTGGTCGGCGACCCGCAGGTGGTCGTGCTCGATGAGCTGACCACGGGCCTGGACCCGATCGCGCGTCGTGAGACCTGGCGGCTGGTCAACGACCTGAAGGCCGCGGGCACCACGGTCGTGTTGGTCAGTCACTACTTCGAGGAGACCGAGGCGCTGTGTGACAGGGTCGCTGTGTTCCGCGGCGGCCGCGTGGTGGCCTTGGGTTCTGTGAGCGAGATCATCGACCAGACCGGGGCCGCGTCGCTGGAAGAGGCCTACTTCGCGTTGGAAGGAGCCGGCCGATGAAGGCGTTCACCGCTCTGGCGGCCACCGAGCTCAAATTGTTGTTCCGCGACCCGGCCTCGCTGTTCTTCATGCTGGCCTTCCCCCTCATGCTGCTGGTGCTCAAAGACGGCGAGGGCGGTGTGGTCCCTGGGTACATCGCGATGATCGCCGCCATCGGCGGCATGGGGGCACTGCCGGGCATCGTGGCGTCCTATCGCGAACGCAAGGTGCTCAAGCGGCTGGCCGCCACGCCGATCTCCCCGGTTCTGCTGCTCGGGGCCCAACTGGTCGCGCAGATCGCCGCGGGCCTGGCGGGTTCGCTGCTGCTGGTGGTCGCCGCGGTCACGATCTTCGACGCGGAGGCTCCCGGAAACGTCCTCCTGCTGGCCGTCGCGTTCGTCGGCTGCTCGATGATGGTCTGCTCGCTCGGTTTCGTGATAGCGGCCGTCGTGCGCAACACCAGGGGCGCGAACCTGATCGGCATGATGGTCATGTTCCCGATGATCTTCCTGGCGGGCGCGGCGGTACCGCGGAAGGCTCTGCCCGCCTCGCTGCGCCAGATCGGCGATTTCCTGCCCTTGACGCCGGGGGTGGAGGCCCTGCGTGACGCCTGGTCCGGCACTTTCGCGGTCTTCCCCCTGCTGGTCCTGGTTGGGATAATCATGGCCGCCACGGCGGTCGCCGCCGCGCTGTTCCGATGGGAGTGAAGGCGTGAACATCTGGGAGGCGCGCTGGTTGCGCGCCTTCCACATGCTCTTTTACACCTGCCTTGCGCTCGGTTTGGTGCTTGCGCTCGGCGAGGAGGCGGGACCCGACCCGCTGTCGCTGGGGATTTGCGGGCTGATGGCCGGCTGGCACGCCCTGTTCGTGGTCCGGCGGCCGGATCTGCTCGGGCGGCTCAACCCGATGGCGATCCACCTGGCGGTCATCTGCGCGCTTTATGTCGCACTGGTGATCGGGAACCGGTCCTTCGACGTGGTGATCTTCGGGTTGATGCCCCAGCCGTATGTGATGCTGGCCAGTCCCTGGTCCTATGTCGGGGCGGTGAGCACGGTGCTTTCCACGTTCGCCGCCCGAGGCTATCTGGATGAGCCGGGAGCCTTTTGGCGGCTCTTCGGGAGTTCGGGGCTGGTGGTGGCGATCGGGGTGTTCGTCGACTATGTGTCCCGTCAGAGCGCGCAGAACAAAATGGTCGGGGTGCTGGAGGAGCGGGCGAGAATGGCCAGGGAGATCCACGACACCCTCGCCCAAGGGCTGAGCGGGATCACCACCCAGCTGGAGGCAGCCGAACAAGCGATGCCCGATCTGCCCGCCGTAGGCAAGCGCATCGCGCTGGCCAAGGAACTGGCACGCGACAACCTGCGGGAGGCGCGGCGCTCGGTCGACGCGCTGCGCCCGGGTCCGTTGGCCGACACGCGGCTGGAGGTCGCGCTCGAGCAGGTGGCCGGGCGGTGGTCGCAGACGTCGGGGGTCACGGCGAGCGTGTCGGTGGAAGGAACACCCCGGCCGCTGGGCGGCCAGGTGGGAACAACGCTGTTGCGCGCCGCCCAAGAAGGCTTGTCGAACGCGGCCAAACACGCCCGGGCGGGGCAGGTGGCGATCACGCTGACCTACATGGACGATCAGGTGACGCTGGATGTGTTCGATGACGGGGCCGGCTTCGACCCGGCCGTGCCGAGCGCGGGTTACGGGCTGGCGGCGATGCGTGAACGGGCCGGCAGCGTCGGCGGCACGCTGACGGTGGAGTCCGCGCCGGGAGAAGGGACGGCGCTGTGCCTGCGCATCCCCTCAAGCTGATGATCGTCGATGACCATCCCGTGGTACGGGACGGGCTGCGCGGCATGTTCGACCAGGTAACCGACATCGAGGTGGTGGCAGAGGCCTGCGACGGGTTCGAGGCGCTGGCCATGGCCAGACGCACGCGACCCGACGTGGTGCTGATGGACCTGCGCATGCCCGGTCTGGACGGCCTCGGCGCCATCCAGCGGCTCCGCGCGGAGGACCCGCGGATCAAGGTGATCGTGCTGACCACCTATGACACCGATGCGGACGTGACGCGGGCCATGGCAGCCGGGATAGCGGGCTACCTGCTGAAAGACACACCACGAGAAGAGCTACACAGGGCGGTCCGTACGGCCGCCGCCGGCGGAGCGGTCCTGGCCCCCTCCATCGCGTCCGCTCTCATCCACAGACCCCCGGCCCCAGAGCCGAGCCCACGCGAACTCCAGGTGCTGCGCCTGGTGGCGGGCGGCTCAGCGAACAAGGAGATCGCCAGGGCCCTGCTGATCAGCGAAACCACGGTGAAGACCCACCTCAAACACCTCTTCGCCAAACTCGGTGTCGAGTCCAGGGCCGCCGCCGTCGCTGTGGCCCTGGAGCGAGGACTCATCTAGGAGTTCGTCCTAACGCGGCTTTCAACCTGGCCGCGATTGCCGATGTTTGTCGATGTGACGGTCGATGCGGGGGCTGCGCGTGCCCCGCACAAACACGCAGTCCGCACGAGGACGAGAAGCCCTGGTGAGTTGCGACCGTATCTAGGTTGCGTCGCTACCTAGCATGTGGTGTCATCTAGATATGGCAACAGACCGGCGCGCCAGTTGGCTCAAAGGAGTGCTCGATCTGCTGGTGCTCTCCTGCCTCACTGACGGCGAGAACTACGGATACGAGATCGGCAGACGGCTCGATGGCGCGGGCGTGGGGCAGGTGAAGGGTGGAACGCTCTATCCGGTGCTCAACAGGCTGGAAGAGGCCGGGCTGGTGGAGGCCGAGTTCCGGGCGAGCGAGCGCGGCCCCGGACGGCGCTACTACCGGCTGACGGCCGACGGCCGGCACGACCTCGCCGAGCAGGGCAGGGCGTGGCTGGACTTTCACCACACGGTGAAGCAGATGCTGGACATGAAAGGGAGCCAGGCATGACCAAGGATGTCCTCACCTACTTCCAGCGGCTCACCACGCTGCTGCGAGAACAGCAGATGCCGCAGCAGCGCATCGAGGCGCTGGTCGGGGAACTGAAGGCCTACACCCAGGAGGCCGGGACCGAGCCGGCCGAGGAGTTCGGCCCGGCCGAGGAACTGGCGGCGAAACTGACCGAACGCGCTCGCCTCGGCGCGACCGATGCCGCCGCAGAACCCGGAGATGAGACCGAGACCTGGGTGCTGCGAACCGACGCCTTCCAGGAAGAGCGACTGCTGAGCCATTTCGGCGCTCAAGGCTGGGAGGTCGACGGGCTGGACCGGTTCGGCGGCTTCATCTGCCGCCGCGAGCCGAACGAACCCATGCGCTGGCAATACCGCCGCGAGACGGCCACCGAGCGTGGTCGCGACAAACTCACCGAGCAACTCGCGCCCGACGGGTGGGAACTGTGCGGTGTGTGGGGGCCCTTCGCCTACTACAAGCGTCCGGAAGCAGCCAGCTCAGGCCCCGCGGCCCAACTGGCCGCCCCACCCGCACCCCCGCACAAGCGGGTCTACTTCAGCAGGTGGAGCGCCGCCTATTTCATGGTCAGCCTGATCACGGCGATGGCGACACTGGTCTGGCTGGGCTGGACGCTGCGCGGCATGAGCGCTTCGGAACGGGCCGGCACGGCCTTCGGGCTTCTTCTGCTGATCGCCCTGGCATGGCCGGTGTGGAAGCTGTCCCGCCGGAAGCGATCCTCCAGCGGCAGCGCCCCGAACAACTCGCAACAGCCGAACCCCGACCCGAGCCCGTTCTGACGGCGCGCGTCGCTGAACGGGTCACTCTCACAACCGCGAGCCGCCCGAAGGCCCCGGCATCAACTCCGGCACAGATGACGCCGACAGGCGCCGCCGCGCACCCGACATCGCCAGCCTCAAGGGCAAAGTAGCCGCGCGTGCTGCTCAGCCCGATCGAGATCCGCCGCGACGCACCGAAGGCGCGCGCGGATCCGGATGTAGATCGGCACAGAGACAGAGTTCTGACACACCGTGCCGCCCCGCCCGACGGCTCACGACAGGTCAGGTCGACGCCGTGCTCGCGTCCGATGCGTACGGTGCGGTCTCGACCGAGCTGCGCCATGCCGAGCCGAAGCATCGCCACATCGACGTTCCTACCCACGCTCGGTCGTCGTATAGGAATCTCCTCGACAACCTCTCGAGCAGCTATTCCACGGAACGGGCCTCAGGCCCCACCGGCACCGTCCAGCGACCGGGGGCGGCCGGGCGGGTGAAGGTGGTGGTCATCAGAGCGCTCTTTCAGGGGATGAGGATGGTCTTGCCGCTTGTGCGGCCGGCTTCGGCGTCGCGGTGCAGCGCCGCCAGTTCGGTGAGCGGGCGGGCTGCCGTGATGTCCACGCGCACCATGCCGCTGTCGATGAGGGTGATGAGTTCGGTGAGTTGGGCGGGGGCGTTGCGGGCGATGAAGTGCGTGGCCGTCACGTCGGCTCCAGCCGGAGGTTTCACCGGGATGGTGATCGAGACGATCGAACCGCCGGGGCGGACGGCACGGCACAGTGCTTCCGCGGACTCGGGCGGGATCGGGACGAGGTTGAACACCAGGTCCACCGGGCGGTCCAGCACCTGATGCGGCGAGACCCGGGTGTAGTCGATGATCTGCTCGGCGCCGTAGGCGCGGACCCGTTCGGCGCTGCGGGGGCCTGCGGTGGCGATGACGTGCGCACCGGCATGGCGGGCCAGTTGGACGGCGAACATGCCGACGCCGCCGCCCGCGCCGTGGACGAGGATCCGGGTGCCCGGTTCGATGCGGGCGTGCTCGAACAGCCCCTGCCAGGCCGTGAGGCCTGCGACCGGGATCGCCGCCGCATGGTCGAGCGGGAGCCTGGAAGGAGCACTTACCAGCTTGGCTGCGGGGGCGGTGAGGTATTGGGCCGCCGCGCCGCCTTCGTCGAGACGGCCGACGACGTGGTCGCCGATCTTGAAGCGTTCCACACCGTCTCTGGTCCGGACGACCGTCCCGGCGGCTTCGGAGCCAAGCGTGAACGGCAGGTCCTGCGGGACGATGTTCTGCATCACGCCGGCCCGGAAGCCGACGTCAGAGGTGTTGAACCCGGCGGCGGCCACGCGCACCAGCACCTCGCCCTGTCCCGGGTCCGGACGGGGTACCTGCTCATAGCGGATCACGTCGGGCCCGCCGAAGGCGTGGACGCGCGCCGCCATCATCGACGCGCTCGGGCTTTTGGCGCGCCGGCCCGGTACGGGTTCTGCTGTCATGAGTCTTCCTGCCTGAAGCGGCGCCAGGCCCTCGCTCCGCGCCGGTACGGCTGCTTGCTGATCTTGGAGTGATTCGACCGTAGGGCCGATGCCTAAGACGGACAATGCGCGTTCATCTCGGATTCTTAAGAGATCGTCTTCGAGGTGAAACCATCGCTAGGATCCGGGGATGGATGTGCTGAGCGATGTGATCGCCGTGATGCGCACCGGTGAGCCGCGATCGGCCCTGGTCGAATGGTCGGTGCCGTGGGGGCAGTGGTTTCGGACGGTGCCGGGAGCGGCGGGATTTCAGATCGTCCTGCGCGGCCCCTGCTGGTTCATCCCCGAAGACGGTGCCCCCTTTCCGCTGGCCGTCGGCGACGTGGTGTTCCTTCCGCATGAGAGCCGGCACGGCCTGGCCGATGCTCCGTCCACGCCCTTGGCCGAACACACCTGTGATCCGCAGGAGGACGTCAGGTTCGAACGCAGATATGCCGCCGCACCGGCCGGCCGGGCGGGCGCCGGATCCCCGGCCACGGTGACGTTGTGCGGGGCCTACCAACTCGATGCCGCTCGCGCTCACCCGCTGCTGAACGATCTGCCTCCGCTGCTGCACCTACCCACACGGCTCGGACGCCATCCCCGGCTGCGCGCCGCTGTCGATCTGCTCGGCGCGGAACTCGAAGAACCCCAGCCGGGCACCGGCGCCCTCGTGCCCGCTCTGCTGGACACGCTGTTGCTCTACATCCTGCGGGCGTGGCTCGCCGAGCAACCGGCGGGCAGCGGGGCCACCGGATGGGCGGCGGCGCTCACCGACCCCGCCATCTGCAGCGCCCTCGAGGCGATCCACCGCGATCCCGCGCGTCCCTGGAGCGTCGCCGGACTGGGCGCACACGCGGGACTGTCACGGGCCGCCTTCTCCCGTCGGTTCACGGCGCTCGTGGGGCGGCCACCGCTGGCTTACCTGACTTGGTGGCGGTTGACGACCGCGACCCGCCTGCTGCGCGACTCCGACGCTCCACTGAGCGTCGTCGCAGAACAGGTGGGATATGGCTCGGAGTTCGCCTTCGCCAACGCGTTCAAACGCGAATTCAACATCGCGCCCGGACGCTACCGGCGCAACAGCCGCTCTTCCGACCACCTGAACCCGGCGGACTCCGATCTCGCCCACGCCCCAGTCTCCTCTTGACGAAGAAGGACGCGGGCTCGGCAGCAGCGCCCGTCGCCCACAGTAGGAACGTTCTGGTGCGATGAGAATCGATGGCGGTCTCAGGGGGTCGTTGCATCGACCTTGGCGCAAAGGTCAGCGTAAACCGTGCTCGGCGCACGATAACCGTGGATTCTGCGGGGGCGGTCGTTGAGCTCGGCGGCGATCCGGTCCAGGTCGTTCTCGTCAAGGAGCCTGAGATCGGTGCTCTTGCCCAGGTACTGGCGCAGCAGTCCGTCGACCGGCACTACCGTCGGCGGTGAGGTTAGGACGTCCGCGCCGGAATCCTGTGGCTCCGCACTACCAGGTTTCGGTCAGTTGGCCCAGGTGGCGGGCGATTCCCGGGGCGTTGGGGTCGGTGCGATTTGCTGAGACGGCGCGGATCAGGGCTTCGAGTTCGTGCGGGGGAGGAGGGCGCAGGGGATCATCCGAGGTGCCGAGCGGCAGGCGGATCGCCGCTTGGCCGGGAGGGCGGACGATCAGCAAGCGCGGCTCCGGCCGACCGCTCATGGTGATCGCTGACCTGTGCAACGCGAATCGGGCGGTGCGTAGATCGCACTCCGCGTATCCGCGTACCCGTCGCTGGATGAGCACCGGCCCGTCCAGCCAGAACGCCTTCCGACGCTCTTGAAGGCCCCGCACCAGCACGGCCGGACCGACGACGGCGGGGAAGGCCAGCAGCACGAAGGCCGCGGTGCCCTGCCCGATCAGCACCAGGACGAGCGAGATGACCGGCGGTACGAGAGCAAGAGGTGCCAGCAGCGTCCAGAAGATGGTCCAACTCTTCGACGTCGCCCCTATCGACAGCCGCTGCCCGCGCGTCACATCCCCCACCGCCCCTTCTCACCTTTGGGGATGGGACGCAGCAAGGCAC
>NZ_VCKZ01000212.1 GCF_005889745.1 Actinomadura geliboluensis
CCGCAGGAGCGCGAGCAGCTCATGGAGATGGCGGGGAAGCTCAAGCCGCTGATGATCCAGTCGCTGGTGACGTCGTTCCAGCGGGCCGTGGACAAGGCCATCCGCCGGTCCGTCCCGGACTGACCCGCCCGGCGCGACGAAGCCGGCCCGCGGCCTGGACGTCTGCGGGCCGGCCTGCCTGTCGTCCCCGAGGATCCGGGATCAGGCGCGCTGGGCGGCGGTGTGGTCGAGCCCCTCGCGGACCTGGCGAGCGAGGGTGATCGGGTCGCCGACCTTGAACATGTGGGAGAAGAACAGCTGCGGCTGCTCCGCGGTCTCCTGGTTGTAGAGGCATCCGACCTCCCAGCGGTGGCGGCGCATGGTCCTCATGACCGGCTGCACCTCCCCGGAGGTCATCGAGAAGTCGGGCACCACGGCCGCCATCCCCTTGCCGACCGGCTGGAACTGCACGCTGGTGGACACGCCCAGGTCCGGGTCGACGCGGATGCCGCCGAGGCGGATCTTGTCGGTGCGCCGCACCGTCACGGAGACGATCCCGTTCTCGCCGACCACGGCGTCCCCGCCCAGGATCTTGCCCAGCCGCTTCGCCGGAAGCGGGGTCCGGGGGTGCTTCGGCAGGGTCTGCGGCAGCGGGGTGGACGTGTCGCGGCGGATGACGTCGTGGATGGCCCCGGCCAGCTTGAGCGGGTCGCCCACCGCCCGGAAGTGCAGGAACCAGACCATCGGCTCGAGGTCGTAGAGGTGCTGGTGCTGGGCCTGGAAGATGATGCCGTGGCGGAGATAGCCGTCGATGACCCGCTGGATCTCCTGCGGGCGCAGCGCCAGATCGCCGTTCATGATCGCCTTGTTCCGGCCGATCGACTGGAAGTACACCTCGTGCTGGATCTGGAAGCCGTTCTCGAACCGCACCCGCGGCGTGCCGCCGGTGACCTTCAGGTCCGAGCGATCGATGTCGATCTCGAGGACACCGCTCTTGGTCACGGTCCCCTCGGCCTGCATGATCCTCTCGATCTTCTTGACCGGGAGCCGCCCGGTCCCCGGCGCGGCGCCGGCCGGTACGCCCGCCGTGGTCAGTCCCACGATGAGCGGGACGAACGCCAGGAGGCCCCACCACGCCCTGCGCCGCGCGCCACCTGTCAGGAAACCTGTCACTGAATCCTCCTTCGGGTCTCGCTTCGCCCCCTTCCCGGAGCCCGACCGCAGAAAGGCCGGAGAGTGGTCAAGTGTTTACGGGGAGTAGTCAAGCTCCGACGTCGCGGACCCTGCCGCGCATCGGAGCCGGCCTGCTCAGGAGTTCTTCCACTCCTCGCCCTCGTACTCGACGAGGCGCGGGTGGACGAGCGTGTTGACCTCGACGTCGCGGCCGCGGCGGTCCTTCGGGAACACCGTCGCCGCCTGGAGCACGGAGCCGTCGAGGAAGCGCAGGCCGCCGGGGACGTCCGGCGCGAGCCGCAGCGCGGGCGGCTCCCTCCCGGCGGACGCGAGCACGAAGCCCCAGTCGCCGAAGCTCGGCACGTCCACGTGGTACGGGTTCACCGCGAACCCGGCCGCCGCGACCGACTTCTCGATGCTCCAGAACGACTTGGGCGCGAAGTACGGCGACCCCGACTGGACGACCATCCGCCCGCCCGGCGCGAGGGCCCGCTTCACCATCCCGTAGAACTCGACCGAGTACAGCTTGGCCGTGGACACGTCGTCGGGGTCGGGCATGTCCACGATGACCGCGTCGAACTGCTCGCGCAGGCCGCGCAGCCACGAGAACGCGTCGGCGGCGACCGTCCGCACGCGCGGGTCCTCGAACGAGCGGTGGTTCAGCGACACGATCGGCCGGTAGGTGCGCGCGAGGTGCAGCATCTCCGGGTCGAGCTCGACCAGCGTCGCGCTGCGGACGTCCTTGTAGCGCAGCACCTCGCGCAGCGCCAGCCCGTCCCCGCCGCCGAGGACCAGCACCCTGCCGTGCGGGCCCGACATCACCGGGTGGACGAGCGACTCGTGGTACCGGTACTCGTCCACCGACGAGAACTGCAGGTCGCCGTTGAGGAACAGCCGCAGGTCGGACGGCCCCAGCCCGGCCTGCCGGGTGATCACGATCTCCTGGTACTTCGTGCGCTTGGAGACCGCGATCGGGTCGCTGTAGAGCGCCTGCCGCGCCGACACCTCGAAGCCGTCCGCGAGCGCGTACGTCCCGCCGAGGACGGCGAGGACCGCGACCATGCCGAGCGCCAGCGCGCCCCGCGCGACGCGCCCGATGTCGCGGCGGAACAGCCACAGCACGACCGCCATCCCGGCGACCGCGTTCACGACCCCGACCAGCAGCGCGCCCTTGATGTGGCCGAACGCCGGCAGCAGCAGGAACGGGAACGCGAGCCCGCCGACCAGCGCGCCCACGTAGTCGGCGGCGAACAGGTCCGCGACCGCCGACCCCGCGTCCTGCTTGCGGATCCGCTGCAGCAGCGTCATCAGCAGCGGGATCTCCGCGCCGATCAGCGCGCCGACCGCGAACGCCACCACCACCAGCGCCGGGACGTACAGGTCGAGCCACGCGAACGCCGCGTACAGCGCGAGCACCGACACCCCGCCGATCAGCGCGAGCGCGCCCTCCACGACCGCGAACGCGACGACCGCGCGGCCCTGCAGCGGCTTCGCCGCGAGCGACCCGACGCCCATCGCGAACACCATCACCGACAGGACGATCGACGCCTGCGTGACGGAGTTGCCGACCAGGTAGCTGCCGAGCGCGACCAGCGCCAGCTCGTACACCAGCCCGCACGCCGCGCACGTGAACACCGCCGCGAGGACGAGGGTGCGGGCCAGGCGTGCGGACACGCGCGACCGCCCCGGCCCGTCCGCCGGAGCGGGCGCCGGGGCGGCTTCCTCCAGGTCGGACTGATCCGGGGCCGGCCGGTCCAGGTCGCGGGACGTCAGGAGACCGCCCCGGCCACGATCGCGGCGACGCCGAGGTCCGCGGCGGCGACGACCCAGCCCGCCGGGTGGATGGTGGTGCCGCCGCTGTCGGCGTTCACCAGGGTCGCGCCGAGCTTGCCCGGCGTGGTCACGTCCAGCAGGAAGTACGCGACGATCATCAGCACGATGCCGCACGCGCCGAACACGGCCGTGTCGATCAGGCCCTCGGACAGGTCGCTGTCGCTGGTGACGATCGCGGTGGTGACGATCGCGCCGATGCCGAGGAGCTTGGCCGCCAGCAGCAGCGCGGCGCCGCGGTTGCCCTCGGTCCAGATCTGCTTGCCGAGCCGACCGGGCGTCGTCACCTCCACCACCAGGTAGCCGAGCGCCATCAGCGCGATGCCGACCGCGCCGTAGGCGAACGTGGCGCCGATCTCCTGAAGGATGTCGTCGTTCATCTGTCGCTCCTCATTTGCCCGACCCTGGGCCGCCGCCCCGGAACGACGCGGCGCCTCTGCTGTTCCATCCGTTGCTGCCGGGACTCGCCCAGTGCCCGCCGACATGGGAGTAGTAGCGGTTGTAGCCGCGGCGGGGCTTGTCGACCGTGATCCGGCTGCCCGCGCCGTTCGGCAGGACGCCGACGACGAGCTTCGGGTACCGCAGGAAGATCCCGCCCGCGGCGCCCTTGACCACCGTGTCGTCCACCCGGTCGATCGGCTTGAACTTCCGGCTGATCTCCCCGGCGACCGACTGCGGGGCCTTCGGGGACCGGTAGGTGTCGGCGCTGACGCGGGAGTACTTGTCGCCGATCCACGACGACTGCGACTGGCCGCAGCCGGTGAGCGCCGCGGCGGCCACGGCGGCGGCGGCCACCGCGCCCGCCGTCCGGTATCTGCTGTTCACGAGGGTCTCACCAACCGGCTGCGCGTCATCACGATCTCCCGGGTCTGGGGGTAGGCGTGCCAGGTCCGCCAGCCGAAGCCGGGTTCCTGCGTCTCTTCCATGGCCAGTGCGGTGACGGCGTGCGGGGAGCCGGGGAAGGCCCCGGTCAGCGCGTCACCGCGGTCCGCGAGCCGCGCGCACACGGCCTCGACGGCGCGGGCGAACGCCGTCCCGTCGCTGTGCGCGGCGGTCGTCGCGGCGAAGTCGTAGGCCCAGCCGGGCACGCTCGTGGCGGCGCGCCCCGGCAGCGGCTCGGTGCGGTCCGGCAGGCACGCCACCGTCTCGCTCAGCGGCCCCGCGATGACCTGGTGGGACGCGCCGAGCAGGCGCATCTCCACGGCGAGGCCCGCCCGTTCCAGCGGCAGCACGGCGAGCGCCGTGAGCGGGGGCAGCCCGAGCACGAACGAGAGCCCGTCCGCGCGCGCGTCCGCGTAGGGGGTGTCGAGGGTCGCGCGCAACTCAGCTACCGCCACCCGGGTAGATCGTCATCGATCCGGTCGGGACGCGCTCGCCGAGGCCCGCCTCCCACTGGCCGCCGCCGTACTGCTCGAACGACAGGTACTTGCCGCGCGGGCCCTCGTAGTCGACGTACTCCACCCGGCCCTGGACGCCGACGCCGGTCGTGCCCTCGCTGGTGTAGTCGGCGGTGCCGTGCTCGTCGCGGCGGTACTCGACGCCGTCCACGACGACGGTCTTCTCGCCCGGGGTCAGGTCGCCGGCGTCGTACTCCGTCCACCAGACGACCTCGAGGTCGGGGTCCTCCTCGACGGAGACCCACACCTTGGTGCCCTCGATGGTGTCGGCGTCCAGGAGGTGCTCGCTCCAGGTGAAGCCGCCCTCCTTCAGCCGCAGCGAGCCGCGCACGAAGTAGCGGGTGCCGAGGTACTCGACCATGTCGCCGGCCTTGAGGGTCCGCGGGTCGCCGGCCACCTGGTCCTCGGCGGCGAACGGGTCGCGCGGCGCGGCCGGGGCCGGGGCGGGGGCCGGGGAACCCGAACGACGTCGCAGCAGGACGACGATGAGCACGATCAAAGCGATCAGGATCAGCGCCAGTAGAACAACTATCGCCGTTCCGCCCACGGACACCTCCGTCATTTCGTCGACATGCCGGACGCAGACCAGCGGATCCTACCGACTGGGGCTCCGCTAGCCCATACCGCGATGAGACGTATCAAATGATCCGGCGGTTTCATACGGAAACGCCGGATCCGATGCAAGGCCGGAACCGCCCCGACACCGTCCGTGACGGGGCGTCCTCAGGGCGGGCGGTGTCGGACGGGCCGGTGTCAGAGGCGGTCGGCGGCCGCGGCGACGCGGTCGTCGGTCGCGGTGAAGGCGATCCGGATGTGCCGGGCGCCGCCCGCGCCGTAGAACTCGCCGGGGCCGACGAGGACGCCGAGGGAGGCCAGGTGGGCGACGGTGTCCCAGCACGGCTCGTCCCGCGTCGCCCACAGGTACAGCGACGCCTCGGAGTGGTCGATGCGGAACCCGTGCCGCTCGAACGCGGCGCGCAGGACGGCGCGGCGGCGCGCGTAGCGGGCGCGCTGCTCGTCCACGTGCGCGTCGTCGGCGAACGCGACCGCCATCGCGGCCTGCACCGGCGCCGGGACGATCATGCCGGCGTGCTTGCGGACCTCCAGCAGCCGCTTCACGATCGCCGGGTCGCCGGTGACGAACCCGGCCCGGTAGCCGGCCATGTTGGAGCGCTTGGAGAGGGAGTTGACGGCGAGCAGGCCCTCGTGGGAGCCGCCGCACACGTCCGGGTGCAGGATCGAGATCGGCGGGTTGGCCTCGTCCCAGCCGAACTCCAGGTAGCACTCGTCGCTGACCACGACCGCGCCGCGGTCGCGCGCCCACGCCACGACCTTGCGCAGGTGCTCGGCGGGCAGCACCTTGCCGGTCGGGTTGGACGGCGAGTTCACCCACACGATCTTCGGGTTCACCGGGCCGAGCGCGAGCAGCCCGTCCGCCGGGACGGGCGTCGCCCCGGCGAGCCGCGTCCCCACGTCGTAGGTCGGGTAGGCGAGCTCGGGGAAGACGACCTTGTCGCCGGGGCCGGCGCCGAGCAGCGTCGGCAGCCACGCGACGAGCTCCTTGGTGCCGATGACGGGCAGCACCGCGTCCGGGTCGGCGCCGGACACGCCGGCGCGGCGGCGCAGCCAGCCCGCGACCGACTCGCGCAGCGCGGGCGTCCCGTAGGTCTGCGGGTAGCCGGGCGCGTCGGCGGCCGCGGCGAGCGCCTCCCGGATCGGCGCGGGCGTCGGGTCGACGGGCGTCCCGACGGACAGGTCGACGATGCCGTCCGCGTGCGTCAGCGCCCGCTCCTTGTAGGGCGCGAGCCGATCCCACGGGAAGTCCGGCAACGTGAACACTGACCTGCTCCTTCACTCAAGATCCTGCCCGGCCGCACAGGGCCCGACACGGCCGACGGGCCGCGGCCCTCCCGCACCCGGGGAGGCCGCGGCCCGGAGAAATCGACGCAGGGAGACCTCGGGAGCGCGCCCGCGCCGGGCGCGCCCTCCGGTCCCCCGGCTCAGTCGTCGTGGCTCTGCGGCGGCAGGGCGGCGACGATCGGGTGGTCCTTGTCGATCTTTCCGACCTTGGAGGCGCCGCCCGGCGACCCGAGGTCGTCGAAGAACTCCACGTTCACCTTGTAGAAGTCCTTCCACTGGTCGGGGACGTCGTCCTCGTAGTAGATGGCCTCAACCGGGCAAACCGGCTCGCACGCACCGCAGTCGACGCACTCGTCCGGGTGGATGTAGAGCTGACGCTTCCCTTCGTAGATGCAGTCGACCGGGCACTCCTCGATGCATGCCTTGTCGAGCAGGTCCACGCAGGGCTGCGCAATGACGTAGGTCACGTCAGTGACTCCTCTCGGATTTCCGGCCCCGCCGCACGTCACGGCTCACCGCAAGCTCGCTGTGAATAGTATGGCCACGACGGCTCAGTCGATTCGACATGGGGGTCCTCACATGTCCGCCCGCTTCGCCGCGCGGCTGGTGGTGTCCATCAGTGGCGCGGACGTGGGCCAGCGGATCTCGCTGCGCCGCCGTCTGCCTACGGGAGAGTACAGCGACGTCGTCGGCGTCCTCGAATCGTGGTCCGGCAAGACCCTCATGGTGCGCCGCCGCACCGGCGAGCTGGTCGAGGTCCCCGAGGAGATCATGGTCGCGGCGAAGGTCGTCCCGCCGCAGCCGCCGCCGCGCCGCCGCCCCCGCCGAGAGGAGCCGGAGGACGGCTGACGCGGCCGGCCGCGCCGTTGCCCGTACCTGTTGCCGTGTTCGTGCCCGTGCCCGTCAGCCGGTGCTGGACGGCGCCGGAGACGCCGGGTTCCCCGGGCGTGTCGGCCCAGGGCCCGCAGGCCCGGCCGACGATCCGGCCGGCTGCGGGCTCGCCGTGACCGGCGCGGGCTTCAGCCGCTCGGTGTAGGTCACGCCCGGCGTGAGCTTCTGCCCCTGGAACAGCTCCGACACGGTGACGAACGTGAACCCGCGCTTCTTCAGGCCGTCCACCACCTTCGGGATGGACTCCACGCTCGCCTTGTGGATGTCGTGGTACAGGACGATGCCGCCGGGTTGCGGCTCCTTGATCCCGACCCGGGTGTCGCGGGCGACGTCGCGGTAGCGCCAGTCGAGCGTGTCGACGCTCCACAGGATCAGCGGCATCCCGATGTCGTGCCCGACGCGCTTGTTCGTCGCCCCGTACGGCGGGCGCATCAGCGTCGGCCGCACCCCGCCGGACGCCTGCGCGATGGCCTGCTGCGTCCGCTGGATCTGCGACCGCACCCCGGCGGGCGACAGCCCGGTGAGCTGCGGATGGGACCAGCTGTGGTTGGCCAGCTCGTGCCCTTCGAGCGCCATCCGGCGCACCACGGCGGCGTGCGCGCCGACGTTCTCGCCGAGCATGAAGAACGTGGCGCGCGCCCCGTTCTTCTTCAGCGTGTCGAGCAGGCCCGCGGTGTACGGACCGGGGCCGTCGTCGAACGTGAGCGCGACGCACTTCACCTGGTCGCAGTCGATCTTCCGCGGCGGTGGCGGAGTCGGCTGCCGGGACGCCTGCGCCTTGCTCCCCAACTCGGCGTGCTGCCCCGCCGTCCTGGCCTGCCGCTTGTCCGCGTGGCTGCATCCCGCGAGGAGCAGCAGTCCGGCGCCGATGGCGGCGTATTTACTGATCTGCACCACGCACCCCCGAACATGTCGCTTTCGGGCGGCTAATACCCTCCGTCACTCATACGACACACACCGCCAGCACCCTAAGAACGTGAACTCTGTCCCGGGTTGCGGGTGATGACGGGTGACGACGCCGAGCGTGCGGCCTCCCGCACGGGCGATCGAGGACGGAGCCGTATGACCATCAGCTCACGGGACTCACCGGTGGCGCCCCCGGGCGACGACGCGGCCCTGATCGAGCGCTCCCTGCGCGAACCCGAGGTCTTCGCCGCGCTGTACGACCGGCACGCGCCGGCCGTCCACCGCTACGTCCGGCGGCGCCTCGGCGACCAGGCCGCCGACGACGTGGTGGCCGAGACGTTCCTGGCGGCGTTCCGGCGGCGGGGCCGCTACGACCCGGACCGGCCGGACGCCCTGCCCTGGCTGTACGGGATCGCCGCCAACCTGATCGGCAAGCACCGCAGGTCCGAGACGCGGATGCTGCGCGCCCTGGCCCGCACCGGGGCCGACCCGGTCACCGATCCCATGGAGGGGGCGGACGCCCGGGTGAGCGCGTCCGCGTCGTCCCGGGCGCTGGCGGGCGCGCTGGCCGGGCTGTCCGCCCGGGACCGGGACGTGCTCCTGCTCGTCGCCTGGGCCGACCTCTCCTACGAGCAGGTCGCCGAGGCGCTGTCCATTCCGCTGGGGACGGTGCGCTCCCGGTTGAACCGCGCCCGGCGCAAGGTCCGCGAGGCGCTCGGCGGATCCGACCCGACGCTCGTCCACGAGGAGGCCCAATGAACGACATCGAGGAGCGGGTCCGCGCGTTCCGCGACGAGATCGCGGCGCCCGACGCGGAGCGGCTGGCGCCCGGCCGCGCCCGGCTGGTGGCGGCGGCGTCCGGGAGGCGGTCCGGGAGGCGGGCCGGGCCGCGCGTTCCGGCCTGGCGGCTCGCGGCGGCCGGGACCGCCGTCGCCGTGCTGGGCGTGCCGGCGGCGATCGCCGTCCTGGACGACGGACCGGCGCGAAACGGCGGCGGGCCGCCGCCGGTCTCCGCGACCCCCGTCAGCGCCGCCGCGTTCCTGGAGGGCGCCGCGCGGGAGATCGAGCAGCGGTTCGACTACCGTCCGGGAAACCACCAGTGGGTCTACACGAAGGTCTTCCACGCCGGGGCCGACCCGAGGGTGCCCCAGTACGAGGTGCAGCGGGAGACCTGGGTTCGCTTCGACGGCCTGAAGAGCGCCGGCTACACCATGGGGGCGGACGGTAAGCGGAAGCTGGAGATCGAGGACGAGGGCTGGGTCAAGACCGAACCGGACGGGGAGGAGCGGACCCCCGCCCAGTGGTACGACTACCTCCGCACACTGTCGAAGACTCCGGAAGAGCAGCTGTCGGAGTTGCGGAAGCAGGCCGACGCGTACGCGGCCCAGAGGGGGATGGGCAAGGCCGGGTTCCGGCAGGGCCGCGACCAATGGGTCTTCGCGCGGCTCGGACATTACCTGAGTCTTGAGCAGTCCATGCCGGAGCCCGCGCGCGGCGCCATCTTCCGCACCATCGCGCTGATCCCCGGCGTCGAGGTCCGGCAGGGCGTGCGGGACGCGCTCGGACGCCCCGGCGTGGGCCTCGCCAGGACCGGCGGGGACGGCGTCCGCACCGAGTTCGTCCTCGATCCCGGCTCCTACGCCTACCTGGGCATGCGCCTCGTGAACGTGAAGGCGCAGACGCTCCCGTACTCGCTGGGGAAGAGCACGCCGACGTCAAGGCCGCTCTTGAAGCCCAAGCACGTCCCGGCCGGAAAGGTTCTGGTGGACACGGCGCTGGAGGCGACGGGCATGGTCCAGCGCCCCGGGCAGCGTCCCTGACGGCCGCCCTCGCGGGCGGCCGCCGGGCGGGGTCAGCGGACGGGCCAGTCTGGCACTTCGGCCGGGAGGTCCTTGCTGACGCGCATCGGGAAGGCGGCGTCGCGCTTCTCCAGGAAGGACGAGACGCCCTCGACCGCGTCGGCGCCGCCGCCGAGCGCGGCCATCAGCCGGGAGTCGGCGGCGTGCGCGTCCCACGGGGACGGCGCGGACAGGCCCGACCACATCAGGCGGCGGATCGCGGCGACCGACACCGCCGAGGTGTTGTCGGCGATCTCGCGGGCGAGGGCGTAGGCGGCGGGGAGCAGCTCGTCCGGCGCGTAGACGCGGGAGACCAGGCGGCCCGCGAGGGCCTCCTGGGCGTCGAACACGCGGCCCGTCGCGGCCCACTCCATGGCCTGCGCGATGCCGACGAGGCGCGGCAGGAACCAGCTGGACGCGGCCTCGGTGACGATGCCGCGCCGCGCGAACACGAAGCCGAACTTGGCCTTCTCGCTGGCGAGCCGGACGTCCATCGGGAGGGTCATGGTGACGCCGACGCCGACCGCGGCGCCGTTGAACGCGCCGATGACGGGCTTGAGGCAGCGGGCGATGCGCAGTGCCACCGTGCCGCCGCCGTCGCGCGGGGTGCCGTCCTCCAGGACGTCGTCCTCGCCGGCGAACATGTCCTTCGACTTCTCCTTGTCGAAGGTGTCGCCGCCGCCGCTCAGGTCGGCGCCCGCGCAGAACGCGCGACCCGCGCCGGTGACCACGACGGCGCGCACGTCGTCGTCGGCGTCGATGCGGTCGAAGGCGTCGAGCATCTCGTTGCGCATGGTGAACGTGTAGGCATTCATCTTCTGCGGGCGGTTCAGCGTGACGGTGGCGATCCCGTCGCGAACCTCGTACTCGATCTCCCGGTACGCCACCTGCTCCTGGTACGGCACCTGCGAGCCCCTCTCACGCTGGACAGAACTCGATTCTAGAACGAGCCTTCAGCTTCGGGCCTCGGGGAACAGCCGGAGCAGCACGTCCCGGCGCCACTCGGCGGCGTCGCGCCCCGGCGGCGGGACGGCGACGAGCGCCCCGTCCCCCGCGGGCTCGAACCGGATCTCGACGCCGGGGGCGAGCTCGCCGGGCGGCTCGCCGGTCGCCGCGAGCCGCTGCGCCGCGAGGCCGAGGACGCGCGCCCAGCCGTCCCCCAGATAGGGCGGCAGGCCCTCGGCGCGCAGCTCCGGCAGGCCCCGCGCGGCCAGGCCGGCGGTGCGCAGCGTCAGGCCGTCCGGGCGCTCGGCTCCGGTGATGCGGACCTCGGACGTGACGTCCGCCATTCCCAACGCCGCCTCCTCGCAGGACTTTCTCCGATAAATTATGACAGTGAATTGGGCCGTGACGACGTACGACTCCGCCTTCGGGTACGTCTCCGCGCACGGCGCGCCCCTGGTCGATCTGCTCGATCCGCAGCCCGGCGAACGGATCATCGACCTCGGGTGCGGCACCGGGGCGTTCAGCGCGGAGATCGCCGAGCGGGGCGCCGAGGTGCTGGGCATCGACGGCAGCCCCGAGATGGTCGCGCAGGCGATCGCCATGCAACCCGGGCTGTCCTTCATCGTCGGCGACGCCCACGACTTCGCCGTCGGGGAGTCCTTCGACGCGGTCGCCTCCAACGCGGCGCTGCACTGGATGACCCGCGACCCCGACGCCGTGATCGCGCGGGTGCACGCGGCGCTGCGCCCCGGCGGCCGGTTCGTCGGCGAGATGGGCGGCGCCGGGAACTGCGCCGAGCTGATCGTCGCGATGCAGACGGCCTGGCGGGTGTTCGGCCTGGGCGAGCCCGAGCTGCCCTGGTATTTCCCATCGCCGGCCGAGTACGCGGCGAAGCTGGAGGACGGCGGGTTCACGCTGCGGCTGCTGGAGCACGCCGAGCGCCCGACCCGGATGACCGAGGGCCCGAACGGCGCCGCCGACTGGGTCCGCGCCTACGCCGGGCGGGCGCTCGCGGACGTCCCGCCGGAGATGGTCGACCCGCTGCTCGACCGCGTCAACGACCTCGCCGCGCCCGCGCTGCGCCGCGAGTCCGGCTGGGTCGCCGACTACGTGCGGCTGCGGTTCGCCGCCGTCCGCCGCACGGACGGGGCCGCGCCGCTGCCGTTCGGCCCCCTGGCGTCTGACCGCCCGCTCTGAGCCTCGCGCAGAGGCCCGCCTAGGGTGGGGGTCATGCTGCGCTTGTACGACCACCGGACGGGACGCACGGAGCCGCTACCGGCCGGGCCGGGACTGCGCGTCCAGGCCCTGCCCGGTGCGGGGTACCGCACGCTGGTGGTCGCGGACCTGCTGCGCCGGGTGGCGCAGCGGGGCGGGCGCCGCGTCCGCCTGGTGAGCACCCTTGATGGCGGTGCCTCCGCTGACTACGGTGTCGCCCCGTTCGAGGTACTCGACGCGCCGCTCCCCGACGCCGACGTGTACGTCTCCGCGGACACCGCTGTGGACGCCCTGTGCCTAACGGTGCCCACCGAGACGGGCCCGCGACCCACGGACGCGGTGGCGGCCCGCCTGGCGATGCTGGAAGTCCCCTACCGGGAGCCTGCCGACCTCACTGACGCACGTCTCTCCGCTGCGGCCGAACGGCTGAACGCATGGCGCGGCAAGGTCGCCGAGTGGGCGACGGCTCCGGGCCGTCCCATGAACCGGGAGTACGCGACCCGGGCGGAGGCCGCGCTCGCCGACGACCTGGACACCCCGGGCGCGTTCGCCGTCCTCGACCGGCTCGCCGCCGACCCCGACGTGCCGCCGGGAGCGAAGCTGGAGACGTTCATCCACCTGGACCTGGTGCTCGCGCTGGGCCTGGTGTCCGCCATCGGCACCGCCTGAGGGGTACGCCGGGGGGTTCCCTTGATGGCACCTGACCGGCAGATGATCCGCACCACGGGGTGACCCGGGCTTTCGCGGCGCCCGGGAGAAGCTAACTTCGTATGTCGTGTCGACCGAAGCCCCAGAATCCCCGGCACCGGCGCCCCCCGAACCGCCGGTCCGCCCGCGGCGCCGCCGCCTCGTCCGCCCGCTGATGGCGACGTTCGTCGCGCTCGCCGTGCTGCTGTCCGCGGCGGTCGGCGGGGTGGGCTGGTACTTCGCGGGCGTCGCGATCGAGGTCGACCACACCGCCGAGTACCCGCTCACCATCGTGGACGCGGCGGACGGCACCGTCACCCTCCCCCGCGTCCCGGTGACCGAACGCCCCGGGACGTGGTCGCTCGTCTGGAAGGACGGCCGCGCCGTGCTCGGCCCGGTCGTCGGCGGCGATGACGGGCATGTCGTCCGGAAGGTCTCGTCCGTCCTGTCGGGCTCCCTGGTGAAGGACGTGTCCGCCGCCATCGACCACTGGATGTACGACGGCGACCCCAAGACGGCCGTGGGGCTGCCCTTCGAGGACGTCACGTATCCGTCCAAGGCGGGGCCCATGCCGGCGTGGCTGGTGCCTGGGACGTCCTCTAAGGGGACATGGGTCATCGCCGTCCACGGACGGAACGCCGACAAGGCGGAGACCTTCCGCGTCATGAAGTCGGTGCACGAGATGGGCATGCCGCTGATGGCCATCGCGTACCGCAACGACGTGGGCGCGCCTTCATCCGGCGACCGCAAGAACCATCTCGGCGACACCGAGTGGCAGGACGTCATCTCCGCGATGGGCTACGCGCGCGCACACGGCGCGACCGGCGTCGTCCTGTACGGATGGTCGATGGGCGGCGCGATGGTGATGACGGCCCTGCGCAAGGACCCGTCGTTCGTGCGGGGCGTCGTCCTGGACTCCCCCGTGCTCGACTGGAGCGCCACCCTCGACAAGCAGGGCGCCGCCCGCAACCTGCCGGGCTTCATGACGGACGTGGCCAAGCAAGTCCTGGAATGGCGCATCGGCATCGACCTGGCCGACTACGACCAGCGCCGCTTCGCGCCCCGCCTGCGCACCCCCGTACTCCTCTTCACCACCAGGGACGACGCCACGGTCGATAACGGTGCCGCCTACACCTTCGCCCGCACGGCACCGCCCGGCATGGTGACGCACATCCCCACACCGGGCGACCACACCGAATCGTGGAACGTCGACCCGTCGGCCTACGAAGCCAACCTCCAGACGTTCTTGAAGAAGGTCGCCTAGCCCGGCCGGACCTCCAGCAGCGTCTTACCGACGGTCGACCGCGACTCGATCGCCCGGTGCGCGTCGGCCGCCCCCTCAAGCGGGAACCGCCGACCGATGACAGGACGAAGCCGCCCCTGGGCCGCCTCCTGAAGCGCGCTCACGGTGAACTCCCGGAGCTGCTCAGGCGTGGCCTGCGGCCGGACGAGCGTCACACCCCGTCCCGCGGCGTCCTCCTCCGGGATGCTCGCCCACTCACCGGACGCCAGCCCGAAACTGACCATGCGGCCACCGCTCCGCAGCAGCGTGAACGCCTCCCGCGCCACATCACCGCCGACACCGTCGAACACGACGTCCACCGGACCGACCTTCCCGGCCCAGCCGGGCTCTCGGTAGTCGACCGCCTCGTCCGCGCCGAGCTCCCGCGCCCGCTCGCGCTTCGCCTCGCTGCGGCTCGTCGCGTAGACGCGGTAGCCGGCCGCCGACGCCAGCGCGATCGCCGCGGTCGCGACGCCGCCGCCCGCGCCCTGCACCAGCACGGACGCCCCGGGCTGCAGGCCCGCCTTGTCGAACAGCATCCGGTACGCGGTAAGCCACGCCGTCGGCAGGCACGCGGCCTCCTCGAACGACAGCCCGGCGGGCTTCGGGACGAGGTTGCGGCGCGGCACCGCGACCTTCTCCGCCAGCGTCCCCGGATACGTCTCCGACAGCAGCGACCGCTTCGGGTCGAGGGTCTCGTCGCCGCCGCCGCGGCCCGGGTCGCCGATCACCGAGTGGACGATGACCTCGTTGCCGTCCTCGTCCACCCCGGCCGCGTCGCAGCCGAGGATCATCGGGAGCCGGTCGGCGGGGAGCCCGACGCCCTTGAGCGACCACAGGTCGTGGTGGTTGAGCGCGGCCGCCTTCACCGTGACGGTCGTCCACCCGTCCGGCACGTCGGGATCGGGCCGCTCTCCTGCCGTCAGCCCGTTCAGCGGATTGTCTGCGTCGATCTTGGTTGCGGTGACAGCGAACATGAGGGCACACTAACCGACCGCCCGGTCGGCGAACGGCCCGCCCCCTGGGGCCGGGCCGTTCGGCGAATCCGTCGGCGTCAGAGGACCTTGGACAGGAAGTCCCTCGTGCGCTGGTGCTTCGGGTCGGCCAGCACCTCGCGCGGCACGCCCTTCTCGACGACGACGCCCTCGTCCATGAAGACCAGCGAGTCGCCGACCTCCCGGGCGAAGCCCATCTCGTGCGTCACCACGATCATGGTCATGCCGTCGAGCGCGAGCTGCTTCATGGCCTCCAGGACGTCGCCGACCAGCTCGGGGTCGAGCGCGGAGGTGGGCTCGTCGAACAGCATCAGCGCCGGCTCCATCGCCAGCGCCCGCGCGATCGCGACCCGCTGCTGCTGCCCGCCGGACAGCTGCGCCGGGTAGCTCTGCGCCTTGTCGTCCAGCCCGACCCGCGCCAGCAGGGCGAGCGCCCGCTCGCGGACCTGCGCCTTCGGCTGCCGCTTCACCCGAACCGGCGCCTCCATGATGTTCTCCAGCGCCGTCATG
>NZ_VCKZ01000213.1 GCF_005889745.1 Actinomadura geliboluensis
CTCCTGCACGATCCGGTAGGCGGCGACCTCGGCGGCGGCGGACAGTCCTTTGAGGTCGCCTTCCGTCGTGCAAGGCGATCCGGACGTCGAGCCGGTCGACGGGGACGCTCTCCCAGCCCTGCGCGGGACCGGTCAGTGAGCGGGCGAGCGCCAGGCTCTCCCGGGCCATGCCGGCGTCGCCGCGGGCGAGCGCGATCTCGCCGCGCAGCGCGTGCAGAATCCCGCCCGGGCCGCCGGGCGGGTCCAGGTCGAGAGCGGTGGCGATCTCGGCCTCGGCGTCGGTCCAGCGGCCGGTCGTGGTGAGCGCGGCGGCGAGGCGGAAGGCCAGCAGGGCGCCGAGCGTGCGCGCCGGTCCGGCCGACCGGATGGCGCGCAGGCCCCGGCGCGCGGCGCTGATCGCCTCTTCGTGGCGTCCCAGGGCCGCGAGCACCTCGGCGCGGTTGAGGTGGACGCGCGCCGTCTGGACGGTGCCGTCCGGGCCGCCGGTCGCGTCCAGCGCGGCCAGCGCGTCCCCGTAGCGGCCGAGTTGCGCCAGCACGGTCGCCGCGGTGGTGGACGCGTTGCTCAGCAGCCGCCGTTCGCCCAGGTCGGAGGCGATGCGCATCGCCTCGGCGGCGGTGTCGCGGGCGCGTTCGGGCAGCCCGCGCAGCATGAGCCCGGCCGCGACCAGGTCCAGGACCCTCGCGCGGGCGAGCGGGGCGGTGTCCGCGCCGGCGAGGGTCTCCAGGGCCTCGTCGAAGGCCGTGAGCGCGCCGTCCCGGCCGAGGTTGTGCAATGCCATGCCGCGGTGCCCGTGGAGGAGGGCGGTGCGGCCGGGGTCGATCTCCTCCACCAGTTCCCGGTCGGCGAGGTCGAGGACCCGCAGCGGTTCGCCCGACCAGCCGGCCGCGGCGAGCGCCTTCTCGACGACCTCGAACCGTTCCGGTGAGCCGTCGCGGGGCCACAGGTCCAGCGCCCGCATCAGGAGCTGCGCCTGTTCGGCCTGGGCGTCCATCGCCTCGGCGGCGTCGGCGGCGCGCAGCGACGCCGACCGCGCCCGCTCGGTGTCGCCGGCCTCACCCCAGTGGAAGGCGGTCTCGGCCGCGGCGCGGCCCGGTTCGGTGAGCCCGGGCTCGCGCTCCAGCGCGGCGGCGTAGACGCGGTGCAGCGCCGTCCGCTCGGCCGGGAGCAGGTCCCCGGCGACGGCCTGGTGCATCACCGAGTGCCGGAAGGCGTACCCGTCGCCGTCGGCGACCAGCACCTGCGCGTCGGTCGCCGACCGCAGCGCGGCCACCAGGTCGGGCTCGGCCAATCGGGCGACCTCCGCCAGCAGCCGGTGCGAGACGCGCGTCCCGCCGGCCGCGGCCGTCCGCACCAGGTCGCGGGCGTCCGGCGGGAGCTCACCGAACCGGTCGAGCAGCAGGTCGCGCAGGCCGCCGGGCAGCCGCGCGTCCTCGGTCCGCGCCAGCTCTCCGGCGAAGAGCGGGTTGCCGCCGGACGCCCGGTAGACGCGGTCCACCAGCGCGTCCGGCGGCCGCCCGCCGCTCAGCGCGGCGAGCAGCTCGGCGGTCTGCGCCCGGTCGAACGGCGGCACGTCGATCCGCCGCACGGAGGGGAGCCGTTCCAGCGTTCACTGGCCTTCTACAGCGGTCTGGCTCACGCGCGCATCGCGCTGGGCCGCCCTCGCGGGCGATGCACGGTGCGGTTCTCCTCGGTGGACAATGTGCTCGTGACCCGCCCGCGGGACGTCCCCGTCGGAATCGAGGCGGTCGGCGACGTCGGCCAGGTGCTCCTGGACGACCGGCCGGCGGGCGCGGCGGGCGGCCGCCGGCACCGGAGCTCCGGCTACGAGCGCGCGCTGGACCGCTACCTGATCCTCATCTCCGCGGCCGCGTCGTCGCTGACGATCGGCGCCCCGAGCCCGCGGCCCGGGCATCGCCCGGGCCGCCCCGCCGGCGACGGCACGCCATGGCACGGTGGGAACCCATCATGATCGTCCGGATGGAGAGTGCTGCGCCGGAGGCGGGCCGCCTCCGGCGGTGGGGCCCGCGAGCGCGGCGGTGGCGGTGGCTCGTCGCGCTGACGCTGACTCCCGTGGTGGCGGCGTCGGTGGCGGTCGCGGTGGCCTATGCGAAGGGCGGCTGGTACGGCGTCAACGTGATGCTGCGCCGCGGCGCCAACATCTGGGTGGACACCGCCCCTGACGACTCGCGGCTGTCCCCGGGGATGCGGCTGTCATTGGCCGGGCGGCGCACGCCCGATCCGGCCGAACCGGTGCGCTGGCGGCAGGCCGCCGCGGGCCTGGACGTCGCCGAGCTGCCCGTCCGGGTGGGCGGGCAGCGCGTGGACGCCCTGCTGCTCAGCCGGATCGACCCGGCCCGGTACCGGTTCCGGGTGCTCAACCGCCCGGCGGGCGACCGGGACGTCGGCGACTGGATGTCGGCCACCGGCGCGTCACTGGTCGTCAACGGCAGCTACTACGCCCGCGACGGGCACGCCGACACCCCCGTGGTCAGCGACGGCCGCAGGCTCGGCCCCGCGTCCTACCAGGCCTCGCACGGGGCGTTCACGGCCGGCGGCCCGGCGGGAGCCCGGCTGGTGGACCTCGCCGGCCTCGACTGGCGGTGGGTCACGGACGGCGCGCGCCAGGCGATGGTGTCCTACCCGATGCTGCTGGGCGCCGACGGGCGCGCCCGGACCCTCGGCGCCGACGAGCGATGGCTGGCCAACCGCAGCTTCCTCGGACAGGACGGCGACGGGCGGATCATCGTCGGGACCACCCGTGACGCCTACTTCTCCCTGCCCTCGCTCGCCGCGTTCCTGCCCAGGGCCGGGCTCGGCCTCCGCCTGGCCCTGAACCTGGACGGCGGACCGGTCGCCTGCCAGAAGGTCTCCGCCGGCGGGTACCGGCGGGAATTCTGCGGGCGCTACGAAACGGCCGTGCACGACGGCCGGCTTCAGTTGCTGCGGCCGCTGGTCGACTTCCGGCGCCCGCCCCTGCCGATGGCCCTGGTCGCCGTCCCACGCTGACCAGCCCGCCCGCGCCGGGAGCGGGTCGAACGCATCGTCGTGGGGCGCCCGCATGACAATGAGAGGGAGCGGGCGGCCCCGCCGGGGCCGGTGGGCCGTAAAGCGATCAGGCGTCGGTGGCGGACGGGCGCCAGCCCGATTGGCTCCACCGGTCGGCCTCGCGCAGGATCGCCCACACGCAGTCGCCCTTGGCATCGGCGTAGTCGTCGACGAATTCCCAGTCGCGGGCGGCCAGTTTCCGCTTGACGTCCTCGTAGCGCCGCCGGGCGGCATTGTTGACGCGCAGGTAGTCACGGAAAAGCAGGGCCTGCTGCTGGCTGACGCAGCCTTCCCGGCGGACGTGGCAGTTGACCGAGAGATCTCCGCGCCGGTTGAACAACCATTTGCGGTAGTCGATGCACCAATCGCCGAGCCACCGCAGCCCGGTGGACTCCACCGCGTCGATGAGCGCCTCCGATTCCCCGATGTGCTCGCGCGAGGGGCGCTCGACCGGCTCGTCGGGGGCGACCAGGTCGGCCCGGGTCCAAGGGCGCAGGTCGCGCACCGACACCTGAACGTCGATGATCGGCTTGGCCGCGATTCCGGGGACCGAGGTGGAACCGATGTGGTGAACACCCGTCAAACGGTCGCCGAGTACGGGTTCCAATGCCGCGCGCAGGGCCGATCCGACCTCTAGGAAATCCGCTTTCCATTGCGGGTTGTACGGCTCAAGAATGATTTCTGGCATTCAACGAACTATACACCTGCCGAGCCTCGGTTCATGTCGCTCGGATAGGCGGCGGAATGCCCATTTCTCGACGCCCGCACGGCCCCGGCCGACGGCCCGCCGTCAAGCCATCGAGCAGGGGCCCTCCCGCCTCATCGGTGAGGCGGCCGAGGCCGCCTGCATTCCCGACGTCCGCGTTTCCGGACGGCCGAGCGGGTGGTCTCTACGACCATTCCGCCCTGTGGTCGCCGACGAACTGCTCGAACGCGATCGGCGGGCGTCCGGTGAGGTCGCGCACCTCGCCGGTGACGCGGTCCTCCGCGCCCCGGCGGACCAGCTCGTCCGCCCCGAGGAGCGTCTCGACGAACGCGGCGGGGACGCCGGCGGCCGCCATCGCGCGCCGCCGCTCGTCCGGCGGGACCGGCACATGCCGGACCGGGCGGCCGGTGGCGGCGGTGATGGCGCGGGCCGCGTCGGCGTAGCCGAGAGCCTCCGGGCCGGTGAGCACGTGATCGGCGTTCGTCGGCCGGTCGGCGAGGAGCACGGCGGCCGCCGCCCCGGCGACGTCGGCGGCGGAGATGAACGCCATCCGGCCGTCGCCGGTCGAGGTGACGATCTCCCCCGTCGCGCGGATGCCCGCGGCGGTCGGGTGCGCGCCGATGAAGTTCTCCATGAACCCGGTCGGCAGCAGCACCGACCATTCGGGCATCTCCCGGACGACGTCGCGGACGCGGTGCAGCCCCCGCGCGCTCGCCGGGAACGCGCTGGAGTTCAGCAGGACGGCCCGGCGCACCCCGGCCGCGCGGGCGGCCTTCTGGAGCGCCTCGACCAGCGGCGCGGGGTCGGCGTCGAGCGGCGGCGGGACGAGGTACATGCGGTCGACGCCCTCGACGGCCCGCGCGTAGGTGGCGGGGTCGTGCCAGTCGAACCGCACGTATTCGCCGGGCGCGTCCGGCGCGGGCGCGTGCCGGGCCGCGATCCGGGCGTGCGCGCCCGCGGCGGACACCAGTGCCGCGACGCGCGACCCGGTCTGGCCGGTCCCGGCGGTGACGAGGATCCGCAGCGGGTCCGTCATCGCGCCGCCCGCCCGCGCAGCGCCTCGACCAGGGCGTCGAGCGAGCCGGTGGCCTTCGCGGTCTCCACGGGGCTCCAGTAGTCGCGGAACTCGTGGATCTCGCCGTCCCGCACCCGCAGGATCCACACGTAGGACGTGGTGTACGGCTGCCCGGTCTTGACCGTGGTGCCGCGCGCGGTGACCTCGGCGACGATCACCTCGGGGTCGGCCGTCTCGTGCACGCGCAGCGACGGGTAGCTCTCCACGACCTGGTGGTCGGTGTAGCCGGACACGTACTCGCGGAGCCGCTCGCGGCCCTCGATCCGGCGCCACGGCTCGTCGGCCGCGAACGGGATCTCGATCAGCGTGCCGGCGGCGAACAGGTCCGCGAAGTCCATCATGGCGCCGCGCCTGAGCAGGTCGAGGGCCGTGTCGAGCACCGCGCGCGGCGAGGTTCCGGCGCTTTCGTCGCGGGACATCTTCGTCTCTCCATTCCAGTCGTTCGGCATTGCGTGCTCCCAAGGGGCGAGGGTCAGCGCGGCGGCATCCGCAGGGCGGCGTCGAGCCGGATCACCTCGCCGTTGAGCATGGGGTTCTCGACGATATGCACGGCCAGCGCCGCGTACTCGTCCGGGTGCCCGAGGCGGCGCGGGTGCGGGACGGACGCCGCGAGCGCGGCGCGGACGCCGCCGGGCAGCCCGGCGAGCATCGGCGTCTCGAACGTGCCGGGGGCGATGGTCGCGCAGCGGATCCGCGCGTCGGCGAGGTCGCGCGCGGCGGTGAGGGTCAGGGACACGACCCCGCCCTTGGACGCCGCGTACCCGGCCTGGCCCACCTGCCCGTCGTAGGCGGCGACCGAGGCGGTGTTGACGATGACGCCGCGCTCGCCGCCGGTCTCGGGGAGGCCCGCCATGGCCGCGGCGCTCAGCCGCAGCACGTTGAACGTCCCGACGAGGTTGACCTCGACGGTCCGGCGGAAGTCCGCGAGGGAGTGCGGGACGCCGTCGCGGACGATCCGCGCGGCGGGGGCGATCCCGGCGCAGTTCACGCAGATCCGCAGCTCGCCCTCGTCCGCGGCCTGCCGCACGGCGGCGGCGACCTGGTCCTCGTCCCTGACGTCGCCGGGCACGAAGCGCAGGCCGCCGCCCTCGACGGCGGGGCGCGCGCCGGGCAGGTCGAGCACGTAGACCGTCGCGCCGCGCGCCCGGAGGGCGTCCGCGGCGGCGCGGCCGAGGCCGGACGCGCCGCCGGCGACCAGCGCGGCGGCGCCGTCGATCCGCATCAGGGCTCCCTCCGGTACACGGTGACGACGGCGGCGCCGCCGAGGCCGATGTTGTGCTGCAGCGCGGTCGAGGCGCCCTCGACCTGGCGCTCCCCCGCCGTGCCGCGCAGCTGCCAGGTCAGCTCGCAGCACTGCGCGAGGCCGGTGGCGCCGAGCGGGTGGCCCTTGGAGATGAGCCCGCCGGACGGGTTGACGACCCAGCGCCCGCCGTAGGTGGTGGCCTCGGTGTCGACGAGCCGGTGGCCCTGACCCTCGGGCGCGAGCCCGAGCGCCTCGTAGGTGATCAGCTCGTTGGCGCTGAAGCAGTCGTGCAGCTCGATCACGTCGACGTCCTCGATCGCGACGCCCGCCCGGTCGAGGGCGAGCCGTCCCGCCCGGCGCGACATCTCCGCGCCCGCGACCGCGATGCAGCCCTCCTCGAACGACGCCGGGGTGTCGGTCACCAGGGCCTGCCCGGTGATCTCCACGGCCCGTCCCCAGAGCCCGTGCCGGGCGACGAAGGACCGGGACGCGAGCACGGCCGCGCCGGCGCCGTCGGACGTCGGCGAGCACTGCAGTTTGGTCAGCGGCGCGTGGATCATCCGGGAGTCGCGGATCGCGTCGAACGAGTACTCCTCCCGGAACTGCGCGTAGGGGTTGGCGACCGAGTGCTTGTGGTTCTTCCAGGCGATCCAGGCCAGGTGGTCGGGGGTGGAGCCGTACTTCTCCATGTGCTCGCGGCCGGCGTTGCCAAAGATCGCGGGCGCGAACGGCGTCTCCTCGGGCGGGCGCAGCGCGTCCATCCGGTCGAGGTGCCGGCCGAGGGGGTTGGCCCGGTCCTCGTACTTCATGGCGAGGGAGCCGCGCTCCATCTTCTCGAACCCGACGGCGAGGACGCAGTCGGCGAGCCCGCCGCGGACCGCCTGCCGCGCCAGGTACAGCGCGGTGGACCCGGTCGAGCAGTTGTTGTTGACGTTGACGACCGGGATCCCGGTCAGGCCCAGCTCGTAGACGCCGCGCTGGCCGGACGTGGAGTCGCCGTAGCAGAAGCCCGCGAACGCCTGCTCGACGCGCTCGTAGGGGACGCCGGCGTCCGCCAGCGCCCGGCCGCCCGCCTCGCGCACCATGTCGGGGTAGTCCCAGTGTCGGGCGCCGGGCTTCTCGAACCGGGTCATGCCGACGCCGATGACGAAGACGCGTTCGGTCACGATGTGCTCCTCGGGGACGCGTAGCGGTCGCGCAGCTCGCTCTTGACGACCTTGCCGCTGGGGCTGCGCGGGATGTCGGGCGTGAACTCGATGCGCCGGGGCAGCTTGTACCGGGCGAGCCGCGCGCCCAGCGCGGCGAGGATCTCCTCGCGGCTCGGCTCGCGGCCGTCGGCGGGCCGGACCACGGCCACGACCCGCTCGCCCCAGGTGTCGTCGGGGACGCCGAACACGGCGGCGTCGGCGACGTCCGGGAGCTCGGCCAGCACGGCCTCGACCTCGGCCGGGTACACGTTCTCGCCACCGGTGATGATCATGTCCTTGACGCGGCCGACGACGCGGTAGAAGCCGTCCTCGTCGCGGACGCCGATGTCGCCGGTGTGCAGCCAGCCGCCGGCCAGGGTCTCGGCGGTGGCCTCCGGCCGGTTCCAGTAGCCCTTCATGACGTTGGGGCCGCGGACGAGGAACTCGCCGGGCTCGCCCGGCGCGGCGTCGCGGCCGTCGGCGCCGACCAGCCGGACCTCGCTGAAGAACGACGGCAGCCCGACCGTGCCGGCCTTGTCCGCGGCCCGCTCCGGCGGGGTGATCGTGATCAGCGGCGTCGCCTCGGTCATCCCGTACCCGGCGCAGACGCGGACGCCGCGCTCCAGGTACCGCGCCTGCAGCGCGGCGGGGACGGGCGCCCCGCCGGACACCACCAGCCGCAGCGACCCGAGCCGCGCGGCGGCGAAGGACGGGTGCCGCGCCATCTCGACCAGCATGGTCGGGACGGCGAACATCGTGGTGATCTCCCGCTCCCCGATCAGCCGGAGCACCCGTCCCGCGTCGAAGGAGTGCTCCAGCACGGCCGTCGCCCCGGCCAGCAGCGCGCTCAGCGTGGTGACGTTGAGCCCGCCGATGTGGAACAGCGGCGCGACGACGAGGGTCCGGTCGTCGGCGCGGGTCTCGAAGGCGAGCCCGAGCCCGTGGATCGAGGCGAGCAGGTTGGCATGGGTGATCATCGCGCCCTTCGGCCGGCCGCTCGTCCCGGAGGTGTACATGATGAGCGCGACGTCCTCGGCGCCGACGTGGTGCTCGGGCTCGGCCCCCGTGGCGCCGGCGGCCTCGGTGACGAGCTCGCCGTGCTCGTCGCCGGGCGCCCGCAGGTAGCGCCGGCAGGGCAGGTCGTCGCGGATCCCGGCGAGCACGCCGTCGAAGGCCGCGGCGTGGACGAGGGTGTGGATCCCGGCGTCCTGGATCAGGAACCGCAGCTCGGGCCCGGTCAGCCGGTGGTTCAGCGGGACGAAGATGGCGCCGAGCCGCGCCGCCGCGTAGAGGGTGAGCAGATAGTCCGGATGGTTCAGGCCGAGGTGGCCGACGCGGTCGCCGCGCCGCACGCCTCCCTCGGCGAGCGCGGCGGCCAGCGCGTCGATGTGCCGCTGGAACGCCGCGTAGGTCCAGCTCCGGTCGCCGAAGACCAGCGCGGTGCGGTCCGGGGAGAACTCCGCCCGGCGGGCGAACCACCGGCCGATCCCCTGGTCGCGCGTTGAGGACTCGTACATGGCAGGCTCCTTCGCTCAGCAGGGGTCGTCCGCGCCGCCCGGGTCGGCCGGGCCGCGGTGCGGGATCGACGCGATCAGCTCGCGGGTGTACGGCCGGCGCGGGTCGTCGAGAACCGACGCCGTCGGCCCGGACTCGACGACCTCGCCCTTGCGCAGCACGTAGACCCGGTCGGTGATCTGGCGGACGACCGCCAGGTCGTGGGTGATGAACAGGTAGGCCAGCCCCAGCTCGGCGCGCAGGTCGCGCAGCAGCGTGAGGATCTGCGCTTGGACGGACACGTCGAGGGCGGAGACGACCTCGTCGCAGACGAGCAGCCGGGGCCGCCGCGCGAGCGCCCGCGCGATCGCGACGCGCTGCCGCTCCCCGCCGGACAGCCCGGCGGGGCGGCGGCGGGCGTAGTGGGCGGGCAGCCCGACCAGTTCCAGCAGCTCGGCGGCGGGCGGCGCCGCCCCGCCCCGGCCGCCGCCGAGCCGGGCCGCCTCCCGCAGGGTGCGGCCGATGGTCAGCGCGGGGTTCAGCGACGAGTAGGGGTCCTGGAAGGCCATCTGCGCGATGCCGCGCAGCCGCGCCAGGTCGGCCTTGGCCATCCGCGCGCCGACGGTCACGCCCCCGACGGTGACCGTCCCGGACCCGGGCCGCTCCAGGCCGACGGCGATGCGCCCGATGGTGGTCTTGCCCGACCCTGACTCGCCGACGAGCCCGACGCTCTCGCCCTCGGCGATCTGGACGGTGACCCCGTCGAGGGCGGTGGTGGCGGTGCCGCCGCGCCGGGGCGGCGGGAACACCTTGCGGACGTCCCGGAGCACGGCCAGCGGCGCGGCGGCCGGTGCCACGGCCTCCCCGTCCACGGCCGCGCCGTCCGCCGCGCCCTCTTCCACGGCGGCCCGGCGCAGCGCGGCCAGCTCGTCGCCGATCTCCCCGGCGCGCACGCAGCGGGCCGCGTGCCCGTCCGCCAGGTCCAGCAGCGGCGGCAGGCCGCTCTCGCAGGCGTCGGTCCGCCAGTCGCAGCGCGGCGCGAACGGGCAGCCGTCCGGCCGCTCCCCCGGCGCCGGGACCGCACCCGGGATCCCGGCGAGCTCGTCGAGCCGCCGGTCGGCCGGCGGCTCGGCGCGCAGCAGCCCGAGCGTGTAGGGGTGCCGGGGCCGCTCCTCCAGGTCGCGCGAGCGGGCCGACTCCAGGACCGTGCCCGCGTACATCACGTGGACGCGGTCGCAGACGCTGAAGGCGACGCGCAGGTCGTGGGTGATGAGGACGAGCCCCATCGAGTGCCGGACGCGCAACTCGCCCAGCAGGTCGAGGATCTGCTTCTGCGTGGTGACGTCCAGCGCGGTGGTCGGCTCGTCGGCGATGAGCAGGCGCGGGCGCTCGGCCACGGCGGCGGCGATCGCCACGCGCTGGCGCATGCCGCCCGACAGCTCGAACGGGTAGCGGTCGGCCACGGCCGGGTCGTCGATCCCGACCTCGGCGAGCCGCCGCACCGCCTCGGCGCGGCGCTCGGCGGCGGGCGGCCGGCGCCCCCGCCCGTCGCGCAGCGGCTCGACGATCTGGGCGCCGCACCGCTCGATCGGGTTCAGCATGGTGAAGGGGTCCTGCATGACGAGGGCGAGCTCCCGGCCGCGCAGCCGGTGCCGCCGGCGCCCGCCGAGCCCGGCCAGCTCCCGCCCGCCGTAGCCGATCCGCCCGGCGGCGCGCATGCCGCCGGGGAGCAGGTCCAGGACGGCGCGGGTGGTCAGCGACTTGCCGCTGCCCGACTCGCCGACGAGCGCGACCGCCTCGCCCGGCGCGACGTCGAGGTCGACGCCGGTGGTGATGGCGACGGGGCCGCCGGGCCGCTGGAGGAGCACCTCCAGGTCGCGGACGCGCAGCTCGCCTCCGCCGGTGACGGGTGCGCTCACCGCTCCGCCCTCCGCCGCTCCAGCCGCCGGTAGCCCCAGTCGCCGAGCAGGTTGGCGGCGACCACGGTGCCGACGAGCGCGATGCCGGGGGCGAGCGCCGCCCACACGTTCTGGAAGACCTGGACGCGGTTCTCCGCGAGCATCCGGCCCCAGTCGGAGGAGCCCGGCGGGACGCCGAGCCCGAGGAAGGACAGCGCCGACAGCTCGACCATCCCGTAGGTGAAGCCGAGGAACACGGTCGTCACGAGCATTGCCTCCAGGTTGGGCAGCAGGTGGCGGAGCATGATGGTCCGCGGCGGGACGCCGAGCGTCTCGGCCGCCTCGACGTAGGGCAGCCGGCGGTGCTCGATGACGGTGGCCCGCAGGATCCGCAGCGCGGTGGGGGTGTTGAACACCACGAGCACCGCGATGGCGAGCGGGTAGCCGCCGCCGAACAGGCCGACGACGACGATGGCCAGGATCAGCGCCGGGATGGCGTAGACGAGGTCGGCGGCGCGCCCGATGAGGTCGTCCAGGCGGCCCCCGTAGTAGCCGGCGGCCAGCGCCAGCGCGGTGCTCAGCACCGCCGTCGCCACGGCCACGATCGCCGGGCCGAGGATCGCGCTGCGCGCCCCGGCGACGACCCGGGACAGGATGTCGCGGCCGAGGTCGTCGGTGCCGAGCAGGTGGGCGGACGAGGCCCCCTGGAGCGCCTCCTCGGCCTGGATCCGGGCGGGGTCGAGCGGGGCGAGCACGGCGGGGACCGCCGCGCACAGCAGCACGACCAGCAGGAACGCGATGCTGAGCGCGACCGACGGCGGCATCCGGTCGCCGCGGCCGCGGCGGCGGGCGCGGGCCCCGGCCGCAGCCGGGGCGGGCGCGGCGCCCTTCGCGGCGCTCACGCGCCGGAGGTGCGCCCGGTGAGCCGGACGCGGGGGTCGAGGGTGAAGTACAGCAGGTCGACGGCGACGTTGACCGCGACGATCGACGCGGCGATCAGCATGGTGACTCCTTGGACGGTGGGGACGTCGCGCTCGTTGATCGCCTTGACCAGGAGCGCTCCGACGCCGTTCAGGCCGAAGGTCATCTCGACGAGCAGGCCCCAGGAGACGAGCCCGACGAGGATCGTCCCGCTGCGGGTGACGACCTGGATGCCGGCGTTGCGCAGGACGAACCGCCCGATGATCCGGCGGTGCGGCAGGCCGCGCGCCCGCGCGAAGGTGATGTGGTCCTCGCGCAGCACCTCCAGCACCCGGGTGCGGGTGATCTGGAGCATCGCGGCGGTCCCGGCGATGGTGAGGGTCGCGATAGGCAGGACGAGGTGCAGCGCCCGGTCCGCAGGGTCGTCGCCGTCGCCGAAGACGGGCAGCCAGCGCAGCTTCACGCCGAACACGGTCAGCAGCACCAGCGCGGTCACGAACGTCGGGGACGCGGCGCCGAGGAGCCCGCCGCCGACGACGAGGCGGTCCAGGGGGCCGCCGGCGCGCAGCGCGGCCAGCGTGCCCGCGGCCGTGCCGATCACGGTGATGAGGGCGAACGAGACGAGGACGAGCGGGCCGGAGACCTGGAGCGCCTCGCCGATCGCCTCCGTCACGTCCTGCCGGGTGGTGAAGGAGGTGCCGAAGTCGAGCCGCGCGGCGCGTTCGAGGAACCGGCCGTACTGGACGGGGAGCGGGTCGTCGAGGCCGAGCGAGGCCCGGATCTCCCGCTGCTGCTCGACGGTGGCGAACTTGCCGCCGACGGCCTGCTCCGGACCGCCGGGCGCCAGGTGGACGAGCAGGAACACCGCGATGGTGACGAGCAGCAGGACGGCGGCGGCGGACGCGACGCGGCGGGCGAGGAAGCGTGCGAGGACGGGCATCGCGCTCACGCCCCCGCCGGGTGGAGCTGGTCGGGCCAGCGGTTCATCCACCAGTAGGCGTTGAATCCGGTGAACCTGTACTGGTCCTTCAAGGCCAGATACAGGTTGGGGTAGGCGACGGGGAGGTAGGGCAGCTCCCGCGCGCCGCGGGCCAGGACCTCCAGCGACAGTTTCGCGCGGGCGGGGTCGCCGGCCTTGAGCCGCGCGCCCTCGTCCAGCAGGGCGTCGATCCCGGCGTCGCGGTGGTCGGCGACGTTGGTGAAGCCGTCCGGGCGGCTGTTGCGGCTGTGGAACACCAGGTCGGGGACGTTGAGGACATCGGGGCTGCCCGCGCCGAAGTTGTCGATGCTGAGCCCCTCGGTCTCGTGCTTGAGGTAGACGGCGTTGGTGTAGGTGCCCTCGTCGGCCTCCCGCACCTTGACGTTGATGCCGATCTTCGCGGCGCTCTGCGCGACCGTCTGGGTGATGGACGACAGGCTCGGGTCGCTGGGCAGGACGAGGACCGTCACGTCGAGCCCGTCCGGCCGCGACGACGCGGCGAGCTCACGCCGGGCGCGGGCGAGGTCGTGGGCGGGCAGCAGCCGGTCCAGCTCCGCGTAGGCGGCCTGGACCTTCGCCTCGGGCATCGTGCCGGAGAAGTTGGCGGGCGGGGCGGGCGCCGCCGCGGGGACGGCGCCGTGCATCACGTCCCGCGCGATCGCGGCGCGGTCGACCGTGTGCGCGAACGCGCGGCGCAGGTGTGGATCGTTCCAGGGTTCCTTTCCGGCGCTGAAGTTGAACTTGTAGACGGCGGCGTCGACGACCTTGGTCAGCGTCACGTCGCGGAGGTCGGAGAACGACGCCAGGTGGGTGTTGGGGACGTTGAACACGACGTCGATCTCGCCGGCCTGCACGCCGAGCAGGAGGCCGTTCTTGTCGAGAACCTGGGCGTCGATGCGGCCGGCGCGGGGCACGCCGCCCCAGTACCGCTCGTTGCGGGTCATGAGCACGCGCGAGTAGGGCGTCATCGTCTCGAACCGGTAGGGCCCGGTGCCCATGTTGAGGACGCCCGGAGTCCCCAGCCGAGGGCCGTGGCGCCGCGCGTAGGCGGCGCTGAACACCCCGGTGCGGGCGACGGTGTAGACGAAGTCGGTCTGGGGGCGGTGCAGGTCGACGACCACGACGTCGGGGCGCTCGGCGCGGACACGGGCGACGGTCGTCCAGTAGGAGCCGGCCGCCGAGTCCGAGCCTTTGGCGAAGTGCGCCTCGAAGGAGGCGACGACGTCGTCGGCGGTGAGCGGCGAGCCGTCCCAGAACCGGACGCCCGGCCGCAGCCGGAACACGTGCCGGGTGGGTTTCGGCTGCTCGTGGGACAGGGCGAGGTTGGGGCGCACGGCGCCGTCCGGGCCCAGCAGCATCAGCGGCTCCAGGCCCAGCAGGACGACGCCGAGGATCGGGCCGACCGCACGGGTGGTGTGCAGCCGGTCGGGCAGCAGCGGGACGCTGACGGTGAGGGCGCCGAGCGCGCGGCCGGACGCCCGCCCGCACCCTGCGAGCAGCCCGCCCGCCGCCAGGGCGCCCCCGGCGGCCAGCAGGCCGCGTCTTGTCATGCGGTGGGGCTCGTCGAAGATGGTCACTGTCTCTCCTTCGCCGGGGTGGGGCGCGTCTTCAGGCGCGCAGGCGCGTGTCGAGCCAGTCGCAGATGTCGCGGTGGGCGACGGACAGTGCGTCGAGCTGGCAGTGCGTGCAGCCGGGGGTGCCCGGCGGGTAGGTGATGAGGCGCTTGTCCTCGTGCCCGACGGCGTCGAACGTCCGGTGGGCGACCTCAAGGGGCACCAGCACGTCGCTCTCGCCGTGAAGGATCAGCACCGGGCAGCGGATCCGCTCGGGGACGCCGCGCAGGTGGAACCCCGCCACCCGGGCCGGGAGCCCGGCCGGGTCGTCGAGGCCGAAGAGGGCCTGCACCTGGCGGGCGCGGCCGGCGAGCGGCCCGCCCGGGGCGAGCTTGGCGGCGTCGATGCCCTCGCTCGCGCCCCAGACCACGCAGGCGCGCAGCCGGTGCTCGAACGCGGCGGCGCGGGTCGCGTAGTAGCCGCCGAGGCTCGACCCGATGAGCCCGATCCGGTCCGGGTCGACGCCGTCGCGGCGCTGGAGGAAGTCGACGGCGGCGGCCACCGGCACCTCGGAGTCGTGCCGGGCGTGCACGCCGCGCCGGCGCGCCTCGCCCTGGCCGGGCCCGTCGAAGAGCAGCACCGTGTAGCCGCGCTCGCCGAGCGCGCGGCCGATCTTCAGGTACATCTCCTCGGCGAACGCGTCGATCGCCTCGATCAGGTAGCCCTGGCCCTCGTCGAGGTTGCCGGCGTCGCGCAGGCACATGCCGGCGGCGCGGAGCGCTCGGGCGCGCCACCACATCTCCCTGCCGCCGGTGAAGATGCGGAGGGCTTCCGAGGCGTCGTTGTACGCGCTCTCCATGAAGCCCTGGTTTCCCTGGACGGACGACCGTTCGAGCAAGGCGATCCCCACGGCCTGGTCGTCGTCCATGTGGGTGGCGACCGTGTAGGTCAGTTCCGCCGCCGCGCGCCACTCCGGCCAGAACACGCGCAGCGAATGGAACAGCGAGCACGTGGCGCGGCCAAGGCGCCACACCAGACTCCACATCTCGTGTTCCGCGCCTTGCGCGAGCAGCGCGAGAAGGGCGGGACGTTCGCTGGTCAGCCAGTCGAGCGCCGAGTACTCGGAGACGGGCGCCTCGCCCGCCCGGCGGTGCCAGTCCTGCGGCCAGCGGCTCGCGGCCACGCGTTCGGCGCGCTCGCGGTAGCCGTCGAGGACGCGCTCCAGGGCGGCGTCGCGTTCGTGCTCGGCGTCCTCGACCTCCGTCCGCTCCAGCGCGTAGAGGCGGACGAGGTCGTGCAGGCGGTACCGCATCCGTCCGGTCGCGTCCGTCCCGGAGCACTCGACGAGCTGGGCGTCCACCAGCGCCTCCAGCTGGTCGTCGCCCTCCAGGTC
>NZ_VCKZ01000214.1 GCF_005889745.1 Actinomadura geliboluensis
GCCCGGGGCCGAGTGGCTGCTGGACGGGGTGCCCGAGCTACTCGGGGTCGATGACTCGCCGGACGGGCTCGTCGCGCGGCATGACGTCGTGCTGGAGCAGGCGCGTCGGCGTGAGGGGCTGCGGATCGGGAAGTCGCGGCGGGTGTTCGAGGCGCTCGTGCCGGCCGTGATGGAGCAGAAGGTCCTCGCGCAGGAGGCGTGGCGCGGGTGGGGGTACCTGCTGCGCCGGTTCGGGGAGCCCGCGCCGGGTGCGCCGCACATGCGGGTTCCGCCGCCGCCCGAGGTATGGGTCCGGATTCCCTCGTGGGAGTGGCACCGGTCCGGGCTGGAGGCCGTCCGGGCTCGGACGATCATCGGGGCCGCGCGGGTCGCGAAGCGGCTGGAGGAGGACGCCGGGGAGGCGCGGCTCAGGTCGCTGCCCGGGATCGGGGTCTGGACCGCGGCCGAGATCCGGCAGCGGGCGGTCGGGGATCCCGACGCCGTCTCCGTGGGCGACTACAACCTGCCCGGCCTGGTCGGCTGGGCGCTGGCGGGCCGCAAGGTGGACGACGCCGGGATGCTCGAACTGCTGGAGCCCTATGCCGGCCATCGGTACCGGGTCACCCGGCTGCTGGAATCGTCCGGGAGGCGCCCGCCGAGGCGCGGCCCCCGGTTGCCTGTCCGGGACTACCGGTCGTTTTGACCGGGTCCGCCGCTGAGCGGCGGCGCAGCCAGAAGTTGTTCGGGGTCCAGTCGAGGCCGTCGCGGCTGTCGGCGCCGAACAGGGGGCCGAGGACGGCGAGGGCGACGATGATGCCGAGCACGTACAGCATGGTCTTCTTCTTTCAGTGGGATCGCTGAAGGGGCGTTCCCGCGCGGGGCGATCGGTGGAGCCGGGGTGTCCGTCCTTCCCATCGCACCTTTAGTTTGACTCCGTCCAACGTTCAGGTCCAGCGACCTTTCCTGGAGGGATTGTGTAAGAATCGCTTCACTATGTTGGATCTGGGGCGGTTGCGGGTGCTTCGGGAGCTCAAGCTGCGCGGGACGCTCGGGGCCGTGGCGGAATCGCTCGGGTACACGCCGTCGGCGGTGTCGCAGCAGCTCGCTCAGTTGCAGAAGGACGTCGGCGTGCCGGTGGTGGAGCGGGCCGGGCGGCGGCTGCGGCTGACCACGGCGGGGGAGGTGCTCGCCGAGCACGCCGAGACGCTGCTGGCGCAGGCCAAGCAGGCTGAAGAGGCGACGGTCGCGGCGAGCGGGCGGGTCGCCGGGGTCGTGCGGCTCGTGGGGTTCCAGACGGCGCTGTTGCATGTGCTCGCGCCTGCGTTGCCGCAGTTGGCGCAGAAGTATCCCGAGCTTGTGGTCGATGTACTGGACGAGGAGTTCCATCGGGTTCTGCAGGCGCTGGTGCTGCAGGAGATCGATGTGGTGCTGACCGATGAGTACTCGCATCTGCCGCGCCCTAGGCGGCCTGAGCTGACGTCCGAGGTGCTCGTCACGGAGATGATGCGCGTGGCCTTGCCCGAGGGGCATCGGCTCGCGTTGGACGGGGCTCCCGTGCGGATGGCGGATCTCGCGGACTCGCCCTGGGTGACCGGGCATGTCGGGACGAACCACGCCGACCTGCTGGAGCGGACGTGTGTGGAGCTGGGCGGCTTCCGGCCCGATGTGCGGTACCGGTCGAACGACCTGCTGATCATCTTCGCGATGGTCGCGTCGGGCGGCGCGGTGTGCCTGATCCCCGACCTGGCGCTCGCCGAGCGGGAGGAGGGCATCGTGGTCCGGGACGTGGCCGATGCCCCGGTCGACCGCCGCATGGTCATGTGGACGCGGGTCGGCGCCGAGGTGCGGCCGTCGGTGCGGGCCGTCCTGGAGGAGCTCCGGGAGTCGGCGGACGCGCTGGTGGAGCGGCGTCCCAGCACCGTTCGCGGCGCTCCTTGACTCAGGTCTTCCAGGACGTGAGCGCCTCGTCGATCTCCTTGCGGGTGGGGAGGCGGAGCGACTTCGGTGGCTTGTCCGGGACGTTGTACTCGGTCGCGTAGGCGGTGTTCAGGGCGCCGTCCGGTGTGCGGAAGCCCGCGCGTTGGAGGATGTTGCGGGCCGAGCGGGTGCCTAGGGCCGCCTGGAACGCCTCTGCGGCGTCGCGTCGGCGCGGGTCCTTCGTGGTGACGGCGTAGGGGTGGTCCAGCATCAGCGTGCCCTCGGTTGGCAGGAGGCTGACGACGGGGTTCGGACGGTGGGTTTCGTTGTAGGCGACCACTGCTTGCTCTGTGGTGACCGCGAGGGGGCGGGTGAACCTCTCGGCGGTGGTGAGGGTGGCCAAGGTCGCCGTTGAGCCGCCGCCCTTGCGGAGGGCCTTGGCCACGTCTGCTTTCTCGTCGAGTTGTTGGAGCGCGAGCATCGCTACCGTGCCCGTCATGCCGGCGCTTGGGTCGGCCACGGTGCGGGCTAGGGGGAGGTGGTCTGCCTTGTCCTTGAGCAGGAGCTTCCAGCTGATGTCTATGTCGGTGCTTTGGAACTCGTCTGCGACGGGGCGGGTCGTGGCTAGAACCACTGGTGTTGCGGCCACTGGTGTGCCGGGCATGTTGCGGCCCAGCCATAGTGACGACTCCGGTAGCCAGGCGTCCGACTGGCCCTTGTAAGCGGCCGGTGCGACCGGGGTGACGCTGGCGTGGACGCAGCGCCCGCCAACGCGGTGCTTCTCCACGTTGAAGCGGGACGCCACGTCCTTCAGCGCCGGTGCTATCTCCGGCTGCGCCGCGACGGTGATCCGGACGTCGGCGCCGGAGCAGGCCGGTGCGGAGAACAGACCGGATGCCCACGCGCCGCCGCCTGCGCCCGACAGGAGCAGCGCCAAGGCCGCCCAGAGCGCCGGGCGCCGCCACAGCGGGCGTCCGTCTTCGTCCACGTGTCCGTCATACAGGACTGAGCGGCAGCCGCTTCCCGAATTTGCCGATCCCGTCCGTGCGGCGGGCGGCTTCCAGACGCTCCGCCGGCACCTCGCCGTAGAGGGTGGTGCGCTGCCTGGCCGGACGCCCCGCGCGCGCCGCGATCGCCTCCAGTTCGCTGATGGGCTTGAACGAGCCGTTCTCCGACCCCGCCATGCGGCTGATGGTCTCTTCCATCAGCGTCCCGCCGAGGTCGTTCACGCCGCCTTGCAGGACGCGCGTGCACAGTTCGTCCCCCAGCTTCACCCACGACGTCTGGATGTTGGAGATCGCTCCGTGCAGCAGGATGCGCGCCAAGGCGTGGACGGCCACGTTCTCCCGAACTGTGGGCCCGGGACGTGCCAGCCCGGCGAGATAGATGGGCGAGTTGTGGTGGACGAACGGAAGCAGCACGAACTCACTGAATCCGCCCGTCCGCTCCTGGATGGACCTCAGCAGCTTGATGTGCGCGACCCAGTGCGACGGGGTGTCCACGTGCCCGTACATCATCGTGGACGTCGTCGGTATGCCGATCTCGTGCGCGGTGGTGACGACCTCGACCCACTGGTCGGTGGGCAGCTTTCCCTTGGTCAGCACCCAGCGGACGTCGTCGTCCAGGATCTCGGCGGCCGTTCCCGGTAGCGAGTCGACCCCGGCCTCCTTCGCGGCCTGCAGCCACTCCCGGATCGACAGGTCCGTCCTGGACGCGCCGTTCACGACCTCCATCGGGCTGTAGGAGTGCAGGTGGATGTCGGGGGCGCGCCGCTTCACCTCACGCGCGAGGTCGAAGTAGGCGGTGCCGGGCAGGTCGGGGTGGATGCCGCCCTGCATGCAGATCTCGGTGGCGCCCGCCGCCCATGCCTCGTCCACCCGGTCCCCGACCTGTTCCAGGGACAGCGTGTAGGCGTCGGCGTCAGTGCGGCGTTGTGCGAACGCGCAGAACCGGCAGCCGGTGTAGCAGACGTTGGTGAAGTTGATGTTCCGCGTGACGATGTAGGTGACGTCGTCCCCTACGGCCTCGCGTCGCAGGTCGTCGGCGAGGGAGGCGAGGGCGTCGAGCTCCGGGCCTTCGGCGTGCAGGAGGGCGAGCGCCTCGTCGTCCGACAGCCCGGCAGGGTCCTGCTCCGCGCGCGCGAGAGCGGTCTTGACGTCGGCGTTGAAGCGCTGGGGCGCGGACATGCGCTCCTTCAGCGCGTCCCAGTCGCCGTAGACCTCGTCGAAGTCGTCGCGCCGGTCGCTGGTGCGGCCGGTGGTGTCGATCGTCGTGTGCAGGTCGGTGCGCCCGGACGCCTCGAAGCCGCCGTCCGGCTCCTGCCAGGGGCGTCCTTCGAGGACGGCGTCCTCCCGCGCCAGCCCGGTCGCCGGGTCGGCCAGGGCGGCGACGTGCCCGATCAGCCGCGGGTCGAGCCACGGCTCGCCGCGCCGCACGTACTCGGGGTAGATCGTCAGCCGCTCGCGCAGCGTGAAGCCCGACTCGGCGGTCCGCTCCGCGAGCTCGTCGATCTGCGGCCACGGCCGCTCGGGGTTCACGTGGTCGGGGGTCAGCGGCGAGACTCCGCCCCAGTCGTCGATGCCGGCGCGCAGCATCAGCGAGTACTGGTCGGCGACCAGGTTCGGCGGCGCCTGGATGCGCGCCTTCGGCCCGAGGACGAGCCGCGTCACCGCGATCGTCGCGGCCAGCTCCGCCAGCTCCGCGTCCGGCGTGTCCCGCATCTTCGTGTCGGGCTTCGCGCGGAAGTTCTGGACGATGACCTCCTGGATCGCCCCGTACTCCCGCATCGTCCGGCGGATCTCGAAGACGGCGTCCGCGCGTTCCTCGACCGTCTCGCCGATGCCGATCAGGATCCCGGTCGTGAACGGCACGTTCGTGCGGCCCGCGTCCTCAAGGACGCGCAGCCGGACGGCCGGGTCCTTGTCGGGCGACCCGAAGTGCGGGCCGCCGCGCTCGCTGAACAGCCGCGTCGCCGTCGTCTCCAGCATCATGCCCATGGACGGGGCGACCGGCTTGAGCCGCTGGAAGTCGCGCCACGTCAGCACGCCCGGGTTCAGGTGCGGCAGGAGCCCGGTCTCCTCCAGCACGCGGATCGCCATCGCGCGCACGTACGAGAGCGTGTCGTCGTACCCGTGCGCGTCCAGCCATTCGCGGGCCTGCTTCCACCGGTCCTCGGGACGGTCCCCGAGCGTGAACAGGGCCTCCTTGCAGCCCATCGCGGCGCCCTGCCGCGCTATCTCCAGCACCTCGTCGGGGCTGAGGTAGGGCGCGTCGAGCCGGTGCGGGACGGTCGCGAACGTGCAGTAGCCGCAGCGGTCCCGGCAGAGCCGCGTCAGCGGGATGAAGACCTTGCGGCTGTAGGTGATGACGCCCGGACGGCCGGCGGCGTCCAGACCGGCGTCCCGGGTGCGGGCCGCGTAGGAGAGCAGATCGTCGAGCTGCGCCCCGCGGGCCTGCAGCAGTGTGGTGGCCTCGGATCGGTCCAGTGTCTTGCCGTCGCGCGCGCGGGCCAGGGCCCGACGTAGAGCGGAGCTCGTGGCGTCCATGCGGGCACTCTATGCCAATCGTCATAATTTGTGCCGCGCCGGGGTCCCGCCAAGGCCGGCGTGGAGTCCCGTACCCACGCCAGCCCCGGCCGGACCCGATCTATTCCCGCCTACCGGACCTCGACGGCGCCGGCTACCGGACCTCGATGAACGCCTCGGCGCTGCGCGGCGGGCGCTCGCGCGGCGGCGCGGCGGCGTGCCCGACGCCGACCGCGCCCATCGGGTCCCACTCGTCGGGCAGGTCGAGGACGTCGCGGACGACGTCGCGGCAGAACATCGTGCTCGACACCCAGCACGAGCCGAGCCCCTCGACCGCCAGCGCGACCAGCAGGTTCTCCACCCCGGCGCCGGTCGCCACGACGAACATCTCGCGCTCGGCGCGCGACCGCCGCTCGTCCGGGTAGTCGTGCGAGCCGTCCATCACCAGGCACGGCACGATCAGGTACGGCGCCCGGCGCAGCACCTCGCCGCGGCGCAGCCGCTTCGTGATCGACTCCGCGGAGAAGCCGTCGCGGCGCAGGTCGGCCTCCCACGCGTCGCGCATCGCGTCCAGCAGCCGGGTCCGCGACTCCGCCGACTCCAGCAGGACGAACCGCCACGGCGTCGTGTGGTGCGGCGCCGGCGCGGTGATCGCGGCGTCGACCGCGCGGCGCACCGCCGCCGGGTCGACGGGCTGGGCGGTGAACTCGCGGATCGTGCGGCGCGCGCGCAGCACGTCCGCCGACCCGAACCTGAACATGTCCTCGTCGGGGGGACGTACGAGCGCCTGCGCGCCCGGCCCGTCCTCGGCCGTGACCAGCTCGGAGAGCCCCCGCACGACGGCGATCGGCACCCCGTCGAGCTTGCCCTTGACCAGTTCGCCCGCCGCGGCGATCTCGTCCGCCACGGCGGTGATCGTCGCGTCGAGCCGGTTGCCGTGGGGGTCGGTGCGGCCGCGCAGGTCGGCGAGCGGCTCCAGCCCGGCGACGCCGATGGCGGCGTCGGTGAGCCCGTTGCGCCACGGCCGCCCCAGCGTGTCGGACACGATCACGGCGACGTCGGCCCCGGTGCGCTCCCGGACCCCGGCCCGGATGCGCCGCGCCGACGCGTCCGGGTCTTCAGGAAGCAGCAGCACAGTGCCCGGCCGGGTGTTGGACGCGTCCACCCCGGCCGCGGCCAGCACGAGCCCTTGGCGCGTCTCCACGATCCGAGTCTCGCCTCGCGCGTGCGCGCGCCGCGCGACCACGCGCACCGTCTCGGCGTCGATGGCCTTCTCCCGGTCGTCGGCGAGCAGGACCCGCCCCTCCGCCTTGCTGACGATCTTGGACGTGATGACGAGCACGTCCCCGTCCTGCACCGTCCCCGCCGGGACCAGCGCGGCGATGTCGTCCCCTTCGGCGACCTCCGGCAGCCCCGGAACGCCGAAAACCTCAAGCCTCACTCGGCGTCCTCCGCCCGCTTCAACTCCATCGCCAGGTCGACCGCCGCCCGCGCGATCGCGGCCGTGGCCGCGGCGTCGCTCATCAGCAGCGGCCGGGACCGGACGTCGATGCCCTCGACCCGCACGTCCGCGTCGGCCTCGTCGACCAGCCAGCCGTCCAGCAGGCCCAGCCCGTACAGTTCCGCGACCGCCCGCGCCGACGTCTCCACGCCGATCGCCGTCAGGCACGCGTCGGCCATGCCCCGCACCGGCGCCCCGCCGATGATCGGGGAGACGCCCACCACGGTCTTCGCGGCCACGGCGTCCCGGATGCCGGGCACCGCCAGGATCGTCCCGATGCTCACCACCGGGTTGGACGGCGGGAACAGCACCGCGTCGGCCGCCTCGATCGCCGCGAGCACGCCGGGCGCCGGCTTGGCGTCCTCCGCGCCCACCGCAGCGATCGACAGCGCCGGAACGGACGCCCGCAGCCGCACCCACCACTCCTGGAAGTGGACGGCCCGCCGGCCTTTCTCGTCCTCGATGACCACATGCGTCTCGACCTGGTCGTCGCTCATCGGAATCAGCCGGACGCCCGGATTCCACCGGTCGCACAGCGCCTCGGTGACCGCCGACAGCTTGTAGCCCGCTTCGAGCATTTGCGTCCGGACGATATGGGTCGCGAAATCGCGGTCGCCGAGCCCGAACCATCCCGGGCCGACGCCATAGGCGGCCAGTTCCTCCTTGACGGTGAACGTCTCGTCCGTCCGGCCCCAGCCCTGTTCCTCGTTGATGCCGCCGCCGAGCGTGTACATCACGGTGTCCAGGTCAGGACACACCCGCAGCCCGAACAGGGAGATGTCGTCCCCGGTATTGCCGATGACGGTGATCTCCGCCTCCGGAACCGCCTCCCGCAGGCCGCGCAGGAACCGGGCGCCGCCGATCCCGCCCGCCAGACACACGATCTTCATAATCCAACCCTACGGGGCGCCGTCCGCGCATGGAGATCTGCACCGAAGAGGCGCCGCGCGGATCGCGCGGTCCGCGACGCGGGTGCGGGGTCGCCGCTCCGGACGAGACTGTGCAAAGCTTTGCCGTGTAATGGATTGCCTCAGTCTGGAGAATTCACCGTGAACAAGGAAGCCGTCCAGCGCCTGCGCGAACCGGCCGCCTGGGTACTGCTCGCCGCGGCGGGACTGCACTTGCTCGCGGGGCTGATCTCCCTTCTGGGCGGCGACGGCACGTTCACCGGCCGCGCGCTCGGCGAGACGCGGGGCGGGACGTTCCTGCAGATCGCCCTCGTCGGGATCCTCGTCCTCGCGGTGCTCCTGGTCACCTGGGGCGAGACGCCGACCCCGCAGGCCAGGACGATCACCATGGGGGCGCTCGGCGTCCTCGGCGGCATCGTCCTGTTCGGCGTCATCGCGTGGCTCAGCGGGATGCTCGCCGACTCGGAGTACACCTCGGCGGTGACGAAGCTGTCCGCGTTCCTGGAGGGCGCCGGCAAGCTCGCCGTCGTCGGAGCGGGCGGCTGGTTCGTCTTCACCGTCTTCCAGGGGATGCAGCCCGCGCGTCCGAAGGCCCAGCCGCAGATGCAGCCGGGCTACCCCGACTTCGGGTACCAGCAGGGCCAGCAGGGCCAGCAGCAGTTCGGGCAGCCGCAGCAGTACGGCCAGCAGCAGGACTACCAGCAACAGGGCTACGAGCAGCAGCAGTACGGGCAGCAGCAGTACCAGCAGTACGGGCAGCAGCAGCCGGGCGCCGAGGGCCAGCAGGCCGCTCAGCAGTACGGGCAGCAGCAGTACGGCCAGCCCCAGCAGTACGGCCAGCAGGACTACCAGCAGTACGGCGCCCAGGGCGGCTACCAGGCCGGTCAGCAGCAGCCCCAGAACCAGCAGCCCGCCGCCGACGAGGAGATGGGCGAGTGGACGCGCGCCTACGGGGGCTCCGGCGGCGACCAGGGCCCGCAGGGCACCCAGCCCGCGCCCCCGCAGGGCGAGCAGGGCGGCGACTGGTACCGGGACAACCGGCCCCCGCCGCCGCAGTGATCCGCCGCGCCGCCCGCGTGCGCCGACCCGGCGTCCAAGCGCGGCGGTGACCGCCCGATTAACTGATCTTCATCCAAAGGTCAGCGAGCCCATCCCGGCATAAGCCGTTTTGTCGCCCAGGAAAGCTCTCCGGCTTGACGGGGCAGTCGCTACACGCGTGTAATTTCGTCCGTGTAGTTTCAATGCCTTCTCGGGGGAAGGAACCGGAGGGAAGGCATTGACCAGGGGGTTCCACGGGCAGGGAGGTGCGCTGTGAGCGAGGTGGTCATCCCGCTGGCGCACGGCACAGACGGCGAAGAGATGGGCTGGCAGGAGCGCGCCCTGTGCGCGCAGACGGACCCGGAGGCGTTCTTTCCGGAGAAGGGCGGCTCCACTCGCGAGGCCAAGAAGGTGTGCCGGGCATGCGAGGTGCGTACGGAGTGCCTGGAGTACGCGCTGCAGCACGATGAACGTTTCGGCATCTGGGGAGGTCTCTCCGAGCGGGAGCGGCGCAAACTGAAGCGCCAGGCCGTCTAGCGGCGTCCAGGCCGCCCGCCGCCCGTCCCGGATCTCGGGGGAACCGGGGCGTGCGCCGAGCGGTCGCCGTACAGTTATCAGCCGTGCCGGCCCCGGCCGGCACGGCTGACGTCTTCCCGCACGCTTCACCACGACCCTGTCGTCCCACAGATCGAGCGATCATTGGCCTCCACTCTCGATCGCCACGTCGTCACGGCGGTCCTCGTCGTCCATGACGGCGCCCGGTGGCTTCCGGAGACCTTGAAGGCGCTGCTCACGCAGGCGCGGCCCGTGCAGCGCCTCGTGATCGTGGACACCGGCAGCCGGGACCGCGGGCCCGCCGTGCTCGCCGAGGTCGTCGGCGCGGGCACGGTCCTCACCCTGCCGCGCACCACCGGCTACGGGGAGGCGATCGCGGAGGCGCTGCGGCAGGACGCCGCGTCCGCGCCCGTCCCCGACGACGAGCCCGGCACGCCGCGCACCGAGTGGCTGTGGCTGCTGCACGACGACTCCGAGCCCGCCCACGACGCGCTCGCCCAGCTGCTGCGCACCGCCGGCGCCGACCCCAACGCGGCGGTGCTCGGCCCGAAGGTCCGCGACTGGGACGACCGGCGCGTCCTGCGCGAGCTGGGCGTCACCGTCGATGCCGCCGGGCGCCGCGAGCGCGGCCTCGACCGCGACGAGTTCGACCAGGGGCAGCACGACGGCGTCCGGGACGTCCTCGCCGTCGGCAGCGCCGGGATGCTGGTCCGCCGGGACGTGTGGGAGCGACTCGGCGGCTTCGACGTCGAGTACGGCATCTTCCGCGAGGACCTCGACTTCTGCTGGCGGGCGCACGCCGCCGGGCACCGGGTCGTCACGGCCAGCGACGCCGTCGTCTACCACGCGGAGGCGGCCCGGCGCGGGCTCCGCGAGATCGGCATGACCGCCGAGCACCCGGCCCGCCGCGACCGCCGCAACGCGCTGTTCACGCTGCTCGCCAACCAGCCGTTCCCGGCGATGCTGCGGGCCCTCGCCCGCAACGTGTGGGCGTCCCTCGCGCACGCGCTGTTCCTGCTGGTCACCAAGCGGCCGGGCGCGGCCCGCGAGGAGCTGCGCGCGCTCGCCGACGTGCTGCGCGACCCGGGCCGGCTGCGGCGGGCCCGCGCCGTCCGCGCGGACGGCCGCACCCGCGTGCACCGCACCGTGCGGCGCTTCCAGCCGCGGTGGGTGGTGCTGCGCCGGGCCGTCGAGGCGGTCTCCGAGCACCTCGCCGCCCAGGAGCGGGCCCGCGAGCAGCGGGAGGAGGACGACGTCACGGTGGACGAGCCCGGCCCGATCCGCCGGTTCCTCGCCCGCCCCGGCGTGCTGCTCGTCCTCGCGCTGACCGCCGTCGCGGTCGCCGCCGAACGGTCCCTGCTGACCGCCGCCGGTCGGCTCGGCGGCGGCGCGCTCGTGCCCGCCTGGGGCGGCGCAAGCGACCTGTGGGAGCAGTACCTGACCGGCTGGCACCCGGTGGGGCTCGGCGCCGACGCGGGCAGCCCGCCCTACGTCGGCGTCCTCGCGGCGCTGTCGACGGTGCTGTTCGGCAAGCCGTGGCTGGCGGTGTCGGTCCTGCTGCTGGGCAGCGTGCCGCTCGCCGGGCTCACCGCCTACCGCGCGTCCCGGCTGCTGATCACCGAGTCGCCGCTGACCGGGCGCCGGGCCCGCGCCGCCGGGCGCCGTGTCCCCGTCGCCGCCGTCCGCGCCTGGTTCGCGGCCGTGTACGCGCTGCTGCCCGCCGCGACCGGCGCCATCGCGGGCGGACGCCTCGGTACCGCCGTCGTCCTCGTGCTGCTCCCGCTGATCGGGCTGTACGCCGCCCGCCTCTACGGAGTGCCGCGTTCGGAGGCCGCCCGCTTCAACGCCGCCACCCGGCGCAAGCGCGCCGGACGGGCCGCCTGGACGGTCGCGCTGCTGCTGACCGTCGCGATGGCTTTCGTCCCGCTCGTCTGGCTTCTCGCCGTGCTGGCGGCCGTGATGGTGTACGCGCTGCTCGACCGGCCGGGCCCCCGGCAGGGCCGCCGCAACCTCGGCATCGCGCTCGGGGTGCCGCCGCTGCTGATGCTCCCGTGGACGGTCGGCCTGCTGCTGCACCCGTCCCGTTTCCTGACCGAGGCGGGCCTGCACCGCCGGTTCGAGCCCGCGACGGCCGCCGACCTGCTGGCGCTCAACCCGGGAGGGCCGGGCACGCCCGCCCGGTGGGCGCTCGCGGGCCTGCTCGCGGTCGCCGTGCTCGCGCTGCCGCTGCGCAGCCGCCGGGGCAGCGTCCTCGCGGGCTGGCTGCTGGCGGTGTTCGGGCTGCTCCTCGCGGTGCTGATCAGCGCCATCACCGTCACCAAGGGCGCGGACGCGGCTCCGGTCTGGCCCGGCGTGGTGCTGATCTTCGCGGGGGCGGGGGTGCTGCTCGCCGCGACCGCCGCCGTCCAGCGCGCCACCGAGGTCCTCGCGGGCAAGGACGTGATCTACCGGACGGGCGGCGCCGTCGTGGTGCTCGCCGCGCTGAGCGCGCCCGTCCTGTCCGCCGCGCTGTGGGTGGTCGGCGGTGCGGGCGGGCCGCTCGGCAAGGTCGACCCCGACACGGTGCCCGTGTTCCTGCACGCGCCGGGCGGGCCGAGAACCCTCGTCCTGCACCGGGAGCCCACCGGACGGGTCTCCTACACGATTCTGCGGGACGAGCGTCCGAGACTGGGCGAAGCAGAGGTCCCGGTGGGCGGCGAGGCCCACGAACGCTTGAACGACCTGGTAGCTGGCCTGGCCGTGGGACGTGAGGGCGACGACGGGCCCGCACTGACCCGTATGGGCGTCCAGTACATCCTCGTGCCGCACCCACAGAAGGACCCGGTCACGAAGGTCCTGGACGCGTCACCGGAACTGACCCGCCTCAGCCGTACCGAAACGTTCGCCGTTTGGCGGCTCCAGGCGGCGTCCGCCCGGATGATGCTTTTGCAAGGCTCCACCGTCACGCCCCTACCTGCGGGCCGGATCAACGCCCGCGTGCAGATCCCTCCGGGACAGGGCAAGCGCACCTTGCTGCTGGCCGAAGCCGGGGACGGCGGCTGGCGAGCCACCCTGAACGGCGAGGAGATCCTCGAATGGCACACGGTGGACGGCTGGGCGCAGGGCTATGACATCCCTCCGAGCGGAGGCGAGTTCAAGCTGACGCGCTCGGACAAGATGCGGCACACCTGGGTCGTCATCCAGGGCGTCGCCGTCCTGGCCGTGCTCGTCCTGGCGCTGCCCGGCGCGCAGACCGACAACCTGACGTTCGGTGGCGACCGGCAAGGGCGCCACCACGGACGGCGCGCGCGCCGCCGTGGACGCCGCCGCGCAGGCCATGCCGCCCACGTAAAGCACGAGCAGTCCCCAGAGCCACCCCCAGAGCCACCCTCAGAGCCGGCCAAGGAGCCGAGCCCGGAGGAGGTGCCGTGACCCCCATGCGCAAGGCTCTGCTGGAGAAGGCCGTGCCGGAAAGGGCCGTGCTGGAGAGAACAGTGCGACTCCTCGGCATGCGCTACGCCACCGCCGCGCTGATGCTCGTCGCCGTCGCCGCCCTGTACGGGGCCGCGACCCTGTCGCGTCCGGGGGAGGCGTCCGAAAAGGGCCGCACGGTGCCCGTCGCCAACGCCGTGATGGTCTGCCCAGGGCACGAGGGCGGGCGCCTGGCCGTCCAGTCCCTCTCCCAGAGAGGCGGCGGGAGCGTGGAGATGGCGCCGTCCAAGGGCGGCTCCCCACTCGGGTCCATGTCGTCGCCAGGCCAGGGCTGGAACGGCGACACCAAGTCCAGCGGCGACGCCTACACCGTCCGCGGCACCGGTCCCATCGCCGCCGGGCTGGAGGCCGAGCAGACCACGTACTGGCCGGGCGGTCCCGACCGCGGCCTCGCCAGTGCCCGCTGCGCCGCCCCCGGCACCGACCTGTGGTTCCTGGGGCCCGGCCCCACAGCCGCCGACCAGCTCGACCTGTACCTGACCAACGTCGACGCGCAGCCCGCGTCCGTGAACCTCACCGCCCTGTCCGGCGAGGGGCCCCTCGACACCCCGGACGGACGCGCCACGCCCGTCGCGCCCTACACCACCCGGGTCGTGCGCATCGGCGGGTCGCCGGAGGGCCTCGGCGACATCGTGAAGACCGCCGCCGACCTCGCGCTGCGCGTGCAGACCACCAGCGGGCGCGTCGCCGCGTCGGTGCGCGCCCGGATCGGCGCGAAGCGCGGCATCGAGTGGCTGCCGCGGTCGGCCGAGCCCGCGACGTCCGTCCTCGTGCCCGGCGTGCCGGGCGGTGCCGGCAAGCGCCGCCTGCTGGTCTCCGTCCCCGGCGACGACGACGCCCGCATCAGGGTGCAGGTGATCACGCCGGGCGGCGCGTTCGCCCCGCAGGGCCAGGACGTGCTGGACGCCCCCGCCGAGACCGTGACGTCCGTCCCGCTCGACGGCGCGCTGTCGGGGAAGGCCGCCGCCGTCCGGCTCACCGCGGACCGGCCGATCCTCGCGGGCTTCGCCGCCGACCGCGGCGCCGACATCGCCTACGGCGCGGCGACGGCGCCGCTCGCCGCCGGCGGCCCCGGCGTCGTCGCCGACAACCGGTTCGACTCCTCGCTCGTCCTCACCGCGCCGTTCGGGGCGGCGACCATCGAGGTCACGACCGTCAACGCGGCCGGGCGGAGCCGCCCGCAGGAGATCGGCGTCCAGGCCGGGCGGACGGTCGAGGCGAAGCTGACCGCCCCGAGCGAGGCCGACGCCGCGACCGCCTACAGCGCGATGATCGTCCCGAAGCCGGGGTCGGGGCCCGTCTACGCGTCCCGCGTGCTCGCCACCGGCAAGGGCGACGGCTACCTGTTCACCGTCCTGCCGATCACCCCGGCCCGGACGACGATCCACCTGCCCGACACCGCCGACTCCCAGACCGCCCTGACCCCCTAGGCGTGCGGGCCAAGCCGCGCGGGCCTCAGTCGTCGGGGGAGTCGTAGCTCGGGTCGACGGACTCGGGGGAGAGGCCGAGGAGTTCGGCGACCTCCTCGACCAGCAGGTCGCGGATCAGCCGGGACTGCTCCGCCTCACCGGAGGCGCGGGCCTCGACGGGCCGGCGGAACACCACGATGCTCACCGCCGGCTCCCCGGCGGGGACCGCGGAGGCGGGCGGCCGAGCGGAGCTCATCGGCGGGACGGCGGTGGGCGGTGACCGGAGGACGGTCTGGCCGAGCGGGACGGGCCCGTCGAAGCCGGGTTCGACGATCGGCACGTCGTCGACCGCGAACTCCACCTCGGCCAGTTCCGGACCCCAGCGCTGGACGAGCCGGCGCACCTCGTCGTCGACGAGGTCGTCGAACCGCTCGGCGCGGGTCCGCGAGACCGGCGCCTGCGGGGGCGTCAGAGGACCACGGATGCCGCGACCGTGACGGTCGCGACGCCGTGCGCCTGCCACACGGGGTCGCACGCGTCCAGACTACCTCCGCCGTCGCCGGTGACCCGCGGGGAGCCGCCGGGAACCGGGTGCCAGCGGCTCGCCAGATGTCGCACGGTGAGAGTTCGTCTCCGTACGGAATGTAGTTCTTACCCCGGAAATCGCCCGGTAACGGCGACACGTGCGCCGGGGTGGTGGCGGAGCCGCTGGGAGGGGGGTACGGTCAGCCATCGTGAGCCCCGTCCGCACCTGCTCCCGCACCGCCTGCAAGGCGCCTGCAGTGTTCACGCTCACGTACGTCTACCGCGACTCCACCGCGGTCCTGGGGCCGCTCGCCACGTACGCAGAGCCACACTGCTACGACCTGTGCGCCGAGCATTCCGAGCGGCTCACCGCCCCGATGGGGTGGGAACTCGTGCGGCTCCCCGTCGAGGAGGAGACCGAGCCCAGCGCGGACGACCTGGAGGCCCTCGCCGACGCCGTCCGGGAGGCCGCCAAGCCCGCGCCCGGCCCCGGCCAGGAGCCGGTCGGCCAGGGCACGGAGGTCGGCCGCCGCGGCCACCTGCGCGTGCTGCGCT
>NZ_VCKZ01000215.1 GCF_005889745.1 Actinomadura geliboluensis
CCCCGCCGCCATCACCGGATGGGGTCGTCCCTGCGCTGGGTGGGACGGCCCTGGGGGAGGCTGAGGCGGCGCGGCGGGTGCTTATCCCCCCGGATGCACTCGTCGCGCTGCCTCGGCCGTTCACCGCGCGACGACGACTCAACCGGCTCGCGCGGACACTGCGGCGGCGGGGGTGGCGAGTGGATCGCCGGTACGCCGAGACCCGGCCCATTCTGCGGGTGCACTTCCCCGACTTCGGCGGCCTAGGCGAGAGTGTCACCGTCGTCGGCGGGGACGGCGGGTGGTGGTACCGGTCCAGCACCGGGGAGTTGCTCGCGCCCTGCTCAGATGTGGACCTGGCGGTGCTGCGCGTGATGATGTCGCTCGACCGGTGGATTGCGGCGGCGGGGTCGTTCTGGAGGACGGGCGGGGCCTGATGGACGCCGGGGCGGTCCTCGCCGAGATCTCAGAACGCTTCGAGGTCACATGCTGGCGGGGGCCCTACACCCGGTCACTGTGGGCGCTGGTGCGGTGTGACCGTGGGTGGCGTCTGGTTGAGGCGGTATCGGTTCGAGAGCTGGTCATGGCCATCACGCACCCTGACGGGTGGCCATGGCCGTGACGGCCGTGCGGCACGGGGGGGACGGTGGGGCACCGTGAGTTCCTGTGCTGCGCGGTCGTCGCTATTCGAGGGCGATCGGGACGACTGGCAACGCGGCTCGGACTAGAGATCCCTGGTTCGTTCATCCAGGTCGTCAAGCCTCGTACTGAGGCGACGGAGTTGCCCTCGAATCTCTTGGAGTTGCCCGAATAGCAGTGTGAACTCCTCGCTCGGGCCTTCTGCGACTTCTACGGGCAGCTCCCCTGCCGGCTCCTGCTCCGGCCGTCTCGTAACGATGCTTGGAGTGCCCTGCCTGCTCATGATGATGTTCTCTTCTCGCAGGACCGCAAGCGCACGCTCCACTGTGGCTCCGGCTGCGCCGAACCTCTCCCCCAGCTTCGCTATGGAAGGCAGGGCCTCGCCCACTGGATACCGCCCATCGGCGATGTCCTTCCTCAGTTCGTCAGCAATGCGGACATAGACCTTTCGGCGGTCCGCTGCACCAGGTTTTCCCATGTCAACAGCATAGCCATGCGACTCAGGTTCGTGGGTTCCTAGGAAAGTTTCGGCCAGTTGCTTGACCTCCCCACTTTCCTATGTAACCTAGGAACGTAGGTAGCAAGCGATGGCCTGGAGGCTGACGTGCGCAACATCCCGGTGGACGTGTCGGCGCTGACGTTCGTGTGCGTGTCACCGCCGCGTCCCAAGCTGGTCAACCAGGACACAGGGGAGGTGAAGACCGACCGCAACGGTCAGACGGTGTTCACGGTGGGTCTGTCGGCCGCCGACACGTCGGGGCGGGTGGACCTGCTCAACGTCGCGGTGGTCGGCGACCAGTCGGTGACGATCGGGGAGGTCGTGACGCCTGTCGGGCTGACGGCGTTCCCCTGGGAGGCGGTGTTGGGCGGTGAGAAGCGGTGGGGTGTGGCCTACCGCGCCGACCGCATTGCGCCCGTCTCCTCGGCCGTCCCGCCCTCGGCCTCCTCGTCGGATGCGTCCGCTTCGGCGGGCGTGGCCTGAACGGCGGCCCGGTCATGACTGACCTGCTCTGGGTGCTCGGGGTCCTGGCCGCTGCGGCGGCCGGGCTCTGGGCCTGGCGCCGCTTTCACCCGGCCTCGTTCTGGTACGGCGTCGGCTTCCCGGCTCGGGCGGTGCTGGTGTATCTGACGTGGCATCACGTCGCCTCGGGCTGCAAGCTGACCCGTAACCGGCGGCGGTTCCGGCTCACCCTCGACGCCATCCCCGTAGTCGGTCCCGCCTCACGGTCCGCCGCAACGGTGGTCGAGCAGAAGCGGCGGGTGCGGCGCGTCGACGTCGAACGTGCTCCCCGCCTCGGCGTCCTGCGGCCGACGCGGCTCGGCTGGCGCATGCGGCTGCGCCTTCACGATGGGCAGGTACCGGCGGACTACGAGAAGGCGGCGGAGGGGATCGCGCACGCCTGGCGCGTCCACTCGGTTCGGGTAGTCGATGTGCGGCCCGGATACGTGACGCTGTGGGCCACCATGCGTGACCCGCTGGTCGACGTCGTCACCGAACCCGAAACCGGCGAACTGCTGACCGTGCGGCCGGGCAAGCTGGAGAACGGCCGTGACTGGCTGATCGACTTGCGCACGGTCCCGCACTGGCTCAACGCCGGGGCGACACAGTCGGGCAAGTCCAACCTGGCCAACGCGCTCATCAAGGGCCTGGCCCCGCAGCCGGTCGCGCTGGTCGGGTTCGACCTCAAGGGCGGGGTCGAGTTCACCCCGTACGCGCCTCGGTTGTCGGCGCTGGCCACCACCCGCAAAGAGTCGGTCGACCTGCTGTCCGATCTGGTCGGCGAGGTCGAGAACCGCATGGCCACGTGCCGCGCGCACGGTGCCCGCAACGTCTGGACGCTTCCTGAACACCTGCGGCCGGTCCCGGTGGTGGTTCTGGTGGACGAGGTCGCAGAGCTGTTCCTGATGGCCGACAAGTCCGAGAAAGAGGAGGTGTCGCGGACGGCTACCGCGTTGCTGCGGGTCGCCCAGCTCGGCCGGGCGTTCGCCGTCCACCTGATCGTGTGCGGGCAGCGCATCGGCTCCGACCTCGGACCCGGCGTCACCGCCCTACGCGCCCAGCTCTCCGGGCGGGTGTGCCACCGGGTCAACGACCCCGAAACCGCCAACATGACCCTCAGCGACCTCGACCCGGCCGCCCTGGACGCCGCCCGCACCATCCCCGCCGAGACACCCGGCGTCTGCATCGTCGCCGGCCAAGACGGCGCCTGGCACCGCGCCCGCTCGGTGTTCGTCCCCGAGCGTGAAGCCGAGCAGGCGGCCCGCGACTGGGCGCACCTGACCCCGGACTGGGACGCCCTCGTCGGCTCGGTCCCGGCCGTCGACCCGGCCGCGTAACCGGCCCGGCTCCCTCTCTCCTTCTTCTCCTCTGGCTCGGTGTGAGCCCTGATCGCGCCACGTCCCTACCCGACCCATGCCCGAAACCGTCCCTGGAGACTGCCCAATGGTCGCCCGTGTCCGCGTCCGTGTCCTTCGTCCCCGTCCTCGTCCCCGGTTCAGCGTCGTCCCGTCCCCGTCCTCGCCGTCCGGCTCGTCGTCCTCGTCGTCTTCGGGCTCGTCCCGGTCGTCGGTGGTGTCGTCCTGGGACGTGTGGCCGGTCGGCGTCGAGTGGGACGAGTTCCGCTCCCTGCACCTCGCCCGCTGCCAGCGCTGCGCCGACTCCTTCGCCTCCTCGTCCCGCTCCGGGGAGGTCGACGACTGGGCCGACACCCACCACTGTGACCCGGAACTGGCCGCGCTCCCGGCCCTCGTCACCTCCCGGCGGGCGGCATGACCCGCCGCATCCTCGGCACGGTCGCCGACTCCGGCCCGGTGGTGGTGCTCGCGGGCATCGCGGCCGCCGGGTCGTTCACCCACATCCGCGACACCGCCACCGAACACGGTCAACGCGGCTGGATGGCCTGGGCCATCGCGGTGTGCATCGACCTGACCTGCGTCATGGCGGCCGGGGAACGGCAGCGTGACAAGAGCACCGGACGCGACACCGGGCGGCTGTCGTGGCCGACCGTCGTCCTGGTCGGCGGGATCCTGCTGTCGCTGGCCGCCAACCTCGCACAGGCCGACCCGTCAGTCTGGGGCTGGATCACCGCGGGCACCCCTGCGGGCGCGTTCCTCGTCGCTGTCTCCATGCTGGAACGCCGCAAGGCCGGCCCTCGCGCGGCGGCTCGTCCTTCACCGGTCCCGGACTCCTTCGGCCGCCCGTCCCCGTCCTCGGCGGGCTCGGCCGTCCCGTCCTCAGTCTCGTCACCGTGGGTGGTGTGGGAGGCCGAGCGGCCCACGGTCACCGCCGCCGTCCCGGCCGTCAAGCACCACACCACCGAGCAGGAAGAGGACGAGCAGGACGGCCAGACCTCCATCCCCATCCCCGGCGAGGACTCCGCCTCGACGCCGTCCGCGTCGTCGTCCTCGGCCGCGTCGCCCTCGTTGGGCTCGTCGGGCTCGTCGGCTCCGGCCGGTCCGCTGGTCGACTTCGCGCGCCGCGTCGCTGCCGAACACGAGACCGAGCACGGGCGGCCCATCACCCGTGACGCGCTCCGCGCCCGCCTCGGCGTCTCCAACCAACTCGCCTCAGACCTGCTTCGCCAGCTCCGCACCGAAACCGCATCCCTCGCCTGAGCACTGGAGGAATCACAGATGACAGTCGAGAACACGACCACGTGGCGGCTTCGCTGCCGGGCCTGCAACGTCACCGGCGGCGGGCTCGGCTGGGTGACCCTGCTCGGCCTTCGTGGTGGCCCCTCGTGCTCGACCTGCGGCTCAACCGAGGTGACCGCCCAAGACTCCGCAACCGGATCGGCCATCGCCTTCCCTCGTCCGCTCGCCTGGGTCGGCGAGTGGTGGCAGTGCTGCAACTGCGGCGGGACCGGCCTGGACTCCTACGGCGACACCTGCCCGCACTGCTCCGGCCTGGGCAACTGCCAATGACCTGAGCGCCCCCGGCGTGACCGCTCAACCGCCAAGTCACGCCGTCACGCCGGGGGCCATCCCCTGTCCCGCGCGAAATCGGTAAGGAGACCCGTCCATCGTGCCTCACCCTGTCGTCACGCCGCAGGACGCCCGGCTGATGGCGAAGATCATCGACCGGCCGGACTTCGAGCGGTGGGCCGCTCGTGCCCGCGCTACCGGCGGTTGCGCTCAACCGGTCTTCCTGACCGGAACCGTGAAACACGTCCACACGGGAACCGGCGAACTACTGCACAGCTACTCCACCGACACCGAACCCGATGGTGCACTTCCCGTGGCCTGCAAGACCCGGCGCGCCTCCCGGTGCCCGGCGTGCGCCGAGATCTACCGGGCCGACACCTACCAACTCATCCGGGCGGGCCTGGCCGGTGGGAAGGGCATCCCTGAGAGCGTCTCCGGTCACCCGGCCGCCTTCGTCACGCTGACCGCGCCCTCGTTCGGTCCCGTCCACGCGCGGCGGGTGCGCAACGGCGGACGCGTCGAACGCTGCCACCCTCGACGCAACGCCACACCGTGCCCGCATGGCGTGGTGGCCTCCTGCGCCGCCCGGCACTCCGATGATGACCCCCGACTCGGCGAACCGCTGTGCCCCGACTGCTACGACTACGCCGGGTCGGTGCTGTTCAACGCCCTCGCGCCGGAACTGTGGCGACGCTTCACCCTCGCCCTGCGCCGGTACCTGGCCAAGTCGGCCGGGCTGACGCAGAAGGAGTTCCGCGAAACGCTCGCGGTCTCCTTCGCCAAGGTCGCCGAATACCAGCGGCGCGGCGTCGTCCACTTCCACGCGGTCATCCGCTTCGACGGTCCCGGCGGCCCGGCCGCGCCCCCGCCCGGCTGGGCGAACGTCCGGCTCCTGGAGGACGCCGTTCGGCACGCCGCCGGCGCCGTGTCGGTCACCACTCCGGCGGCACCCGGCATCCCGGCCCGGTCCCTGTCCTGGGGTCCGCAAGTCGACATCCGGGCCATCACCTCCTCGGGCACGCTCACGCAACAGGCCGTAGCGGGCTACATCGCCAAGTACGCCACCAAGGCCGCCGAATGCGTCGGCACCCTCGACCGGCGGCTTCAACCCTCTGACGACCTGGCCGCGTTGCCGATCACCGCACATGCCCGGCGGCTCATGAGCGCATGCCTGACCTTGGGTGCCCTGGACGAGTTCGCAGATCTCCGGCTCGTCCAGTGGGCTCACATGCTCGGGTTCCGGGGCCACTTCTCGACCAAGTCCCGCCGCTACTCCACCACCCTCGGCGCGCTGCGGGCCGCTCGCATCGCCTACGTCCGCGAGCAGTTCCCCGGCTGGCTGCCGCCCGACGACCAAGACCCTGACCTCGTCCTCGCCATCGGCGAATGGCGCTTCCACAGTCAGGGCCTCACGCGCGGCGAAGCACTCGTTACCGCCGCACTCACCGGAAGACCTCTCCCACCTCCGCCAGTAGCTACCGCTAGGAGCGCAGCTTGACCAAGGCAAGGCCCCAGACAGCCCCGATCGACCCGAACGAACGGTTGTTGACGATCACGGAAGCGGCCGAGCGTCTGAACACCTCCCCGCGGTTCCCTCGTCGGCTCGTCGCCGAACGACGCATCCGCTTCGTCAAGCTCGGGCGCTTCGTCCGCATCCCCGAATCCGCACTTCACGAGTTCATCGCGGCCGGGCTCGTCGAGCCCATGACCGCGTCTGACGTCTGGAGGGCTGCGTAATGGCTAAGGGCAACAAGGCGGGGCACCGGCGCTTCGGCAACATCCGGCAACTGCCCTCGGGGCGGTTCCAAGCGAGTTACCTCGCGCCGAACGGGCAGCGGCGGACGGCTCCCAAGACCTTCGCGCGCAAAGGCGACGCTGAGAAGTGGCTGACGCTCGCTGAGGCCCAGATCCTTAGCGGCGAGTGGACCGACCCGGAGCGGGCCAAGGTCACAGTCGGCGACTACGCCGCGAAGTGGATCGAGCAGCGGGCGGGCCTGCGGCCTCGGACGGTCGAGTTGTACACCTGGCTTCTCGGGAGGCACATCGTTCCGCACCTGGGCGCCGTTCCTATCGGCAAGCTGAGTACGGCCATGATCCGCGAGTGGCGCTCGACGCTCCTCGCCTCCGGCGTCTCGGCAAGCATGACGGCAAAGGCGTACCGGCTGCTGCGGGCCGTCCTCATGACGGCCGTCGAGGAGGACAAGATCCTCCTTCGGAACCCGTGCCGCGTGCGGGGTGCCGGCACCGAAGAGGCAGCCGAGCGTCCCGTCCTCACCGTGGCGCAGGTCTTCGACCTGGCCGAACGGGTCGGTGTGCGGCCGGTCGGCAACATCCGCAAACTCGACTCCGGCGAGTACCGCGTCCGGTACCGGGCCAAAGACGGCGGCATGCGGCGGCTCCCCCAAACCTTCGCGACCCGGCCGGAAGCCGATCGGGCCCTGTGGAAGCTGGCGGAGGACGGGCGCGCGGACGTGACCAGAGACGATCGCCTGCGGGCGCTGATCCTCCTCGCCGCGTTCGCAAGCCTGCGGTGGGGTGAGGTGACGGCGCTCCGGCGGTGTGACATCGACACCGCGAACCGTACGGTCCGGGTCCGCGGGGCCTACGTCGAGCGGGCTAACGGTCAGATGATCCTGGGGCCGACCAAGTCACGGGCTGGCCTGCGCACGGTCGCCATTCCAGACGCGATCGTCCCTCACCTGGTCGCGCACCTGACCAAGTACACGAAGAAGGGGGACGATGCCCTCGTCTTCACGGGCGTCAAGGGCGGGCCGCTGAGGCGTAGCGGGTTCAACAAGCTGACCCGGTGGACGCCGGTCGTGGCGGCGCTCGGCGTCCCGAACCTGCACTTCCATGACCTCCGGCACACGGGGAACACACTCGCCGCCGACATGGGCGTCTCGCTGCGCAACCTGATGGCGCGCATGGGGCACGACAACGAGCGGGCGGCGCTGCGGTATCAGCACCGGTCGTCCAGTGCTGACCGTGCGATCGCGGACGGGCTTAACGCGCTCGTCCAGGCCGAGCAGAAGCGGGACGGCGACGACGAGGACGGGGCGGCGGGGGTGCTGGTGCCGGTGGGTTAATTGCACGCTAATTGCACGGCGGGCTCGTAGAGGCCCTGACAAGATCAAGGCCCGGGTCGGGGGTTGACACCCTTGACCTGGGCCTTCGACATGAGAGCGGGTGACGGGAATCGAACCCGCGCTGTCAGCTTGGGAAGCTGAAGTTCTACCATTGAACTACACCCGCGTGGGGCCCTTGGGGGCGTCCATGCTGTGGATACTGTACCGGATCGCCGGTGTGGGTGTGGGGTGGGATAGCTTTTCAGGCGTGCTGCTCTCCGATCGCGACATCAGGGCCGAGCTCGAGTCAGGGCGGGTGAAGATCGACCCGTACGAGCCCGGCATGGTCCAGCCGTCCAGTGTGGACGTGCGGCTCGACCGGTACTTCCGGGTTTTCGAGAACCACAAGTACCCGCACATCGATCCCGCTGTGGAGCAGCCGGATCTGACGCGGCTGGTGGACGTCGAGCCCGATGAGGCGTTCGTGCTGCATCCCGGGGAGTTCGTGCTCGCGTCGACGTACGAGGTGTTCGGGCTGCCTGACGACCTCGCGGCGCGGCTGGAGGGGAAGTCGAGCCTCGGGCGGCTCGGGCTGCTGACGCACTCGACGGCGGGGTGGATCGACCCCGGGTTCTCCGGGCACGTGACGCTGGAGCTGTCGAACGTGGCGACGCTGCCGATCAAGTTGTGGCCGGGGATGAAGATCGGGCAGATGTGCCTGTTCCGGACGAGCTCGCCGGCGGAGTACCCCTACGGGTCGGCGAAGTACGGGTCGCGGTACCAGGACCAGCGGGGGCCGACGCCGTCGCGGTCGTACCTGAACTTCCACCGGACTAAGGTGTAGCCCATTTGTGACCTGAACGTGACGGAACTCACCAAAAGATGAAACATGTTCTCTGGGCGGGTAGTTTCAGGCGACGCACAGCTTTGGCGTCTGGTTGACAGTCTCTTTGCCTGAGGCTCGTCGCGTCCGGGCGTCTGGACGGATTGAGCGAGCCGTTTCCGCGTACGCACGTGGAAACCCGGAAGGAGATCGTGTCAGTACTCCGCGCGGAAAGCGTCACCAAGCTCTTTGGTCGCAAGACGGCTGAGGCACAGCGGAAACTCAAGGCGGGCGCCGATCTGAAGGCGGTCCGCGACCTCGGGGTCACACCGGCGGTGGTGGACGCCTCGTTCGAGGTCCGGCAGGGCGAGATCTTCGTGGTCATGGGCCTGTCGGGGTCGGGGAAGTCGACCCTCATCCGGATGCTGAACGGGTTGCTCGCGGTCACCTCCGGAAGCGTCGAGATCGACGGCCAGGACATCGCGAAGATGTCGCCGAAGGCGCTGCGGGCGCTCCGGCAGAACAAGATCAGCATGGTCTTCCAGCACTTCGCGCTGTTCCCCCATAGGACGGTTCTGGCCAACGCGGCGTACGGGCTCGAGGTCCGCGGTGTCCCGAAGGAAGAACGCGAGAAGAAGGCCCGGGAGTTCCTGGGACTGGTGGGACTTGAAGGCTGGGAGGACAAGCTTCCCAGCCAGTTGTCGGGCGGTATGCAGCAGCGCGTGGGGCTCGCGAGGGCGCTCACGGCGGGCACCGACATCATCTTGATGGACGAGGCGTTCAGCGCCCTTGACCCGCTCATCCGGCGGGAGGTCCAGGACCTGCTGCTCGACCTGCAGGGCAGGTTCGGGAAGACGATCGTCTTCATCACCCACGACCTGAACGAGGCCATGCGCATCGGCGACCGCATCGCGGTGATGCGCGAAGGCCGGATCGTGCAGATCGGCACGGCCGAGGAGATCCTCACCGATCCCGCGAACGACTATGTCGCCCAGTTCGTCGCCGACGTGGATCGTGCCAGGGTGCTGACGGCGTCGTCCGTCATGGAGAAGCCGCTGGTCACGGTGCTGGCGTCGACCGGGCCGCGGACGGCCCTGCGGACGATGCGCGAGCACCAGACGTCGGCGGCCTTCGTCGTCGGGCGCGACCGCAAGCTGGTCGGGCGGGTGCGCGCCGCGCGGATCGCCGACGCGGTGCAGGAGAACGTGCAGAAGCTGGACGGCCTGATCGACCCCGAGGACCTGGAGCCGGTGCCGCCGGACACCCCCGTCGCGGACCTGTTCACGCGGTGCGCGGAGAGCGACCTGCCGGTGCCCGTCGCGGACGAGGACGGCACGCTGCTCGGCGTGATCCCGCGGGTGACGCTGCTGGCGGCGCTCGGCGCGATCAACTCGCACGAGGTCGTCGAGGCCGAACCGGAACTCGCGCTGGCGAAGGAGGGCGGCGACGGTGAGTGAGCTGATCGAGCTGCCCCGGACCCCGGTCGGCGAGTGGTTCGACACCCTGGTGAACTGGTGCACCGACCACCTGTCGTGGCTGTTCGACGGGATCGGCACGGCGATCGAGTCGTCGGTGGACGCCCTCACGGACGTCCTCACGGTGCTGCCGCCGCTCGGCCTGACGCTGGTGCTGGCCGTCATCGCGCTGGTCATCAGCGGCTGGCGCCTCGCCCTGTTCACGATCCTCGGCTTCGCGCTGGTCGACAGCATGGAGCTGTGGGAGGCGTCGATGGACTCGCTGGCGCTGGTGCTGGTGTCGGCGGTGGTCGCGACCGCGCTGTCGATCCCGATCGGCATCGCCGCGGCGCGCAGCGACGTGGTGAGCCGGATCGTCCGGCCGGTCCTCGACTTCATGCAGACGATGCCGGCGTTCGTCTACCTGATCCCGGCGATCTTCTTCTTCAGCATCGGCTCCGTGCCCGGCGTGGTCGCGACGGTGATCTTCGCGATGCCGCCCGGGGTGCGGCTGACCGAGCTCGGCATCCGCGGCGTCGACCCGGAGATGGTGGAGGCGGGCGAGGCGTTCGGCACGCCGCCGAACCGGATCCTGACCCGGATCCAGATCCCGCTGGCCATGCCGTCCATCATGGCGGGCGTCAACCAGCTGATCATGCTGTCGCTGTCGATGGTCGTCATCGCGGGCATGGTCGGCGCGGGCGGCCTCGGCGGCGAGGTGCTGGAGGGCATCAACCGGGTGGACGTCGCGAAGGGCTTCGAGGGCGGCATCGCGGTCGTCATCCTGGCCATCTACCTGGACCGCCTCACCGGTGCGCTCGGCGAGGGGCCGAGCCTGATGCGCGGCCTGTGGCGCCGCGGCATGGCCAACCCGGTCTGATTCCACGGCCTGCGCCTCCGGCCGGACCGGCCCGTCCGGCCCGCGGGGCGCCGTTCCCCCCACCACCGTGCAAGCCAACGAAAGGATGGGCATGCGTTTCAAGTTGAAGGGTCTGACGGTCGCTGCGTTGACGCTGACGCTGGGACTGACCACCGCCGCGTGCGGGGACTCCGACTCGGGTGGGGGTGAGAACGACAAGAACATCACCATCGGCGTGGTCTCGGGCTGGGCCGAGGGCGAGGCCGCGACGGCGCTGTGGCAGCGCCTGCTGACCGACAAGGGTTACAAGGTCGACGTGAAGACCCTCGACACCGGCCCCCTGTACGCCGGCATGTCGAAGGGCGACGTGGACCTCTTCCTGGACTCCTGGCTCCCCGGCACCCACGAGGACTACTGGAAGCAGTACGGCGACAAGCTGGAGAAGGTCGGCAGCTGGTACGACTCGGCTCCGCTGACCATCGCGGTCCCGAACTACTCGCCGCTGCAGTCCCTGGAGGACCTGAAGGGCAAGGGCGGCCAGTACGACGGCAAGATCGTCGGCATCGAGAAGAGCTCCGGCCTGTACCGGGTCTCCCAGGAGGAGATGCTCCCCGCGTACGGCCTGAAGGACGAGTTCAAGGTGACGACGTCCTCGACGGCGGCGATGCTGACGGAGCTGGACAAGGCCATCAGCGCCAAGAAGGACATCGTCGTCACGCTGTGGCGCCCCCACTGGGCGTACGCGAAGTACCCCATCCGCGACCTGAAGGACCCGAAGGGCGCGATGGGCAAGCCTGACACCATCTACACCGTCGGCCGCAAGGACTTCGGCAAGGACCAGCCCGAGGTCGCGGGCTGGCTGAAGAAGTTCAAGATGGACGACAAGCAGCTGGGGTCCCTTGAGGACCTCATGGAGAACAAGTACAAGGGCAAGCCCGAGCAGGCCGTCGACGAGTGGCTCAAGACGAACCAGAGCTACGCGACGTCCCTGACGAGCTGACCCGTCGGCGCGAGCCGAGCCCGTAGCGGGTGCTGACCCCGTAGCGGGCGAAGGGGCCGTCCGGCATGGCCGGGCGGCCCTTCGCTCGTTCGCGGCCCTTCGCCGTCTGCGAGTCGCCTCACCCGGCGAGGCTCGCGATGAACAGGACGGCGACGAGCCCGGCGCCCGTGGCGCAGAGGGTCATGACGCGCGGGTGGACGCTGTGCGCCTCCGGCAGGATTTCGGCGGCGGCCAGGTACAGCAGGACGCCGGCGAACGTCCCGAGGTAGGGGCCGAGGACGGCGTCGGGGACGGTCGCGAGCATGCCGAGCGCGGCGCCCGCGATGGGCGCGGCGGCGTCCAGGAGCAGCAGCAGGACGGCGGGACGGCGGTCGGCGCGGTGCAGCGACGCCGCGGTGAAGGTGTTGAAGCCGTCCGCGAAGTCGTGCGTGATCACGGCGAGCGCCACGAAGATCCCGACGTCGGTGCCGGACTGGAAGCCGAGGCCGATGCTGAGGCCGTCCACCAGGCTGTGCAGGACGAGCGCGGACGCGGCGAGCAGCCCGCCCGCCCCGCCGGCCATGCCGTGGGCGTGCACGTGCGGCGCGTACTCGTCCTCGTGGGCGCGGTGGATCGCGACGGCCTGCTCGACGACGTGCAGCAGCACGAACCCGGCCGCGAACCCGATCATCGGCGCGGGGACGCCGAGCGGGCGCTGCCGCGTCATCGCCAGCGACTCGGGGATCAGGTCGAAGGCGACGACGCCGAGCATCAGCCCGCCGGCCAGGCCGAGGACGAGATGCCGCCGGTCGCGCACCCGCATCGCGGCGAAGCCCCCGGCGAGCGTCATCACGAACGCGAGGACGGACACGAGCACGGCCATTCCCGTGTCTTACCAAGCCGCCCGCGTTCAGAACCTCGCCGCTCCCTCGCGCGCAAGGGGGTGCCGTCCGCCCGGCGCGGGCGCCCGCGGCCCCGGGCGCCGCCGAGCGGACGGCCGTTCAGTGGCGGGTCAGTCGAACGCGCTCTCGTCGACGATGCTCCCGGCGGGCGGGCGCTGGACGGTCACCGGCTTCCCGTAGTCGGTGTACTCGATGCGGTTCTCCGGGCCGCCCGCCAACGCCAGCACGTACGGCTCCCCCTGCGTAGCGACGTGGATCTCGTCGGCGGCGCCGGCGGTGGTCAGGCTCAGCGCGGGGGTTCCCCCGACCGTCAGGGCCTTGCCCTTCCGCCAGGTGTCCGCGGACTTCACGGCCTCGTTGAACAGGGCCGTGCGGTAGGTGAAGATCGACAGGTCCTTGAAGTCGGCGGCGGTGTTGGACGTCTTGAGGTACTTGCCGGAGAAGAGCTGCAGCGCGCCCTTCCCGCCGATCGACTTCCAGAACGCGTCGTTGCCCTTGAGGTAGACCTCCTTGCCGATCCTCGTGATCTCGACGCGCTGGTTCCCCTGCTGGAACCAGCCGGTCGACTTCGTCGCGCCCTCGTAGCGGAAGTCGAGCGTGTACGTGTCGCCGCTGTCCTGGACCTGCCCGTGGACGCGCAGCGACCGCGCGCCGTCCGTGGCCTTGCGGGCGCGTCGCAGGATCTCGTCGGCCCCCAGCTTCTCCACCCCGTTGGCCGGCGCCGCCGCGGGACCGCCGGCCGTGCCCGTCGCGGGCGTGGTGGACGTCTTCGCCGTCGCCCCGGCCTTCTCCGTCGTTCCGGTCTTCTCCGCCGGCCCGCAGGCCGCCGTTCCGGACGCGACCGCCAGGACGAGCACGGCCGTCACCCGGCCTGCCCGCAGTCGGTGATGAGGCACCCGGGCCCCCTCTCTCTCACACACTTGGTGGGACATCGCCCCCGATGTCCACAAAGAGCCTGTTCCAGGCGCATGCCGGATCACTGTCGTTATGCTGCGGTCAACTGCGTCCGGGCTGCCGAACGGCTGCCGCGGCGCCCCGGGGCGGGTGAGTGGAGGTGGTCGCGCTGCCGGACGAGGGGCCGTCGACGCGCTTCGAGATCCTGGGCCGGACGGCCGCGTGGCGGGACGGGCGGGAGCTCGATCTGGGCCCGGGCAAGCAGCGCGCGGTCCTCGCCGTCCTGCTGCTGACGCCGGGTCGGCCGGTGCCGACGGCGTCGATCGTGCGGGCGGTGTGGGGGGACGAGCCGCCCGACAACGGGGCGAACGTCGTGCAGAAGTACGTGGCCGGGCTGCGCCGCGTGCTGGAGCCCGACCGTTCGCCGCGTGCCCCGGGGCGGCTGCTGGCGCTGACCGGCGCCGGATACGCGCTGCACGTCCCGCCGGGCGGTCTGGACGCCGAGGTCTTCCAGGACCGGGTGAAGGCGGCCCGGTCCGTGCGCGACGAGGGCGACGCGGCGGGAGCCGAGGCGATGCTGCGCGAGGCGCTCGCCATGTGGCGGGGCCCGGCGCTGGCGGGCCTGAACGGCGCGTTCTTCGACGCGGCGCGCGACCGCCTGGAGGAGACGCGCGCGGCCGCGCTGGAGGCGTGCGCCGAGGCCGGGCTGGACGTGGGGGAGCACGCGCGGCTCGTCCCCGAGCTGCTCCGGCTGGTCGCCGAGTTCCCGCTCCGGGAGGGGTTCCGGTACCTGCTGATGCTGGCGCTCTACCGGTGCGGCCGGCAGGCCGAGGCCCTCGCCGCCTACCGCGACGCGCGCGACTTCTTCGCGGCCGAGTTCGGTGTCGAGCCCGGCGAGCGCCTCCAGAGCCTGCACCTCGGCATCCTGCGCTCGGACCCGTCCCTGGCCGGCCCGTCCGCGGCGGGCCCGTCGGCGGCGGCCGAGCAGCCGGCGCGTCCCGAAGCGGTCGCACCGGCCGCGCCGCCCTTCGCCCCGCCCGACCCGGCGCTCGATCCGCCGCTGGATCCGCGCCCGTCGCCCGCGGTGGGAGTGGCCCCGTTAGCACCGATGGCGGCCGCTCACCCGCACCTCGGCGCGCATGTCGCACCTCACCTCGCGGCGGAGCACCCCGTCTGGGCGCCGCCGGTCGGACGGCCCGTGCCATGGCCGCTGCGGGCCGTCCTTGCGGCCCTGCCGGTGCTGAGCTTCGGGATGCTGACCTCCGCCCTCGTCGCCTACTACGCGGCACGGCGGCGGAGCCGCCCGCTCGCGCTGATGGCGGGCGGCTACCTGGCGCTCTCGGCCTTCTTCGTGACCGGCATCCTGAGCATCACCTCGGAGGAGCCGACCCTGTGGGACGGCCCGGTCTTCTTCGCGCTGATCCTCACGATGCTCGGCGGCGCCGTCCACCTGGCGGTCCTCACGGCCGACCCGTATCCGGGCGCCGGCCCGCCCGTGCCGGACGTCCGGCTGATCGAGGGGCGGGTCCGCAGGGCGCAGGCCCGGTCGCTGGCGGCGCACCACCCGTCGATCGCCCGCACGCTCGGCATCGGCCGCCCCGACCTGCCCCGGACGTTCGACGACGGCGGGCTGGTCGACGTGAACGCGGCGCCCGAGCACCTGCTCGCCGCGCTGCCCGGCGTGGACCCGCACCACGCAAAGCTGATCGTGCTGGCCCGGGCGGCGCACGGCCCGCTGGCCTCGGTGGACGACCTCGCGACGCGGAACATCCTGCCCTACGAGACGGTGCACGCCCTGCGCGACATGCTCATCACCGTCCCGCCGGCGCCCGACGCGACGGACGCCGAACCGGAGGCGGCGCCCCCGTCTGTGGAACCGGCCCCCGGGCCCTGAC
>NZ_VCKZ01000699.1 GCF_005889745.1 Actinomadura geliboluensis
GTGCTCATGACCTCGGCCGGGCGCGTCCTGGTCTCCGACTGGACGCCTGACGCGCTCCGCTCCTGGACAGCCTCCTGGCTCGACGAGCCGGGCCACGGGCAGGCCAGGCTGCGGATACAGGCCGCCGATGACCTGCTCCGCGAGGTCGCAGCAATCCGAAGACGGGGCTACGCGGCGGTGGACGAGGAGTTCGAGGCAGGGCTCGTCGGCGTCTCCGCCCCCGTCCGCGACTTCCGCGGCATCATCGTGGCCGCGATCAACGTGTCGGCACCCAAAGGACGCCTGGGCGCCCATCTCGACGAGGCCGGACGCCGCACGCTCGCGATCGCACGCGAACTCTCAGCGGAACTAGGCCACGAACAGGCACCAGGAGTTGTATGACTGAGCTTCCCCCGGTTCCACGGACACCTCATCTGAGTTGACCTTGATCAACTTGGGAAGGAAGTGTCTTGTGCCACCACCTCACCCGCCCGAGTTCCGGCGTCGCACCGTCGAGCATCGAACTGATGAGAATGATCAGAGAAAGCCATGAGGGGTCGCCGAAACTACGGCTCGCCGTGGGTACACGACGAGCTGACACTCGGACGGGACGAGCAGGTGAGCCAAAGCTGGTCGAGCGGCTCATGCGGTGAAGCCGGCATCCAGGGGATTTACCGGCGCAAGGGACAGCCCAACCTGGTCAACGCGCCGGACGATGCCCCGCATCCCCTTGGGCCAACCCGCCAGGTCGAGCATGCCGGCCAGCTCGGCCACCGGCGCCCCAGGCGGGGCTGCCGGTCGGCGTCGTAGGTGCACTGCCACAGGTGCTCGGACAGGGCGAAGAGCGCGGCGCAGACCTCGTCGGTCAGGTTGGACCCGTTCGAGTACTTCAGCCGTCGGCGGGAGTACCAGTATCTGGGAAACCGTGGGCGCCGCCGCCCGCGCCGGTCCAGATCAGCACTTGTTTATGCAGGTGGACGGGAATCTACTGCAGGGCTGAATCTCCCGGCGGTAATGTGTTCGCCGGTGGTGTTAGACCCGGCGTTGCCCGGCCGCAGCACCAGGGCGGCGGCCTCCCCGGCCATGCCCGGGCGTGGTCGATGAACGCGCACATCGGGTTGGACAAGAAGTTCGCTTTCACGTCGAGGCGGCGTGTTCCTTCTCCGAGTGCGCAGCACGATCTGGCGCCCAGATCCACCGGGATTCGCGCGCTTCCGATGCCTGAGCGTGCTCGCCGACCGACTCCCGCGCCCGCGCACGGGCGGACGAGCGGGCGTTGCGGATCGCACCCGCCACGCCTGCGGGCCCGTGTCCGCAAGGGCGGCCAACTGTCGCAACACCGTCGGATCGGACGGCACTGAGCCGAACTGCTCCGGCTCGGCCCGCAGGATCGCGATGTCGGACGGGCAGTCTCCGCCTAGCGCCAGCGTTATCGCCAGGTCCGCGATGACCTTGCCCGGATCATGGATCGCCCGCGGCCTGCGCTAGCATTCCAGACCGGCGCAAAGCGCCTGGTCTAGCCCAGTCGCACATTTCAGTCAGCAGCACCCCGCTGGCCTGGCCGACGATCCCCGCCCCGTCCGAAGACACCGCGAGCCTGGCATGACGACCTGTATTCTTCATTGAAAAGTGCTTTCTGGACTGGTGCGGACAGGACCTGCAACCAGCCCTATCCTCCCAGCTCAGAGGCACTATTCTTGTCGAAACGGCCACTCCCGACCCGCCGCCCGGCGAAAGCCCGAGAAACGGTCACTGGCTCCTGTCCCGTTTGACTTGACACCTACCGAGCCGCGAGCAAGCACCGTCCGGTGCTCGCGTCTCGGTAGGTGTCGGTTACCACTTTTCGGGCGAGTAGGGCCTGAGCCACAGGGCCACCTGCAGCGTGACCGTCTTGAACCACGCCTGGTGCATGCGTTCGACGTCTTCGTCGCTGTGGCC
>NZ_VCKZ01000216.1 GCF_005889745.1 Actinomadura geliboluensis
GGGGGTTGGGGGCGGCGTCGGCGGCGCGGGAGCGGATGCGTTCAGCGCCTGGACGCGGTCTTGGTGAGGACGTGCTCGACCATGGTGATCAGCACCTGCTTGGCCGAGGCACGGCTGCGCACGTCGCACAGCATCAGCGGGACGTCGTCGTCCAGGTCCAGGGCGATCCGCACGTCCTCGGGGTCCTTGCGCTCGGCGCCGTCGAAGCAGTTCACGGCGACCATGAACGGGGTGCGGCGGTCCTCGAAGTAGTCGACGGTCCCGAAGCAGTCGGCGAGGCGGCGCACGTCGGCGAGCACCACCGCGCCGACGGCGCCGAGCGCCAGCTCGTCCCACATGAACCAGAACCGCTGCTGGCCCGGCGTCCCGAACAGGTACAGCACCAGGTCGTCCGGGAGCGTGATCCGGCCGAAGTCCATGGCCACGGTGGTGCTGGTCTTGCCGTCCACGCCGGTGGTGTCGTCCACGCCGACGCTCTGGTCGGTGAGGATCTCCTCGGTGCGCAGCGGGCGGATCTCGCTGATCGAGCCCACCATGGTCGTCTTGCCGACCCCGAACCCGCCCGCGATGAGGATCTTCGCGGCGGTCAGCTGGCCGCCCCCGGCGGCGCCCGGATGCCGGACGGCGGTGTCAGAGTGCGCGTAGTCCATTCAGCAGCTTCCTTAGTACGAGCTCGTCCGGGACGTCGCCGGTGGGAGTCGGTTTCAGCACCCTGAGCGCGTTCTCGTCGCGCAGGTCGTCGACCAGGACCCGGACGACGCCGACGGGCAGGTCGATCTCGGACGCCAGGTCGGCGAAGGTGATCGGCCGCCGGCAGATCGCCAGCAGCCTGCGGTGCTCGGGGTCGAGCCGCACCCGCCGGGGGACCGGCACGCCGGTCGCCTCCAGCACGGAGATCAGGTTCAGGTCGAGGCCGTCGTCGCGGAGCCGGGTCCGGCCCCGCGTGACCGTGTAGGGGCGAACGACGGGGCCGGCGTCCCCGTCGAGCCATCGGTCATCGCTCATCGGTCACCCCGGCCTCACCTGGCGCCCGTTCCCGACAGCCGGGGAATGAACGGCGGCCGCTCGGCCAGCTCCTCGGCGAGCTGGACCATCCGCAGCACGACCGCGCCCGCGTCCGCGTCGGCGTGCGCCAGCACGGCGAGGCAGGCGTCCTCGCCCGCCGGCACCATGAACACCAGCATCGTGTCCATCTCGATGACGCTCTGCAGCAGCTCACCGCCGTCGAACCGGCGGCACGCGCCGCGGGCGAGCCCCTGCATGCCCGCCACCAGCGCGGCGAGATGCTCGGAGTTCTCCCGGCCGACGCCGGACGAGCAGGCCACGACCAGCCCGTCCCTGGACAGCAGGACCGCGCCGCTCACCAGCTCCGCCCGGCCGCCGATGCCGTCCAGGCGCCGGCGCACCTCGTCGGCCGTGATCGATGGTTCCGTCAACGTTCGTCCTCCTCGTCACGTCCGGTGGGCGGGACCGACGGCGGTTCGCCGCGCCCGCGCCGCCACCCGCTCTGCATCGAGGCCATGACCGAGCTGGCGCGCTCCGGCGAGCGCGCGCCGCGTCCGGGCGGCCGCTTCTCGTCCCGGGCGGGCGGTGCGGTGTCGCGCAGCTGCGGCGCCAGGTTCTGGCGGCGCACGCGGCGCGGCATCCCCGCGTGGGTGCCCTCGGCCGTGGACGACGCCGCCCGCGCCGGCTGCGGCTCGGACGGAGCGCTCGGCTCGGCCGCCGGGCCGGGCGGCGGCATGCCGAGGGGGTCGCCGTGGTCGCCGTCCGGCGGCTCGGTGCCGCCGGCGCGGTGCCGTCCGACGGGGTCCATCGCGTTCTCCTGCGTGTCGTGGCCGATGATGTCCAGCGGCCCGGAGCCCGCCGGCGGGACCGTCGCGTCCGCGGCGGGCAGGTCCGGGACGTTCGCGGGGGCGTCCGCCTGCTCGGTGCCGGTGCCGGTGCCGCCGGCGCGGCCGACCTGGTCCGGCGAAACGACGAGCGAGTGCGGCAGCAGCACGACGGTCTTGATGCCGCCGTAGGCGTTCGGCTCCAGCGCCACCTTGATCCCGCGCCGGTGCGCGAGCGTCCCGACGACGAACAGCCCGAGCTGGTCGCCGTGGGTCAGGTCGAACTCCGGCTCGCGGCGGAGCTGCTCGTTGACGGCCGCCAGCTTGTCCGGCTTCATGCCGAGGCCGCGGTCCTGGATCTCGACCACGAAGCCCTGGCCCACCAGCCCGGCGTCGACCTCCACCGGCGTGTTCGGCGGCGACAGGACGGTCGCGTTCTCGATCAGCTCCGCCAGCAGGTGGATCACGTCGGCGACGGCTCCGCCGACGATGCCCTCCTCCGCCGTGCTGACCACCTCGACGCGGGCGTAGTCCTCGATCTCGCCGATGGCGCCGCGCAGCACGTCCAGGATGCCGACCGGGTGCCGCCAGCCGCGGCCGGGCGCGGCGCCGGACAGGATGATCAGGCCCTCCGCGTGCCGCCGCATGCGGGTGGTGAGGTGGTCGATGGCGAACAGGTCGGCGAGGGCGTCGGGGTCGGACGCCTTGCGCTCCAGCGTGTCCAGCATCGCCAGCTGCCGGTGCAGCAGCGACTGGTTGCGCCGGGCGAGGTTCTGGAACACCTGGTTGACCGCGGCGCGCAGCTCGGCCTGGCGGACGGCGGCCTCGACGGCGGTGCGCTGCACGGACGAGAACGCGGACGACACGTTGAAGACCTCGGCCGTCCGGCCGACCTCCAGTGGCGGGGCCTCCGCCGCCACGTCGACCTCGTGCCCGCGGCTCAGCCGGCGCACGACGTCGGGCAGCCGCTCCTCGGCCATGGTGCGCGCGGCGCCCTGGAGGCCGAGCAGGTCGCGGCTGATGCGGCGGCTGAAGCGGAACATCAGGAGCGCGGTCAGGGTGATCGCGACCAGGCCGATGACGCCGATGAGGACGAGGCGCAGCAGCGTCTCGTCCGAGGCCGCCTTGGCCTCGGCGGCGTTCTGCGCCCGGGACTTGCCGAGCGCGCCGTCGATCTGCCCGATGGAGGCGCCCGCGACGGCCTTCCAGTCGGCCGCGGAGATCCGCAGTTTCGCGCCGGGACGGGTCGCCAGGATGCCGTCCTCCACCGCGGTGAAGGACCTCTCGGCGGGGGACGCCAGCGCCTGCTTGAACGGAGCGGCGATGGCCGGGTGGAGCTCGGCGAGGTTCGAGCTCTCCAGGAACCGCCGTTCGTACACCAGCCTGCTGACCGCCGCGTACTCGCCGGCGGTCATCCGGCGGCCGTCCGCGAGCACGCCGCCCACCAGCGCGATCTCCCGTCCGCGCAGCTCGATGCCGCGCGACATGGCGGCGGTGTGGGCGGACTGCTGGAGGCCGTCGCCGGCCACCAGCACGTTGACGTACTGGAAGTGGGCTTCGAGGACGTCGTTGTAGGCGTTGAACGCCTCCAGCCTCGTCAGGGCGCGGGAGTCGACCTGGCTCCGCAGCCCGCCGATCCCGTTGAGCCTGTCCATCAGCACCGACAGCCGCTGCTTCATCGCGTCCGTCAGCGTGGCCTGGAACTTCTCAGAGTCCACAGCCTTGTTCATCTGGACGATCGTGCCGTCCATCTTCGCGCGGACGGCGTCCAACGGCGTGCGCGGCAGCCGGTGGTTGCGGCTCAGCCAGGTCACCGACTCCTGCCGCTCCTGGGCCAGGGTGACCAGCATCGGCTGCGCGGCGCCGCCGTAGATCTCGTTGGTGGTGTCGAGGTCGCGCTGGTTGACGGCCTTGGACGCGGTGCTCTGCGCCGCGAAGACCCACAGCGTGACCAGGGAGACCATCGGAACGATGATCAGACCGAAAAGGGAGAACCGGATCGAACGCCGGCGGCGTGGGCTCCTCACCGGGCGAAACGGCCGAGGTCAACGCGGATATGACTGACGTGGACGTTCATGGTGTCTCTTTCAGGCTTGGCGGGCACCGGACGACCGAACTCGGGCTACACCGTGCCACAAGTTTGATCATGTGTCTGGAATTCCATGTATCTTGGCGGACCGCCGATGAAAACATGTTCCGGCGTTCGGCGGTCCCCGAACCCCGCCGATGTCTCGGAAGAGGAGAAGCCACGTGACGCCGCTGCGAGGCGATTCGACCAACCGGCTGGATTGGCTGATCGACGGGCTCGTCGAACGGGTGCCCCAGGTGACCAAGGCGGTGGTGCAGTCGGCGGACGGGCTCCTCATGGGTGCGTCCGCCGGCCTGAGCCGGGAGGACGCGGAGTACCTGTCCGCCCTCGCCGCCGGCGTGCAGAGCCTCGCCCAGGGCGCGCGGACCCAGTTCGGCGCGGGCCAGGTGCACCAGACGATCATCGAGATGCAGAACGCCTTCCTGTTCGTCACCGCGGCGGGTGAAGGCGCCTCGCTGACCGTGCTCTCCGACACCAGCGCGGATCCGGCGCAGATCAGCTACGAGATGACCCTCCTGGTCGGACGGGTCGGGGAGCACCTCGCGTCCCGCCCGCGGAACCACGCCGCCCCCTGAACCCGGGCGCACGGGAGGGGCGGTCGCCGCTCCTCCCGGACCGTCCGCGAACGCTCGCGGACGCACTCCGGAGCCGCGACCGCGCCACCGGCGACGGCCGACCGGGCGCGGGCCCTAGACCTACGAGGAGGCAGCGAGAGAGTTGTGAAAGGGCCATCCGGGCTCGCTGAAGGCCGGCTCCTTACACCGGTGTGTTGGGAGAGACGGCAGTAGCCGCTCTCGCATCTGCCGGGCGGGACTATGCCGATCAGGGGTGTAGACCAGCGGCCATCGTAAAGCCGGTTCATTTGGCGACGCTGTATTCGACCTGATCACCGTTACAGCATGTGGGGCAGCGATTCAATCCTGCCCTGGGCCTTGTATTCGGCGATTCTGTGATCGTATTTCCGTACCGATCGGTGCCGCATCCAACCGAGGCGGTAACGCCCGTCGTCCGCCTAGAGTCGTGTACTGGAAAACCCGTGCATTGACGGCTTCGCAACCTTCACCCGCGCGGCCGCGCGGCCCTTTGCATCTGGTGCTGCCGGGCCGCCGCGCCCCCGAGGCCATCTCCTTGATCTCCGTGCTCACTGCCGGGACATCGGGCCGCCCGAGTTCGTCTCCCGGACGCTGTCCTCCTGGTCGCGGCGCAGTGCTCTGACCTCCGCACGGAGTGCGGTGATCTCCTCCAGCAGGGCCGTGTCGGACTCTCGCCGAGCACGGTGGACGATGGCGGCGATCGCCTCGGCCTGCTCCAGGTCGTCGTCCTCCATGGCGCGCACCACCACGGCGATGAACAGGTTCAGTACCACGAACGTGCAGATCAGGATGAACACCACGAAGAAGATCCACGCCGAAGGATGGTGCCGCATCACAGAGCGGGCCACCTCCGACCATGCCTCCCCGGTCATCACCTGGAAGAGGGTGAACAGGGAGACGCCCAGATCGCCGAAGTACTCGGGGTTGGTCGCGCCGAACAGCTTGGTGGCCATCACCGCCGCGACGTAGAGCACCAGGCCGAGCAGCACGGCGATCGAGGCCATACCGGGCATCGCCCCGAGCAGGGCCGACACCACCCGGCGCAGGCTGGGGACCACCGAGACCAGGCGCAACGCCCGCAGGACGCGCAGCGCGCGCAGCACCGACAGGCCGCCCGAGTGCGGCACCAGGGAGATGGCGATGACCGTGAAGTCGAACAGATTCCACGGCTCCCGGACGAACCGAACACGCTGGACGTAGATCTTGGCCGCCAACTCGGCGACGAACACGCCGAGCGCCAGACGGTCCACCGTGTGCAGAACGGCGCCGTGCCGGTCCAGCACCGACGGCACGGTCTCCAGCCCGAGCGTGACCGCGTTGACCAGGATCACCGCGACGATCACACGCTGGAAGTGCCGCGACTCCACCAGGGAGGCGACACGTTCGCGAACTGGCGTTCGATGGCCTCGCCGATCCTCCGGCCCCGACCCCGCAGCGGCGTCGTCCGTCCGCGATCGCGGGCTCAATCCGTTCTGTTGTCTCCTGTACCGCGGCGGCACGTGGACCCCGGCCTCCTCATGCCGCTCGATGGGCGTCCTGGCGGTTGCTACTACACTTGTAGCACGTCCGTCGGAGGCCCTTCAGCAGTTCGCCGGATGGAGTCGTGATCATCACATTCGGAACGGACGCGACGGCGAACGGCAGGTGTCCGGTGGCCACGACGTACCTTGGATAGCTCGACGGATGGGGGCTGGACATCGAGGCCAGAGGCGGGCTCGTGAGCGCCAGGATGCGGCCACATGGGCTGGTGGTCGCCTCCGCGGTGGTCACGGTGGTGGTGATCGCGGACGTGCTGGTCGGCGGCCCGCTGAGGCATCTCGACGGTCAGGTGTTCGCCGATGGCCTGCCGCCCCGGAGCGGTTACCGGCACTTCTTCTGGCGGACGGTCGTGAACGCCGGCCAGTACTGGCTGGTCGGCTCCCTCGCTGCGCTGACCTCGCTCGCAGTCGCCTGGCGGCGGCGCAGCGCCGCACTGGCGATCCGTGCCGGGGTCTGGCTGGTCGCCGCCGAACTCCTCGTGCGGGGAGCCCAGATCGTATTCGCCAGGACGCCGCCCCGCACCGGCCGAGACGCGCTGCTCGCCGATGGGTTCCTGCCCTTTCCCTCCGGCCATGCCGCCAACGCCGCCGCCTGCCTGCTGTTCATGACGGCCCTGGTCGGCGCATCCCGCGCATGGACGATCGCCGCGCACGCCCTGGCCGCTGGGGTCGCCGTCGCCGTGGTCACGCTCGGCTACCACTGGCCGACCGACGCGATCGCCGGCTGGGGACTCGGCATGCTCCTGGCCTGTGCTGGCCGGGCCTTCGCCGTACCGCAAGGCGGATACAGTCCAGCCGGTCGATCCGGCCGCCTGTGACGGCGGTCGGCAGCAGGTAGATCACATACGGAACCAGGGGGAGGCGCCGCCCGTGAGATCTCACCTGTGGTCGGCGACGCCCGGGCCCATCTGGTGCCGGCTCTGCTCCTCGTCCACGGCCTGGTAGATCTTGGACTTGAGGCCCTCGGGGTCGGGGACGCGCTTGAGCCGCAGCATCCCGTGCTCGGAGGCGGACTGGACGTCGAGCGTCCCGTATCGCCAGATCCGCTCCCACAGCGTCACCCGGAAGGACACGTCGTTGACACGGACCAGCGGGATGCTGTGACCGGTCTTGGTCAGGAACCCGCTGCGCTTGTAGATCCGCTTGGTGGTGACGATGTACATGGTGCCGCGCCATCGCAGAAGCGGGATCAGCCAGAACCACAGCGAGAGGATCGCGGCCACCCCGAGGACGACGTAGTCGGTGATCCGACCCCAGTACTCGCCGGACGGGATGACCCACAACAGCGCGCCCGCGACGATCCAGATGAGGCAGAGGATCACGAACTCGCCGACCATCTCGGTCCAATGCTGGCGAGTGGCGTGCACCAGGGATTCGTCCTCAGCGAGATACCGGTCAGCAAAACCCATGCCGCGCATCCTGGCACACCACTCCGGCGACGTATACGGCCATGCGGCCAACCTGCAAAGACCGGTCATGCCAGGAAGGGAACCAAGAGTGCCATGGGGGCGCACAGCAGGGTCAAGGCGGTGCCGTAGGCCAGCAGCCGCTGCCAGAGAGGGGCGACCGTCGCAGGCCCGAGCAGGCGCTGGATGCGGGAAAGGACGGCGGGGTTCCATCGGAGTGATCATGGCCGGCGTCCTGATCGCCGCGACCGGGCAGGTGCTGGCCGTGCTCGGGCACCACGCCCCCGAGGGCCTGGACGTCGACGCCGTGGCCGGTGAACCGGTCGCCATTGCCGGTGTTCGGAACGTCCACGACCTGCACCTGTGGACGCTGACGTCGGGCATGCACCCGCACAGCTCAGGCCGTGAGTCAAGCACACCCCCACCGACTGGCAGGCTGGACCCGTGACCATCGCGTTGCCCGCCGCCTGCGCCGCGGCGTTCGCGCTCGCGCTGCTGTCCGCAGTGGCCGGGTTCGGCGGCGGCGTGCTCCTGCTGCCGGTGTTCACCGCGCTGTTCGGGCTGCGGTTCGCGGTCCCGATGCTCACCCTCACCCAGCTGTCCAGCAACGGCAGCCGGGTCTGGCTGAACCGCCGCGACCTGCACTGGCGGCTGATCGGCTGGTTCGCCCTGGGCGCGGTCCCGTTCGCGCTGGCCGGTGGCCTGCTGCTGGCCCACGCTCCGCTGGCGCCCCTCCAACGCGCGCTCGGGGTGTTCCTGATCGGCGTGGTGATCTGGCGGCGCCTCAACCCCCACCCCCGCAAACCCAGCGACCACGCTTTCGCCGGGGTCGGCACCGCCTCCGGGCTCGGCTCGGCCCTGCTCGGCTCGGTCGGCCCGTTGACCGCCCCGTTCTTCCTGGCCTACGGCCTGGCCCGCGCCGCCTACATCGGCACCGAAGCCGCCGCCGCCCTCACCATGCACCTGACCAAACTCACTGCCTACGGCGCCGGTGACCTGCTCACCACCAAAATCCTCCTCTACGGCGCCGCCCTCACCCCCGCCACCCTCGTCGGCGCCTGGACCGGCAAGAAGGTCGTCGACCACATCAGCGACCGCGTCTTCGTCCATCTCGTCGAAGCCGGACTCATCGCTGCCGGAACGCTGTTCCTGATCGGCCTATGAACCAAGTTCGACCCCTGAGGCTGAAGAGCGTGGTCATCCCCTACCTGAGGCGGCGGCGCGTATCCCGCACACGATCCCCGAACGCGGCGATCAACTGGCCGCCCGGGCAAGGTGCGAGCACCCGCCGTCAGCTGCCTGGAGCAGGTGCCGCGAGGTCCTTCCTCCTCGATGGGGTGGGTCAACGCGCAGCGCCGCAGATTTGGGTAAGTGAGGGGTTTTGATAGGCGGCGGCCAGGCACCGGCCCTGGAATTGCTGGGCGAAGGCGTTGGGGTGCAGCGACTCCTGCTGGTAGCCCTGGCTGATCTTCATTCCGGCGGTGCCGAAGCGCACCCACTCCATCTGGCTGCCCAGTTTGCCGGCGTCTTCGCTCGGACCTGCCTGGCGGGTGCCGTTCTCACAGAGGGCGTGGCCGTCCAGCGCGTGGAGCATGCTGAGGAAGGTCACATTCTTGTCGGTGGCGACCTTCTGCAGCATCGTGTCGATGGCGGGCGTCAGAGTGTCGTGCATGAGGTCGAAGTCGGCGTCCCACAGCGGGCAGCCGCCGACGAGTGTCCGCTTGGTCTTGCCGCCCCCGGCCTCGGGGAAGATGTCTCGTACCTCGGCGCTGGTCGGTACCGGAGAGGGGTAGGACTGCAGGATCAGCTTGTAGTTGCCGGTGGATGATCCGGCCGCGTTCATCACCTGGCGGATCTTGTCGATCACTTTTCCGACGTTGGTGGCGACCTGCGGCAGTTGAGCGAGGAGGCGGTCCCCCTCGCCGGTGGCGGCGCATGAGGGCCTGCTGTTCATGTACTGATCGGTGCAGCGGCGCAGGAAATCCGACACGTTCATGTCGTTGCCGCCGATCGACACCACGATCAATTTCACCTGGTGAGTGGCGGCCAGCGTTTGCAGCAGCCGCGCCTGCGATGCCTTGTTCTCCTTGAAAGGCTCGCTGAGGACATGCTCGGTCTCGGCTCCCGAGCAGGCCAGATTGACCGGAGTGAGCGCGACCTGCCGGGTGCCGGTAATCTCGGCCACATCCGAGCGGTGGCATCCGGTGGTGGTGGGGTGTCGGGGGTCGACCGCGGTGCCGTCATAGACCCCCTTCGGGTCATAGCGGCAGATGGTCGCGAAGCGGTAGGCGGCTCGATCGGTCCCGCCTCGGGTGCAGAACGCCGCGGCGGCGAGATCGCCGTTACCCCACCAACGACCTGCCTCACCGGAGATGAAGCTGTCTCCCAGTGACACCGCTACCGGCCCTGCCTGCGGCGCAAGGGTCCCCTTGCTGGCGGCTCTGGCCTGGGGGCCCAAGGTCGAGAAGGCGGCCGAGGCGGCCAGCATCCCGGCGATGGCGGTGGCAAGTGCGGCGGTACTGGGACGTTTGCTGCCTTTGGTCATGAATGGAACCTCCCATGCAAATAAGGATGAAATCCGTTCCTCCGCTCCCTGATCCGAAATCACGAAGGGCGGATAACTGCGTTAAGCGGACGACTTGCATCCATGTCATCACACACAGTAGCGATGGTGAGGTCAGCTGAACGGAGCATGTTTTCTGACGGCCGGGATATCGCACTGTGCATCGCTCGCCAGGAAATCACCGACATTCCCGGAAAAAAAGGACGGAAGCGCGCCGCTTCGACGCTCGAGGGGCGACCCGGCCCTGGTCCCTGGAACCCTGAGGAGAGCCGTCTTTGATCCCGTCGCCATTTGAGATGAGCAGGGTGTGGCCCGCCGGTACTGAGAACGACTCTTGGGATCACCTGCGCGTCAGGCGCGGCCTACCGCGGGGCCGCTCGATACCGTTCCAGTGACCTTTGGCCCCACTCTCGGCAGGGCAAATTCCGGCCAGGAACGTGAAAGGTATTCACTTCTGTTCGGGTCTGGACTTACGCTCCTGGTGCCTCGCTCGCCCCCCTCGGAGGCAACCGTGCGGTGCAACCCTCCGCAGCTCGGAGTGCCCCGATCGTGCCCGTCGGCCCAGGGCTGGCGCTGCCGCCCCTGCACACGGCCGCGTGCGCCGGTAACGGGCCCGCCGTCGGCGATGGCCCGATCTCCGAACACGTCCCGCAGGACAAGCGCCTCCAGCACTGACCGCCCCGCGGCTCCCTGCCGCTCTGGACGGCGGCGCGGTCACCGGGCACGTGACCGCGATCGGCTCGCTGCCGCAGGAGAGCCTGTGCAGCGGGACGTTCGAGGTGGAGGGCGTGGACTTCGACGTCCGCACCGAGACGCTGCGGGCGCTGATCGTCCAGCCCGGTGCGTGCAATGTCGTCACCACGGTGTACGAGTACAAGCTGGCGGGAGCCTGACCGGTCCGCGAGTGGGCCGGTCGCTGCGGGCGGGGTGCGCACCCGTCTGTGCCGAGCACCGGACGGCGGCCCGGTGCTCGGCACGGTCACAGGCGGGCTTTCATGCTTTCGCAGACGCCCGGAGCGCCACTGAGTTCGAACGTGCGGGAGGCACCGCGGACGGTGCCGGTGTAGTGGCCGAAAAGCTGGTAGTAGTCGATGGCGAACAAGCCCAGCTGGCGGATCACGCGCTTGCGGCCCTGCGGTTCGAAGGCGACGTCGAGGCGGCCGTCGGCGGAGGAGATGTGCCACGGGGCCATCGGGTCGGCTGATCCGGGGGCGAAGGCGATGTCCGCGAGTGGCTCGCAGGTTCCGGGCGTCCACAGGCAGGACTCCTCCGGCTCACCCGGCAGCTCGGGGCGGGCGGCGAAGTTCGCCCCGACGAGGCCGCCGGCGCCCAGAGAGGCGAAGGTGCCCCAGAGCCAGGACGTCCGGTAGGGGAGAAGGGAGCGGTGCTCATCCAGGATGGCCAAGTCGCGGGACGGATCGAAGGCGAACGCACGGTCACCGACACGTAGCGTGCCCGCGACGGGGAAGGCCGCCTTGTAGGTGTACATGCGGCCGCCGGGCAGACGGGAGCTCACCGACAGGGGAGCGGTCGCGGCGGCGGCATCGAGGGTGAGCGCACCGGTGATGGCGGGGGCCTTCGTTGTCGCGGCCAGGTCGACCTCGACACGGTGACGCCCCGAAGACTCCGCGAAGGAGTAACTGATGCGGTAGCCCCGCCGCTGGAAATGGCACACGCCCTCCAGCAGGACCGTGGGCAGTGCCGGGGCGCCACCATGCGACGTCGCGGAATGCTGGTGAAGGAGCCCGGCGGCGCGATCGAAAAGATAGAACTCCGAGCTGGACAGATACTGCGCGTCCTGAATGATGACGGACGAGGCCAGCTCGGGATGCAGGAGGGTGAAGCCGACCCACTCCTTTAAACGCAGCCGCCTGAGCCGGCGGCCGAGTCCGGTGAATTCCGCGAGCGGATCGACATCGGCGGGACGCCCCGGAAGGCGGCCCCAATGGCGAGCACCGGGCACCGCAAGGCGGTCGAGAGCGGACATGCTGGACATGCCTTTCATCCTGCCGACGACTTGCTCACCCGGACAACCACAGCCGGCACCCATCCGGTAGTGCCCGCTGGCTCGGGTGCTCACCCTCAGCGCCGACGCACGTTCCTTTCAAGTGACCTCCGCCGCGCGTCCGCTTCGATCAGGGCGCACTCCATCGTGGCGAGCCCCAGGGCCAGAGGTGGCCGCGATGGGCGAGCGCGGCCAGCGCCTCGTCCTCGTTCGGCCGGTCCTGCACCGCGCCTGCCCCCGGGCCGCAGCTTCCGCCAGCAACGACGGCCGTGACGCGATCTGGTGCTTGGATCCGGGCGTGTAGCGGTTGGTGCGCTGCCGTCTGGCTTCGTTAGTGGGCGGAGACAGCTTTGCAGGGCTGTTTGGGCACCACTTTGACCGATCTCTCGCCCACGGCCGAGGGCACCGGCGGTGAACGAGCCGGTGAGATGACGCACCAGCGCGATCACGGAGGGATCCGGCGCTTGTTGGTCGCCGGTGTGGTCAGCTGCCGACGCTGAAGGTCGCGGTGTGACCGGTCGGCAACGTGCCCCCGTCGTGGAACCCCGTGGCTCCGGTGTTGGCGGGACTTGCCAGGTAGCGGACGAGTTCGGTGTCCTCATGGTCGGCGAGGACCAGGTGGACGCCGAACTCGCAGGGCCCGTGGAGGTTCTCGCGCACTTCCAGTGCCGTGACCTGCGGGGGCAGGTTGGTGCTCCAGTCGATCATCGTGCGGAGCAGCGCAGCGTGCTCAACCGTGGTCACTTGGCGGCGCTTCAATGCCCTGGCGTGGCCCGCGACGGGCGCGGCGATCGCCTCGACCTTGACGCCGTCCGCCCTGCCGACCGCGACCAGTCCGTCCCGATCCTGCAACCCTTGGACGAACCAGTTCATCCCGCCGCTCACCCCGCGGACCAGCCGAAGTTGCTTCACTGGCGACATGCTCGGCGACGCGGGCGTCACGGTGATCGGAGGCACTCCTCGGGCGACCAGCGCACACCTGACGCAGGCAGGCGGAAGGGGGGCGGCCTGCTCTAACAGGCGCGCGGCGACCATGAGCAGGCCGGGCAGGGACCTCGGCTCAGGCATGTGGCCTTCCTCTGTAGTTGTGCGCTGCCTCCGAGACCAGGATCCCAGCTCGCTTGAGCCTCCCTCGGACGGGTTCCCAGCACAAGCACACCGGGAATCCAGGAGCTCGTGCAGTTCCGGCTGGGGCCGGGGCGGACTGTAGTCGTGGGTGTGCCGTTCGGGCATGCCCGGCATCATCGGCAGCACCGGCTGTGACCTGTCGATGGCCTGCATAACGTCCGGGGCGGGGCTCATCGGTCAGCCCAGCCGGCCCGTGCTCGATGAACCGGCGGCGCCATGTGGCCACCGTCGGCGGTGAAACGCCCAGCTCGGCGGCCACATGCGTGTGGGTCGCACCCGGCTGGGCGCATGCCGGCGCGATCCGGCGCTGGACGCTGTCGTGGCCGACTACAACGACCTCCCGCCCCACCAGAGCCTGAACATGGACCGCCCCTCCGACCGATTCCAGTCCTGCGGCGATGGGAGGTTGCCGCTGCGCCTGCCAACCCAGTCTGCAAGCCTCCTCGACCTCGCCCGCCGCCGGAGCCAGGATCAAGACGGTGCCCTCCCGGCTCACACCCCAGCACCTGCGCCGTACCCGTCAACCGGCACACCCTCGCCCGCCTTGGCGGCGCCGCTCAGCAAGCCGACTACCTCGCGCGCTTCCGGGCCGACTCCATCGTCAGGGACGCCGAAGCCATCCGCCGAACCTTGATCCATGACGAGCCCTGGACCGTCCTGGGCCAGAGTTTCGGCGGCTACTGCGCCACCACTTACCTGTCGTTCGCCCCACAGGGCCTGCGGCAGGTTCTCATCACCGGCGGACTTCCCGGCCTGCGCGCCGACGCCGACGACGCTTACCGCGCCCTCTATCCCACGGTGGCGGCCAAGAACGCCGAGCACTACGAGCGCTACCCGGAGGACATCGAACGGGTCAGGCAGATCGCCCGTCACCTGCGCGACCATGATGTGCGACTGCCCAGCGGGCGGCAGCTCACCATCGAGGCCTTCCAGCCGCTGGGGAACCTGCTCGGGGCCGCAACCGGAAGCCGGCAACTGCACTACCTCCTCGAAGACCCCTTCACGGGCAGCACGCACTTGTCGGACGCATTCTTGCTCCAGGTCGATTCCCAGCTGTCCTGGGCGAGCGCCAATCCGCTGTACTTCCTGCTCCACGAGGCGACCTACGCCCAGACGGACGCCCCGACCGGCTGGTCCGCCCAGCGCACCCGTACGGAATTCCCCCGGTTCGACGCGACGGCGGCTCTGGAGGAGGGCGCCCCGATTCTGTTCACCGGGGAAATGATCTACCCCTGGCTCTTCGACAACGACCCGCTGCTACGGCCGCTGCGGGACGTGGCCGACCGGCTGGCCGACCGCCGTACCTGGACACCCCTGTACGACGTGTCCCAATTGGCGGCCAACACCGTGCCGGTCGCGGCGGCCGTCTATGCCAATGACATGTACGTCGCCCGGGACCTGTCCCTGGATTCCGCGCAGCTGATCGGCGATCTGCGGGTCTGGCTGACCGACGAGTACGAACACGACGGTCTGCGGGCCAGCGGCGGAGCCGTCCTGGACCGCTTGCTGACCGTCATCACCAGAACCCCAAAACCACATGACAAGAACCTGCGGTAAGCGGAAACGGCCCTCCGCTCCCGCACGTGTTCCCAGCCGCCAGATAGATCTTGATCGCACGGGTGAGGCTTCGGCTGAGCAATGGTGTGTCAACTTGAAGCCCGCCGGGTTCGATGAAGTCCGGTTTTCTGGCGTCGGTCGGGGCTGGTGTGTTGATGGAACGGTAGTAGGCGGTCTCGTACTCGATAGGTGGGACGTCGGCCGATGGCGGTGTGCAGCCGGCGGTGGTCGTACCAGCCAGGGGGCTGCAACAGATCGAAGAAGGATCGCTTCCGAAGGCTTTCGCGGCGGCGCCACTGCATGCATCGGGCAGGAATTGCGCTGTCGGTCGACCCGGCAGGTGTTTACGCGCCTGCCGGCGGGCGTTGTGTGGTGCTGGTCCTCCAGATTCCGTAGGACATGACGATCGCTCCGCCGAAAATGACGGCAAGGCGGGGCGGGGAGGTCCTGATCAGTTCGTGGAAGGCGCTGAGGCCGATGATGACCGAGACCAGCGGCTCGCCGAGTGTCATGGCCGTGAGCGGTGAGGCCAGGGAACTGTGGAGCGCCCCGGGTTGGGTGGAGGCCCTGAAACCTGGAAGGGTGAGGGGCTATGGCACCCCCGAGAAAGTACTCCGTTGAGCTGCGTGAACGCGCGGTCCGTATGGTCTTTGAGCTGCGCGAGCAG
>NZ_VCKZ01000700.1 GCF_005889745.1 Actinomadura geliboluensis
TCAGCTGTGGCAGATGTGTATAAGAGCCAGGCCTCGGCCTGCGGTGCCTCGGCCTGCGGTGCCGGGGCGGCCTGCTCGGCGGGGGCCTCGGCCGCGGGCGCCTGCCGCTCCTCGGCGGCGGGGGCGCCGCCGCCGGACGGCGCCCCGCCCTCGTCGCCGATGACGGCCAGCTCGGCCCCGACCTCGACGGTCTCGTCCTCGGCGACGGTGATGCTGGTCAGGATGCCCGAGGCGGGCGAGGGGATCTCGGTGTCCACCTTGTCGGTGGACACCTCAAGGAGCGGCTCGTCGGTCTCGACGCGCTCGCCCTCCTTCTTGAGCCAGCGGGTGACGGTGCCCTCGGTGACGCTCTCGCCGAGCTGGGGCATGGTGACGGAGACCGGCATGTCTCAGCGACTCCTTCGTATTACTTGTGCGGCGTTCAGCCGTGCACGTGCAGTGGTTTGCCGGCGAGGGCGAGATGTGCCTCGCCGACCGCCTCGGACTGGGTCGGGTGGGGATGGATCAGCTGGGCGACCTCGCTCGGGAGGGCCTCCCAGTTGTAGATGAGCTGGCCCTCGGCGATGAGCTCGCCGACGCGCGCGCCGACCATGTGGATGCCGAGGACGGGGCCGTCCACGGCCGCGATCACCTTGACCTCGCCCTGCGTCCCCAGGATCTTGCTCTTGGGGTTGCCGGCCAGGTCGTAGACGACCTCCTTGATCTGGTGGCCGCGCTCGCGGGCCACCGCGGACGTGATGCCGACCGAGGCCACCTCGGGGTCGGAGTAGGTGATGCGGGGCACGCCGTCGTAGTCGATCGGCGGCGGGGTGAGCCCGCTCAGCCGCTCGGCGACGAGGATGCCCTCGGCGAAGCCGACGTGGGCGAGCTGCGGGGTCGGGATCAGGTCGCCGACCGCGGAGATCGTGGGGACGTTCGTCCGGCAGTACTCGTCGACCTTCACGAACCCGCGCTCGGTCTCGACGCCGGCCTCGGCCAGCCCGATGCCGTCGGAGATCGGGCCGCGCCCCACCGCGACGAGCAGCAGCTCGGCGTCGATGGTCTTGCCGCCTTCGAGGGTGACGGAGACGCCGCCCTGCGTCGGCTTGGCGCTCTCGAACCGGGTGCCGGTCTCGAACTTGATGCCGCGCTTGCGGAACGCGCGCTCCAGCCGCTTGGAGCTGGACTCCTCCTCCAGCGGCAGCAGGTGCGGCAGCGCCTCCACGATCGTGACCTCGGCGCCGAACGAGCGCCACACGCTGGCGAACTCGACGCCGATCACGCCGCCGCCGAGGATGACGACGGACGCGGGGACGTGCTCCAGCCGCAGCGCGTGGTCGCTGGAGATGACGCGCTCGCCGTCGATCTCCAGGCCGGGCAGGCTCTTGGGCTGCGAGCCGGTGCCGAGGACGATGTGCCCGCCCTCGATCACGCTGGTCGCGCCGTCGGGCGCGGTGACCTCGACGGTGGTCGGCCCGGTCAGCCGCCCGCTGCCGTGCACGACCTCGATGCCGCGGGCCTTGATCAGCCCGGTGAGGCCCTTGACGGTCGTGGAGACGACCTTGTCCTTGTAGGCGTTCACACCGGCCACGTCGATGCCCTCGAACGTGGTCTTGACGCCGAAGTTCGCCGCGTCCCGCGCGTGGTCCGCCACCTCGGCCGCGTGCAGCAGCGCCTTGGTGGGGATGCACCCGCGGTTGAGGCACGTCCCGCCGAGGGACTCGTCCCGCTCGATGAGCGCGACCGATCTGCCGAGCTCGGCGGCGCGCAGCGCGCACGCGTAACCGCCGCTGCCGGCGCCTAGGACGACGATGTCGAAGGTGCCGTTGTTGGCCACTGGACGCTCCATTTCCCCTGTCGCGGCGCCCGCGTGGATCGGGGCGCCCGTAGTGGTAGGGCTGTCTCTTATGCACAGCGGACGCTCCCGGGT
>NZ_VCKZ01000217.1 GCF_005889745.1 Actinomadura geliboluensis
TCCGTCGCCCCCCGCCCGCCCCCACGGCATCCCGGTGCTACGTCAAGCAGGGTAAACACCCTTTTGTACTGCTTTGACACGCTTCAGTGGCCGGTGGTCGCGCACCACCGGCCACTGAAGCGGCCCGCCGGGGTCAGCCCACCGGTTCCAGGCGGGGCTGCTGCGTCGCGGGAGTGTCGCCTTCACGGATGCCGTACTTGCCGTAGAGGCGGGCGAGCGGGCCCGGAGCCCACCAGTTGGCGCGGCCCATCAGGCGCATCGCGGCCGGGACGAGCAGGGCCCGCACGATGGTCGCGTCCATGAGGATCGCGATGGCCATGCCGAGGCCGGTCATCTTGATGAACGTGATGCCGGACGTGGCGAACGCGCCGATCACGACGATGAACAGCAGCGCCGCGCTGGTGATGATCGAGCCGGTGCGCGCCATGCCGGCGGCGACGGCGGTGGTGTTGGAGCCGGTCAGGTCGTACTGCTCGCGGACCCGCGACAGGAGGAAGACCTCGTAGTCCATCGAGATCCCGAACAGCATGGCCAGCATCAGGATCGGCATCGCCGGGGAGATCGAGCCGGTCGCGGTGAAGTCGAGCAGGCCGGACAGGTGGCCGTCCTGGAAGATCAGCACGACGGCGCCGAAGGTGGCCGACAGCGACAGCAGGTTCATCACGATCGCCTTCAGCGGCAGCACCACCGACCCGAACGCCAGGAACAGCAGGACGAACGTCGCGCCCCCGACGAGCAGCGCCAGCCACGGCAGCGTCGCGCCGATGCTGTCGAGCTGGTCGACGACGTCGGCGGTGGTCCCGCCGACGAGGGCCTGCGCGCCCGGCGGCGGCGGGACGTCCCGGACCTTCCCCACGAGGTCGCGCGCGGCGTCGGAGTCGGGGTCGGCGGCGTAGCGCAGCGCGATCCGCGTCGTGGTGCCCTTCGCGCCGGTCACCGTCGCGTCCGTGATCCCCGGCACCGCCGCCAGCCGGTCCCCGTAGGACTGGATCGCGGCCCGGTCGGACGTCCCGGTCACCACCGCCTCGATCGGGTTGGTGGCGTTGGGCGGGAACCGGGTCTCCAGCGTCTCCGCGACCACCCGCGCGTCGGCGCCCTCCGGCATGACCTTCGCATCCACGCCGCCCCAGTTGATGTGCAGGAAGGGGGAGCCGAGCGCGAGGAGCAGCGCCACCGTGGCGACGACGTAGACGACCGGGCGGCGCATGACGCTGTGCGCGAGCCGCCACCACTGGCCGCCCTCCTGCCCGGCGGGCGCCTTCGCGCGCCGCCGCCGCACGGAGAGGGCGTCGACCTTCGGGCCGAGGACGGCGAGCAGCGCGGGCAGGACGGTCAGCGCGCCGAGCATGCAGACGAACACCGTCGCGATGCCGCCGTAGCCCATCGAGACCAGGAAGTTCTGGTCGAACAGCAGCAGCCCGGACAGCGACACCGCCACCGTGATCCCGGACACGGCGACCGTGCGCCCGGCCGTCGCCATCGTCGCGGCCACGGCGTCCTCGATCGAGGCGCCGTCGCGGCGGATCTCCTCGCGGAACCGGCTGACCATGAACAGCCCGTAGTCGATCGCGAGGCCGAGGCCGAGGAACGTGGTGATGTTCACCGCGAAGATCGACACGTCGGTGACGTAGGTGAGCGCGTGCAGCGCGGTGAACGAGCCGAGGATCGCGATGCCGCCGATCAGCATCGGCAGGCTCGCCGAGACCAGCCCGCCGAAGATCAGCACCAGCAGCACGAGCAGCACCGGCATCGCCATGCCCTCGGCCCGCCCGATGTCGGACGAGACCCGGTCGTTGATCGCGGCCTCGGTGCCGATCGTCCCGCCGACCTTCGCGGTGAGCCCGCCGCCGACCTCGGTCAGCTCGTCCTTGAGGTCGGCGTAGTTGTCGCTCCGCGCGCCTTCGTCGGCGCCCGCCAGCCGCAGGACGGCGTAGGTGGCCGTCCGGTCGCCGCTCACGAGCTGCGGCGCCCTGGTCGTCCAGTAGGTGTCGGCTGAGGCGATCTTGTCCTGCGGCAGCGCGGCCAGCGCCCGCTCGACCGAGGCCCGGAACGCCGGGTCGTCCACCGTGGTCCGCCCCTGATAAAGGACCACGACGTCCGCCTCGTCCCGGCCGAGGTCGCGCTCGGCGACCTGCGCGGCCTTCGCGCTCTCGCTGCCCGGCGTGTCGAAGCCGCCGGCCGAGGTGAGCGCGCCGAAGACGCCCGTCCCCCAGACGGCGGAGAAGACCAGCGCGGCGCCGGCCGCCGCGAGGACCCACCGGCGCCGCCGGTGGACCCATCGTCCCCATCGCTCGAACATGACCCGCTCCCCTGTCTCGCTACGGTCCATCACTGAAGTAAACGGTGTAAGCTGCGAACAGCGTTAACTTCGCATACAGCGTTCGCTTTCGTCAAGGGTGTTTCTGAGGAATCATGCGAGGACGGCAGGAGCGCGGGAGGAGAGGGCGGCGTAGTGGAGACACGGCGTGATCGGCTGCGTGCGGCGACGGTCCGGGAGATCACCGAGACCGCCCGGCGGATCCTCGTCGAGGAGGGCCCCGAGGCGGTGACGCTGCGCGCGATCGCCCGCGAGATGGGCATGACCGCGCCGGCGCTCTACCGCTACTTCGGCAGCCACGGCGAACTGCTGCGGCACCTGGTCGGCGACCTGTTCAGCGAGCTGACCGGCGAACTGCACACCGCGCTGAAGGACGTCCCGCACGACGACATGAGCGGCAAGTTCCTGGCGGTGTCCCGCCGCTTCCGGACCTGGTCCCTCGCGCACCCCCGCGAGTACGCACTGCTGTTCGGCGCGCCCGTGCGCGGCGTCGGCGAGCAGGAGCAGGAGGCCGACTTCGCCGAGGAGTGCGCCCGCCAGTTCGGCTGGACGTTCATGGCCCTGTTCCTGGAGCTGTGGAACAAGAGCCCGTTCCCGGTCGCGTCCGACGACGAGATCGACCCCGCCCTGCTGCCGCAGCTGCGCCGCTACCGCGACGAGGTCGTCGGCGTCGACCTGCCGGCCGGCGTCATCCAGCAGTTCCTGAAGTGCTGGATCCGGCTCCAGGGCGGCGTCAGCCTGGAGGTCTTCGGGCACCTGCAGTTCGCCCTGGACGACGCCGCCCCCATGTTCGAGCTGATGCTGGCCGAGATCAGCCCCCAGATCGGCCTCGCCTACCGGCCCCCGGCGGACGGCTGAGGCCGGTCGGGCGTCGTGCCGGACGACGCGTTGTGCCAGATGACGCCGAGCCGGTCGTGCATGGCGGTCGCGGCGGCGCCGTGCATGATGCTGCGCTCGGCCATCGTGGAGAAGCGCGGCCGCCGGACGTCGCTGGGCGGGAGCCGCACCGCCAGCTCGCGCTCGATCGCGTCGAGCAGCCGCTCCCCGGCCCGCCGGATCGGGCCGTCGATCACGACGTCCCCGATGTCGAGGATCGCGGCCTGCACGCACAGCAGGGCCGCGAGGCTCTCGCCCGCGTAGTCGACCCGCGCCGCGAGCGCCGCAAGCTCCGGCGCCGCCGGCGCGGCACCGGGCGCGGCGACCGCGTCCAGCCGCTCGACGGGCGCGCCGGCGAGCACGGCCGGCAGGCTCGCCACCGTCTCCAGGCAGCCCCGCCGGCCGCATTCGCAGTCGCGGTCGCTGACGCCGACGTCGATGTGGCCGACCTCCCCGGCGCGCCGGCGCTCCCCGAGGTGCACGCGGCCGTCGAGCAGGATCGCCGAGCCGATGCCGCCCGCGATGTGCAGCACGATGACGCTGTCGCCGTCCCTGCGCTGGCACGACAGCTCCGACATCCCCACGGCCGTCGCGTCGTTGACCAGCACGACGTCGTGCCCGAGCGCGGACTTCAGCGGCCCCGCCAGGTCGACGTCCCTCCAGCGCAGCTGCAGCGCCTCGATGACGCGCTGCTCGGGGGACACGATGCCGGGGACGGCGACCCCGGCGGCCAGCACCGCGCGCCCGTCGTCGGCGGCGAGGCCGGCGAGCATCGGCGCGAGCGCCGCCACCACGTCGGCCGCGCCCGGACGGGCGGGCAGCGGCACCCGGACGGTGGCGCCGATCGCGCCGTCCAGCCCGATGACGCCGCCGCGCACCTCGGCCGGGCGGACGTCGGCCATCAGCAGGCAGTGCCGGACGGTGTCGATGCCGAGCAGCCTGGCCGGCTTGCCGCGGCCGGACGGGCGCCCCGCCTCCTCGGTGACCAGCCGCCGCGCCACCAGCGTCTCCACGATCTCCGAGACCACGGCGCGGGCGAGGCCCGTCGAGCGGGAGATGTCGGCGCGGGACACGGTGCCGCCGCCCGCCAGCACGCTCTGCAGGACCAGTTCGGTGTTGCGCTCCCGGAGGACCGCGGGCGTCGCCTTCTCGGTGATCCGGACCGGCCTGGTCATTGTCGCCTTCCCCGTGCTCACCGCGCTGACCCCCTGCACGGGAGCGTATAGGGATCCGGACATGCCCCGGGGCCCGGCCGCCGGTTCGGCGGGCGCGGGCCCCGGGGGAGGGAGTTACCTGGTCGCCGGCGGCGACGTGCAGGTGAGCGTCGGCACGCCGAACGACACCGCGTCGAACCAGCGGTTCACGTCGTACTGGTCGACGACGAGACGCAGTTCCTTGACGTCCGCCACATCGACGTCGAGCCGGACGGCCTCGGCCCCGGAGGTCGCGAGCCCGCTCCGCAGCACCCCGGTCTCGTGCAGCAGCCGGCCGTCGCCGAAGACCCGGACGATCACATCGCCGTCGGCGGTGTGGTTCATCGCGTCGTCGATCCCGACCACGGTCGTGAACCGCTGGCAGCCCTGGTTCAGCGCGAAGCGCACGTCCGCGTTCGCGTTCGTGCCGAGCCCCTTGCTGTAGAAGGTCCCGTCCAGCCGGATCGGCTTGCCGTTGCCCTCGGGCGTGCCCGGCGTCACCGTGTCGCGGGCCACCGCGTAGATGCCGTCATGGTTGGAGGAGTAGGTGAACGGCAGGTCGCTCAGCTGGACGCGGCCGTCCGCCGCCACCGGCAGCACCGCCGTCGCCTTCCGGGTGAGGTGCTGCCCCGCCTGGTCGAAACCGACGGTGAACTCCACCGCGACCTGCGTCGTCCCCTCCGGGAGGGCGTCGGTGCGGTGCAGCGTCCACGACTGCTCCAGCGTGGCGCCGGGGTCGATCTCTCCCTTCTCCGGCCCGGCCGGACGGGCCTCCACGCCCGCGGGCGCGGAGACGTCGAAGGTCAGGCCGCTCATCGGCGCGAAGTAGTTGGTGTTGGTCACCGAGGCGGCCACCTCGGCGGAACCGGAGAGCGAGCCCGTCGGACGCAGCGCCAAGCGCAGGTCGTAGCTGTCGCCCATCAGCCGCCGCAGCGTCTTGGACGCCTCGGTGTAGGTGTCTCCGGACGGCTTGGTCGGGTACTTGCGGCCGTCCTTCGACCACGCCTCGGCCATGGCGTACCAGTCGAAGGCCGGCGGGGCGCCGCCGGTGCGCAGCGCCTCCTTCAGCCCGTCGAACAGCTTCGCCCACCGCGGCGCGTAGTAGTCGCGCAGCACGCCGGACCACTCGCGGTAGGCGTAGTCGTGCAGGTCGGTGTTGCTCTCGCCCCACGACGTGATCAGCTTGCGCGCCTCGTACTCCAGCTGCCGGGCCTCGGCCGGGCCGCCGGCCGCCTGCCGCGCCCGCTGCAGCCACGGCCCGACCATGGAGCCGCGGTCGGTGCCGGTGAGGGCGTCGAGGCCCTTGATGTGGCCGATCCAGCTGTCGGTCAGCTTCGTGAACGTGGCGAGGTCGCGGGCCTGGTACGCCGCGTTGATCTGCGGCAGCAGGGTGCGGGACCGGTCCGCGACGGCCTGCCGGGCCACTTCGAGCAGGTCGTACCGGTAGGCGGAGCTGCCGCGCAGCGACCGGTCCACCGCCAGCAGCTCCGGCAGCGCCCGCGCGAACGCGGCCGGGTCGTAGGCGAACGCCGCCTGCGCCCACCGGTGCGGCCGCGTCGCCGCCAGGCTCGGCGCCGCCGCGAACAGCCCGCCGTGCCCGGACGACCGGCCGCCGGTCGGCGGGATCGCGTAGGCGGTGTCCGCCAGCACCCGCCAGGCGGCGCGGGCGTGCGGGTCGGCGCCGCCGTACCGCGCGTCCGCGTACTCGTCGAACCACCGGTGGACGTCGACGGGGCCGTCGTGTCAGGGCAGCTCGGCGAGGAACTCGACCGCGACCGGGTTGTTGTAGCTCGCCTCCGGCATGATCGCGATGCCGTCGAGCGCGCTGCCCCCGGCCCGCGCCCGCCACGCCCAGAACCGCTCGTTCCAGGCGCCGACCGGTGCGCCGACGGTCGAGTTGCCGCCGAAGTTCCAGATCGACCCGAAGGCGTACGGCGTGCCCTTCCAGTCGGCGTCGCGGTCGACCTTGAGCGCCCGGTCGGACAGGCCGTCCACGATGAGCATCCTGCTGCGGTCGACGGCGGCCACGGTCTCGGCACGCGGGTTGCTCTGCCAGCCGAGGATCACCCAGGTCGCTCCGGGGTGGGCCTTCTCCAGCGCGTCCTGGACGGCCACCGAAGCCCGGCCCACCGGGATGTCGCCGGCCTTGCCGCCCTCGTGCAGCAGGTCCATCTTGTACATCGTCGACTTGCCGAGCAGGCGGTCCTGGACGCCGTAGAAGCGCTCGGCGACCTTGCCGAACACCGGGTTCGTCGGCGCCAGCCAGTCGGGCCGGGTGAACCCCTGCCAGGTGCCCTGCGGCACCGTGACGGCACCGGGGTTGCGGGTCTCGAAATCGGTCGGCACGGTGCCGAAGTAGCCCGGCAGCACCGGCGTGATGCCGACCTGCCGCATCCGGTCGGCGATCCGGCGGCCGAGCTTCGCGCGGTCGCGGATCTGGTCCTCGCTGATCGGCGAGGTGAAGTTGGACATGTTCTGCAGCAGCCACCACGGCTGGTAGCCGGCGCCCGGGATCCAGGAGCGCACCTCGTCCGCCGAGTAGCCGAACGATTGGAGCGTCTCGAAGTAGACGGCCTCGGTGCCGACGGGCATGAACATCTCGTTGACGCCGTGGAGGGCGTAGACGTCGATGAGGCGTTCCCAGTCCTCGAACGTCCGGTAGGGCCCGGAGTAGCCGTCCTCGGTGTCGTTGCCGGCGAACCGGTGCTTCACGACGGACGACTGCTCGATCGGCCGCGCCGGGAGGGGGAGCCGCTTCGGGAGGTCGAGCTGGTCGCCGGTCCAGGAGATGTCGGCCTTGACCACGTGCTTGAGGTACCAGTTGAAGCCCATGAGCAGCGCGGGCGTGCTGCTGCCCGCGAGGACCAGCCGCCGGTGGCGGCCGGAGACGCGGAAGGCGTCCCGGTCGCCGGGCAGGGTCTCCAGGCTGACCTGCGCGGCGTACCGCGGGCCGACCAGCCGCTTGATCACCTCATGGGCCGGCCGCACGTCGAACGCCGGGCGGCCGCGGCCGGCCGTGTCCGCCGACGCCGTGGTCCCGGGCAGCACGCCGATGACGAGCAGGACGCTCACCACCCCGGCCACCGTGATCCGCCATCTTCGCTGCGTGCCGCTCCGGCGAATTCACTGCCCGATCGGGGCGGTCGAATCGGGTTTCGGCGGGCATGGTGAGGCGGGCGACGAGTTTCTCGCCGCCCGCCCCGCCGCTCGGGGGCAGGATTGGGAGAGTTTTGTAGCCCAGATCGCGGAGTTGGGCCGCGTTCAGGCTGGACACGTTATGGTCGTGATCGGTGGACGCGTATTGGTGGACGGCCCACTGCTTCCAAGGGGAAGGAGCGGTGACCCGTCCGGCGGCCTTTCCGTAGCGCGCGACCCACAAGGGGTATTCGCCCAGACCGTCGCCGTGCTGCTCACCGGACTCCACCTCTCCTTTTCCGCCTGCCGGGTCAACTGACGGGTTCGGGCCGGGAGGCGGCCCTACCGCTGGCGGCCGGCGGATTCACCCCGGTCGTGCACGGGTCCCCGGCTCTCTTTTGGGAGATTCGGCGTCCGACCGGATTTTCGGCCGTGCAGGGCAGGCTAACCGGAGAACGCGACGGCGGAGAGATCGTCCCCGGCAAATTAATTATGCGTAAGCGGGGCTTTTTCTGCGCGATTTCCCCGGCCGGGCGGGCAATTCCGGGCATGCGGGGACGGGCGGGGTCAACCGACCCATTGATGCGGGCATCGGCCGGACGGCGCGCTCCTCCGCGCCCATCGTCCGATGGGAGGCGCGAGCACGCCGGTGACCGTGGGATGCGCGGCCCTGGACGGCCGGTCAGCCGGGGAGGCGGATGAGGCGGCGCTCGACGGCCGCCGTGACGGCGGCCGTGCGGGTGTCGACGCCGAGCTTGGCGAAGATGTGCACCAGGTGCGTCTTGACGGTGGCCTCGCTGATGAACAGCCGGCGCGCGATCCGCTGGTTGGACAGGCCGGTGGCCAGCAGTTCGAGGATCTCGATCTCGCGCGGGCTGAGCGCCGGGGCGGGCTCGCGGACGCGGTCCATCAGGCGGGTGGCGACGCGCGGCGACAGCGCCGTCTCGCCGCGGGCGGCCGTCCGGATGCCCTGGAACAGCTCCTCCGGCGGGCCCGCCTTGAGCAGGTACCCGGCGGCGCCGGCCGCGATGGCGCGGGAGATGTCGGCGTCGGAGTCGTAGGTGGTCAGCACCAGCACGCGCGGCGGGTCCGGCAGCGCGAGGACGCGCCGGGTCGCCTCCACGCCGTCGATGCCCTCGCCGAGCTGCAGGTCCATGAGGACGAGGTCGGTCGGGACGAGCCCGACCCGCCGGACCGCCTCCGCGCCGTCGGCCGCCTCGGCGACGACCTCGATGTCCGGCTCGCCGCCGAGCAGCGCGCGCAGCCCCGCCCGGACCACGGAATGGTCGTCCACGATCGTCACCCGGACCACGTTCACCCGCTCGTCCCCTCCTCGCGCCCCGCCTGCCGGGGGACCAAGGCGGCGACGACGGTCCCGGCGCCCGGCGCGCTCTCGACCGTGAGGGTGCCGCCGACCTCGGCGACCCGGTCCCGCATCGCACGGAGCCCGTACCCGCGCCCCGGCGCGGACACCGCCGCGCCCGGATCGAATCCGGAGCCGTCGTCGGCGACGTCCAGGGACACCGCCTCGCCGAGATAGGTCAAGGTGATCATCACCGTGGCGGGGGCGGCGTGCTCGCGCGCGTTGGCGACGGCTCCCTGCGCGACGCGCAGCAGCGCCGTCTGAACCTCGACGCCCACCGGGTACTCGTCCCCCTCCACGCGGAACAGCACCCGCGGCTCCGCGTCCGGCGGGCCGGCGAGTTCGCCGAGGGCGGCGGGCAGCGAGCCGGACGCCAGCGCGGGCGGGGCCAGTGCCCGGACGAAGTGGCGCGCCTCCTCCAGGTTCGTCGCGGCGGCCTCGGTCGCCCGCCGCAGATGGCGCCGGGCGGCGTCCGGCGCGGTGTCCCACTGCCGGTCGGCGGCCTGGAGGAGGATGCCCATGCTGGTCAGCCCCTGGGCGAGTGTGTCGTGGATCTCGCGGGACAGCCGCTCGCGCTCCTCCAGCACCCCCGCCGCGCGCTGCGAGGCGGCCAGCTCGCCGCGCGTGCGGACCAGGTCGTCGATGAGCCGCTGGAGCTCCAGGAAGATCACCGCCGCCATCGCGGCGACCGCGAGCGGCGCGAGCACCAGGCTCGGATCGACCCGGTCCGCCAGGTAGACGCCCGCGAAGATCACCGTGCTGGTGAGCACCACCACGGCGATGACGGCGGCGCGCGGCGACAGCAGCCGCAGCGCGGCGAAGAACAGCGGGACGGCGCACCAGGCGAAGCTCGGCGCCATCGCGACCAGCACGACCCAGCACACGACCACCGCCGCGAGCCAGGTGAGGCGGCCCCGGCGGCCGAGCGCGTCCCACCAGACGACGCCGGCCGCGTAGCCGACGGCGAGCACCCCGGACAGCGCCAGCAGCGCCGGCGTCGTGCCGTCCAGGCCGTGCCGCACCACCAGGCGGGACGCCGACGCGGCGAGCAGCAGGAAGAACCCCGCGTGCATCGCCAGGTGGATCCGGCGTTCGCTCTCCGTCACGACTGCTGCCTCCCCTCGCGGCACCGCTCGCAAGCCTGCCCGGCCGCCCGGTCCCCGGCATCGACCGATCGGTTGATCCGGCCGTCCACCGATCCGATCGCCGGCCTCAACCGCTCCCGCGATGGCGCGGCGCGTGTCGGCCGCGAGGCTTGAAGGCGTCGAACCCGAGAACACCCTGGAAGGACCACGATGCAGGACGCCACGAGGCAGGACACGCAGCGCACGCGGAAGAACGGCAGGCCGGGGATCCGGTTCCGCACTGTCGCCGGGGCGGTGACGGGGCTCGCCATCGTCGCCGGCGCCGTCGGCCTGTCCGCCGCCAACGCCTCGGCCAGCCCCGCCGCCCCGGCCGCCGGGAAGGCCCCGCGGGCTCCGCAGGCCGTGCAGGACGTCCGGACGCTGACGACCGACGCGGCCACTGCCATCGCGAACGCCGCGCAGAAGGAGGCCGCGAAGCAGAACCAGCGCGTCGCGGTCGCGATCGTCGACCGCTCCGGCGACCTGCGCGTCCTCGTCAAGGGCGACGGCGCCGGGCCGCAGACCGTGGAGTCGGCCAAGCGCAAGGCGTTCACGGCGGTCTCGTTCGGGCAGCCGACGTCCAAGCTCGTCGAGGGCGCGACCGGCGACGGCCCCACCCTCCGCGACATCCCCGGCACCCTGCTGCTCGCCGGCGGCGTCCCGGTGACCTCCGGCGGCTCCCCGATCGCGGGGATCGGCGTCGGCGGCGCGCCGCAGGGCAGCATCGACGAGAGCATCGCCCAGGCCGGCCTGCGCGCCGTCCAGGGACGGCTCGGCTGACCCATGAGCCGTCTCGGTCGCGGCGGCACGGCCGCCATGACGGGTGCCGTCCTCGCGGCGGCCCTGGCAGTGCTGACGGGGTGCGCCGCCACCGGCGGCGGAGCCGGCGGCGGCTCCGCCGGGTCCCGCGCGTCCGGCGCGTCGGCCTCGGCCGGCGCGCCGCGCGCGGGGCAGGACCTGCTGCGGGCCGCCGAGCGGGGCGACGCGGCGGCGGTCCGGGCCGCCCTCGCCGCCGGGGCCGACCCCGCCGTACGGGACGGGCGGGGCCGCACACCGCTGCTCGCCGCCGCGCTCGGCGACCATGTCGAGGCCGCCAAGGCGCTGGTCGAGGCGGGCGCGGACCCCGACGCGCAGGACGACACCAAGGACAGCCCCTGGCTGGTGACCGGCGTCACCGGCAGCGTGCAGATGGCGCGGGTGCTGGTCCCGGCGCGGCCCGACTACACGGTGGTGAACCGCTTCGGCGGGACGTCCCTGATCCCGGCCGCCGAACGCGGGCACGCCGCCTACGTGCGGGAGGTGCTGCGCACCACGTCCATCGACGTTGACCATGTGAACGACCTCGGCTGGACCGCGCTTCTGGAGGCGGTCATCCTCGGGGACGGCGGACCGTCCCACCAGGAGGTCGTCGGCCTTCTGCTGGAGGCCGGGGCCGACCCGGAGCTGGCCGACCGCCAGGGCGTGACCCCGCTGCGGCACGCCGAGCGCAAGGGCCACGGCGAGATCGCGAAACTGCTCCGCGACGCCTAGCCCGCGCGCCCGGAAGGCGCCGAGCACGCGAAGACCCCCGGACCCTGACGGGTGCGGGGGTCTTCGGCGCGCGTCAGTAGGACGGCTGGCTCGGGTCGATCTGGTTGACCCAGGCCAGGACGCCGCCGCCGACGTGGACGGCGTCGGCGAAGCCGGCGCTCTTCACGACCGCGAGGGCCTCGGCGGAGCGGACGCCCGACTTGCAGTGCAGGACGATCTTCTTGTCCTGCGGCAGGCGCTCCAGGGCGGAGCCGTTCAGGAACTCGCCCTTCGGGATCAGCGTCGCGCCCGGGATCGAGACGATCTCGTACTCGTTGGGCTCGCGGACGTCCACGAGGAAGATGTCCTCGGCGCGGTCCTGCATGGCCTTGAGGTCGTGCACGGAGATCGTGGAGTCCTTGACGGCCTCGGCGGCCTCCTCGGAGACGGCGCCGCAGAAGGCCTCGTAGTCCTCCAGCAGCTCGGTCTGCGTCGGGTTCTTGCCGCAGAGCGGGCACTCGGGGTCCTTGCGGACCTTGACCGAGCGGTACGTCATCTCCAGCGCGTCGTAGATCATCAGGCGGCCGACGAGCGGCTCGCCGATGCCGGTGAGCAGCTTGATGGCCTCGTTCACCTGGATCGAGCCGATGGACGAGCACAGCACGCCGAGCACCCCGCCCTCCGCGCAGGACGGCACCATGCCGGGCGGCGGCGGCTCGGGGTAGAGGCAGCGGTAGCAGGGGCCGTACTCGGACCAGAACACCGACGCCTGGCCGTCGAACCGGTAGATCGACCCCCACACGTACGGCTTGCCGAGCAGGACGGCCGCGTCGTTCACCATGTAGCGGGTGGCGAAGTTGTCGGTGCCGTCGAGGATCAGGTCGTACTGGGAGAAGATGTCCATGATGTTGTCGCGGTCGAGCGCGGTGTTGTGCACCACCACGTCGATCAGCGGGTTGATCTCACGGACGGTCTCGGCCGCCGACTCGACCTTCGGCCTGCCGAGGGACGACTGCCGGTGGATGATCTGCCGCTGCAGGTTGGACTCGTCCACGACGTCGAAGTCGATGACGCCGAGGGTGCCCACCCCCGCGGCGGCGAGGTAGAGCAGTGCGGGGGAGCCGAGCCCGCCGGCGCCCACGACCAGGACCTTCGCGTTCTTGAGGCGCTTCTGCCCGGACATGCCCACGTCGGGGATGATCAGGTGCCGCGAGTAGCGGTTGACCTCGTCGCGGGTGAGCTCCGCTGCGGGCTCGACCAGAGGTGGCAACGACACGGTGGGTGCTCCTGTGCTGACGCTCGGCTGTTAGAGAGGCGGGGACGTCCCCGTCCTCCCACCGCACAACCTTGCCACGTCGCCTTGCATTCCCCGCAGGCGCCGTCCCCCGAACGCGCACGCGCGCATACACCGTCAAGGGACGCGCATGGGCCGCCCTGGAGCGGGCATGGGTCGCCCAACATAACGGGAGGAGGAACCATGAGCTTCCTCGACAAGCTCAAGAACAAGACGCAGCAGGCCATGGGACACGGCAAGGAGCAGGTCGGGCGGCAGTCCGGCGACCGGTCCATGGAGGCCGAGGGGCGCAAGGACCAGGCGGCCGGCGGCACCAAGCAGGTCGGCGAGAAGGCCAAGGACGCCGCCGAGGAGGCGCGCAGGACGTTCGGCTCCGGGTCCTAGCGCCCGGTGGCGGGGCCTGGCGCTCCCGCGAGTGGAAGCCCCTCCGCGGAGGGGCTTTCCACTGCCTCGTGCGCAATGACAGGTGGATTGTCGTAAAACACAGTTAATCTTGACTGTTGTGGCATTCCCGCCTCCCTTCCAGCAGCAGCCGCCCCCACCGCGTCCCCCGTACGCCGGTCCGCCAGGGCCTCCGTACGCGGGTCCGCCGCAGCCTCCGCCGCGGCCCGGCCGGCCCACGGTCCTCGGCCTGACCGGGCGCCAGTGGATGGTCGTGGCCCTCGTCGTCGGCTGCTGCTACTTCTTCACCACCGCGTTCGCCATGGTCGGCGCCTGGACGACCGTCAACCGCGAGCCCACCACCGCGGAGCTGCAGACGGCCGCGAACAAGGAGGTCGCGCGGCGCTGGGAGGCGTGGCCCGCGAGCCGGATCTTCCCCGACCGGATCCCCTACCGCCCCGTCGGCGACCACAGCGAGTACGCGTCCCGGACCGGCATCGTCCCCGACACCGGCTGCGCCCAGGCGGTGGACGAGGAGATCGCCGCCACGCTCGTCAAGTACGGCTGCCGGGCCGTCCTGCGCGCCACCTACACCGACCAGCTGCAGGGCGTCGTCGTCACCGTCGGGGTGGTCGCGTTCCCCGACCCGTGGAAGGCCGACCGGGCGTTCAAGGAGCTGCCCGGCTCGCAGGGCCCGGGCGACGGCTCCCGCTCGGTGGCGCCCGCGCTGCACGCCGCCGCGTTCCCGGGGACGGCGTCCGCCCGCTTCACCGACGAGGCCCGGCAGGACCGGACGATCGACCGCGGCGGCCCGTACGTCGTGCTGACCGCGTCCGGGCAGTCCGACGGCCGGCCCGCGTCCGCGATCAAGAAGGCGCGGCCCGGCGAGCTGTTCGCCGTGGCCCCGCAGCTCGGCCACGCGGTCGCGCGTGCGCTGGCCGCCAAGGCGCTGCCCGACTGCGACGACCCGGAGTGGGAATGCTGACACGCGCGCGGACGGCCGCGGTCCTGGCGGCGGGGGCGCTTGCGGGGAGCTGGCTGCTGCCCGTCCCGGCTAACGCCGACGAGGTCCGCGACCGGCAGCGGCCCATCCTGAAGCTGCTCGGCATGGACGCCGCCTGGAAGGTCACCAAGGGCGCGGGGGTGACGGTCGCCGTCGTCGACTCCGGCGTCGACCCGAACCAGGCGGACCTGCGCGGCAAGGTCACCACCGGCCCCAACATGCTCGCCAAGGTGGACCGCGGCAGCACGCCCGCGCGGCTGCACGGCACCGGGATGGCGTCGCTGATCGCCGGTCAGGGGCACGGTCCGGGCGGCCGCGCCGGGATCATCGGCATCGCCCCGCAGTCCCGCATCCTCGCCGTCCGCGCGATCGGCGAGCCGGAGGACGCGAGCTACGCCCGGTACCGGACGTCGGAGGAGGCGGAGACGTCGGTGGCGCGCGGCATCCGCTACGCCGCCGACCACGGCGCCGACGTCATCAACCTCTCGCTCGGCCGCGAGGACGAGACGCCCGAGGAGCGCGAGGCGGTCGGCTACGCCATCGGCAAGGGCGTCGTGGTGGTGTCGGCGGTCGGCAACGACGGCGACGAGCAGCGGCTGCTGGACGACGACGGGTTCGCGCCGTACTCCTACCCGGCGTCCTATCCCGGCGTGATCGCGGTCGCGGCGACGACGCCCGGCCACACCCGCGCGCCGTTCTCCAACCGGAACTACTCGGTGGTGCTGTCCGCGCCGGGCGCCGGGCTGCCCGTCGCGGGCCCCGGCGGCCGGTACTTCGTCAGCTCCGGCACCAGCGACGCCAGCGCGGTCGTGTCGGGGATCGCCGCGCTGATCCGCGCCAAGCACCCCGACATGGCGCCCGCGCTGGTGTCGCAGGCGCTGGTGCAGAGCGCCCGCGGCGGGCCGAAGGGCGGCTACGACCCGGAGATCGGGTTCGGCGAGGTGCACGCGGCCCGCGCGCTGTCGGCGGCCGACTCGCTCGCGACGGCGCGGCCGGGGCCCGCGAGGGGCAAGTCCGCCGGCGAGCGGTTCGGCGCGGGCGACCCCGGGCCGGTGCCGATCATCGACCATCCCGCGTGCTGTCTCTTATAAACATCT
>NZ_VCKZ01000021.1 GCF_005889745.1 Actinomadura geliboluensis
GCCCCCAACACCCCGATCACCGGTGAGGGCCTCCAGGTCGTGCAGACCACTCCCGAGGTCGTTCGGAGCGCCAAGCACGTCGGCAACGACTTCGCGGTGCCCGGCGCCAAGGGCTGCCTGTTCGGCGGCGGCGTCGCCGACTGGCTGGTGAACCAGATCGGCGGCTTCCCCTCGGCGGCCGGCAAGAACACGATGATCCAGAACGAGTACATCGTCAAGAAGACGTACGCCCAGCTCGGATCCTGAGCCCGCCCGACCGGTCCGTGCCCGCGGCGACCCCGCGGGCACGGTTCCACGGCCTGGCCGTCCGCCGTTCAATGCCCGCTCCCCCTGGCAAGATGAAAGGACGGACTCGTGAAGTCCACTCGTTTCCGGAGGCGTCGTTCCCGGTTCGCGCTTCCCGCCATGGCCGCCGCTGCGCTGCTGACCTTCGGCATGGCGACCGCTGCCTCGGCGGCCAACCCGGACCCGATCCCGTCGAGCTTCGACTTCTCCGACTGCCCGCCCCTCCCGGAGGGGGCGAACCCGACCTTCTCGAACTGCTACGTGGGCGTCGTCACGAGCGGCAGCTTCAAGATCGGGAACTTCGATCAGCAGATCGAGGAGCCGCTCAGGTTCACGTACGCGAACACCTTCAACCCCACCACCTTCGAGACAAAGATCATCTTCGGAGGCCTTGAAGCGCCGAAGATGCTCGTCCAGCCCGGGCTGTTCGGTGACCCGTTCGTGTCGGCCGTGTATGCCAAGGTCGAGTACGCGGGCGCGTTCGAGATGCCGGTGAGCTCTGACTTCCAGATCAAGCTCGGGGTGAAGGTCCGCCTCATCAACCCGCTGCTCGGCAGCAACTGCTATGTCGGGTCCAACGCGAACCCGATCCTGCTGAACCTCACCACGGGGACCACCAGCCCGCCGCCGCCCAACACCCCGATCACCGGCGAGGGCCTCCAGGTCGTGCAGACCGACCCCATCGTCGTCCGGTCCGCCAAGCACGTCGGCAACGACTTCGCGGTCCCCGAGGCCGACAACTGCGCGTTCGGCGCCGGCGTCACCGACTGGCTGGTGAACCAGATCGGCGGCTTCCCCTCGCCGGCCGGCACCAACACGATGATCCAGAACGAGTACATCGTCAAGAAGACGTACGCCGAGCTCGGATCCTGAGCTGCCCGACCGGTCCGTGCCCGCGGCGACCCCGCGGGCACGGACCACGCTGCCGGACGAGAGAGGAGAGGTGCATGAATTGGGCATTAACGCGTAGAAGGGCCGCCGTCGGCGCGGTGTGTTCGCTCGCCGCGACTGGGATGTTCTTGGCGGGAAGCTCCTCCGCCCAAGCTCGTACGGTTCCGACGGCACCCGCCGAAACCGGCCTGCCGGACTTCGACTTCTCTGATTGCCCCTCCGTTCCGGAGGATTACGAAAGATACATTGGGACGTGCTACGACCAAGTCGTGGTCGGTGGCCGGATCCAGATCGGTCGGCTCAGTCACGAGATCACTGACCCGATCAAGTTCACCTACGCCCAGGTGACGGAATTGACGACCGGGGAGAGGCAGCTCCTGGTGGGGCCGCTGCACACGAAGAAGGTGGCGCTGCCCTCGGAGGCCATCGGCCTTCCGCCGGGCAGGACGGTCTTCGCGGCTCCCGAGTACGCGGGCGGCTTCACGATCAACTACCCGGACATGACGATCGGTCTGAAGATCCGCCTGAGCGGGGCCGGGCTCGGCGGTTCCTGCGTGATCGGCAGCGACGAGGACCCGATTCCGCTGAGCATGACGACGGGTACCACGAACCCGCCTCCGCCGAACACCCCGATCACCGGCGTCCCGTTCACGCGGGCGGGGACCGTCGGGAAGGCGACCGTCATGTCGGCGACGCACGTGGACAACGCCTTCCCCGCACCCGCCGCGCGGGGATGCGAGCAGTCCGGGACGAACATCGACGACCTCGTGAACTCGGCGGCCGGCCTGCCGTCCCCGGCAGGCACGAACACGGTCGTCCTCGACCACTACATCGCCCTGCTCGGCATCAACAACCTTCCCTGACCGGCGGCGGTCTGGGCACCGAGTATTGCGCGGCGCCCCTCCCGCCATCTGTCGAGCAGCAATTCTGGCCGTGCGTTTCTCAGGGCCCCGCCATGAGAGGTGGCGGGGCCCTGAGAACGAGTCCAGCGCCATTGACGCCGACTGCGAAAATGGGCCTGGCGCGCTCAGGTCGCACGGTGGCATTCTGGAACTCGGCACTGTCGGCTCGCACAGCGATCCACAGGTGTTCGGTGGTGAGGCGCGGACCACATGAGACCCGACGACAGCCCCGACGGATTCGCCGAGGGCGCTTATATCGCCAGGCAGACCTGGTGGGGCAATCTGCCGGTCTTGGTGGGCTGCGGCGCCGTGGACGCGTTCCTGCTCTATCAGACCATTCGTAATCCCGGGCCCGGCATCGCCCTCGGACTGACGATGTTCAGCGGAGTGACCGCGATACTCGCCGTGCTTGTCACGAGGTCGGTGCGTCGCGGGGAGGTTTCGTTCGCGGTGGACGCGCGCGGCGTCTACTTCGGCTACACCGCAGAAGACGCCGAGCCGGAGCTGATCCCCTGGTCATGGATCGACTGCATCGTGACCTTCGACCGGATCGTGCGCAGCGGCAGGCAGAGGACGCGCCATCACTACGTGGGGGTCGAACTCAACGCCGCCGGTGTCACCACCCGGATGAGCCGTTTGCCCAGGCCACCGGAACTCCCTCCGGCGACCGTCGCGGAGGAGCAGTTCAAGGAGGCCGTCTTCGGTCCCTGGCTGCGCCGCATGGGCGCCGAGCCGTCGCTGGCGTCGCAAAGGATCCAGGGCTGGCGGCTGGACGGGGAAAGGCTGGCCGAGGCGGTCATGCGCTACTCGCCCGATACGCCCATCGCGGAGCGGCCCACGCGCCGGGATCCCGGCATCGCGGGCGTCGCGGCCGCGGCCTGGGAGATGGGCAAGAACCTCAAACGGCTCTCTGAACAGGACGACTACAGGAACGACGACGACCGCCAGTGACGATGCCGCCGGAGCCGAAAGCCGACGACTCGACCGCGCCCAGCGGACGATGAGGAACCCGTAGGAGTGTCATGGCAACCGCAGCCTTGAGTAACCGGATTCCGTTCGAGACCAGCCGTCCATGGGTGATCGGCGCCGTCTTGCTCTGCGCGATCGGGACGCTCGGGGCGGTCGCCAACTCTGCGCGGCCCAGAGGCCACGTCGGGCGCGCGGCCGGGTTCGCGGACGTCCTGCGCATCAACCCGGGCGTGGTGCAGGCCGAGCAGGCCGCCGTGGTCGCGGTGGTGACGGTCGCCGGCTTGGCGGCGATGTGGTGGTCGCTGCGCCGGAGCTGGCCGTGGCTCCTGGTCGCGGGGGTTGTGCTGATGCTCCCGACCGAGTTCGTGTACGTCGTGGCGCGGAACGACTTTTACACCGGCGCGGCCTGGTTCTACTTCGGCTCGGTCACCGCCGGGGCGCAACTGGTGTTGTTAGGGACGCTGGCCGCCGGGCTCCGGCTCGTCCACATCGGGGCGCCCGGTGCGGGCGCGATCCTGATCGGGGCGGGAGTGGGCGCGCAGGTCTTCGGCGCGTCCACGGACATGTTGATAGCGCACATCGAGATCGCGCGGCCTGGTGGCTACCCGTGGGACTTCGCCGAAGTCGTCCAGATCCTGATCCGTCTCTTCTTCCTGGCCACGTCGATCGGTGGGGCCTTCCTGGCGCTGGGCCTGTACTACCGCTACGACGGACGTCCCGAGCTGGCCGCACCGTCCGGCGACGCCGAGCCCGCGATGGGCGTCCGGACGGCGATCGCGGGCGCGGTGGCGGTCCTCGCGTTCATCCCGGCCGCCGGCATGGAGACGGTCAAGGGCGGCTTCGCGGTCAAAGCGTGCTGGCTGCTGCTGGCCGCCGGTCTGGTGGCGGCTGCGCTGGCGGGGCTTCGCGCGGCGGTCGGCACCATCGTCGCCTCGGCCGCCGTCATCGGCTTCTCTGGCCCGGCAAGCGCGCTCATACAAGGGCAGCATTCGGGCTTTATCAGCATGTGGTTCCTGGTGGCGCTCGGCGTGGTGGCGGGTGCCGCCGCCGCGTTCCCGCCCTGGCGCCACTGGGCCGCCCTCACCGTATGCACCTCGTGTGCCGCCGTCCTCGCCCTGACGATGGTGGTCCGCCCGGACCGCATGACGGTCGTCATGCTCCTTCTTCTCGCCGCCACCATCACGCTCGCGATCGCTTCACTCGGTGTCTGGCTGACCCAGGACGGACTTTCCCCTGCCGTCCTGGGCCCGCTGATGTTCGCGACCGTCATCGGTGCCTGCGGCCTGCTCGGCGACTGGCAGGGAACCGGCCGTCGGGGACCGAACGCGGAGCTGTTCCGCGAACCCGGCCACCTCTGGCTCTACACCGTCCTCTTGCTTCTGGCGGGCCTCGCCGTCGTCGCCCTCGACCGCTGGCGACCACGTCCCACCGAAGACTGACGCGCCTTCGCCGTCAGCGATCGCCGGTATGCGCGGAGGTGTTCGCCCTGAGCGACGTCCCGTCGTGCGTGCCGTCTCGCGGACGCGGCGGAGTCGGAGCGCCCTCGAACGCCTTGGCGCGGCCGTCCTCGCGGTTCTCGGGACGTGCCGTATGCGGCACCTCGAACCACACACGCAGCCGACCGTCGTCGAGCTGCTCGAACCCCCACGACTTGGCGAGCATCGACAGGATGGGCAGGCCGCGCCCGTGCTCGCCGTGCGGATCGTCCCGGTGATGCGGGACGGTGCTGCCGCCCTCGTCCGTGACCTCGATCCGGATGTTGGCCGTGTCCACGTAGGCGTCCACCTCCACGAGGTGGCCCGTTCCGTGGACGATCGCGTTCGTCAGCGTCTCCGACAGCAGCAGGACGCTGTCATCGCAGGCGCTGTGCGTCGCGCCGAGCAGCGGTTCGAGCCGCCCGAGCAGCCACCGCCGTCCGTTGGCCACGTTCTTTCGGGCGGACGGGATGACGCACGTCCCCAAGTGCTTCATCGGGCCCGCACCGCCCATGCCACCCGGGCCGCGGCCTCGGCCACGTCCCCGGCGATGCTCCACTGGTCGCCGAAGGCGTAGAGCCATCGTCCCCGGTGGTCCACCGCCGCGACCCCGAGCCACTTGCGCGGCCAGGCCCGCTCCGGCACCCACAGCACCGCCTCACCCCGCGACGGGTGGACGAGCATGGAGGTGCACTGCTGGCGTTCTCCCAGCTTGTAACACAGATCAGCCAGGAGGCCGAACCGCACCGCGTGCGGCCGCTGATCCGCTGACATCGTCGGACGCCCCTTCTCCAGGCACGAGGACGACCACGATTCACCCAGCTTTCTTCCGTGATCACCCATACACCGTGCGTAATTTTCGCTACGGTCAGAGTGTGCACTGTCGATCTACTCTCCGTAAAGGGTTCGGATGGACTAGTGCATTTGATTTTCTTGCAAGTGTCACCCAAACCGGGCGAAAGGAGATGTAATGGCTGGCCGATCAAGCCCTACGGTTCGCCGTCGCCGCCTGTCGAAGGAGCTGCGGCAGCTCCGCCGCGACTCGGGTAAGACCCGGGAGCAGGTTGCCGGCTTCGTTGGCTGCTCGCCCGTAACGATCACTCGCATCGAAGGCGCTCAGACCGCAGGGACGGTCCCGATCGTCGCAAGGATGCTGGAGTTCTACGGAGTAGAGGGCAGGAGGCGCGACGTCCTCCTCACCCTGTGCCGCGAGGCACGCAAGCGCGGCTGGTGGCACCAGTACTCCGGCTCCATCCCCGAGTGGTTCGAGGTCTTTGTCGGCCTCGAAGAGGAAGCCAACGAGATCCTGACGTACGAATCCGAAGCCGTCCCAGGGCTACTTCAGACCGAGCGGTACATGCGGGCGATGCTTCTCGCAGACATCCGGGTCCCGCGCGAGGAGGAGATCGACCGACAGGTCTCTCTTCGACTGAAGCGCCAGGAGCGAATGACCAGCGCTGACGCGCCAAAGATGTGGGCTGTGCTCAACGAGGCAGTGGTCCGAAGGCAGGTTGGTGGGCCAGAGACCATGCGGGAGCAACTCGAACACCTCACCTCGATATCCCTGCTCAACCACATCAACGTTGTGGTCCTGCCGCACAGTGCTGGCGCGCACCCCTCTATGGACGGGCCCTGCAACGTCTTGAGGTTTCCTGAGCCAGCGGACCCAGATGTCGTGTATATCCAGTACCGCCGGGGAAGCATCTACCTGGAAGACGCCACGGACGTCAACGCCTACGTCGATCTATTCGATCACCTGCGCTCCTGTGCGCTCAGTCCGGACGCGTCCCGTGCTTTGATGGGGCAAGTAATCGAAGAAATGGTCTAGAAGTACAACTTGAAGCAGAGGCCTTCATGAAGTTCCCCCACATCGAGTGGCGCACGAGTAGCCACAGCACCCAGCAAGGCAATTGCGTTGAAGTCGGCGCTTGGCGCACGAGCAGCCACAGTGGTAAGCAAGGCAACTGTGTGGAGCTTGGCGCCTGGCGAAAGAGTAGCCACAGCACGGGCAACGGCGGCCAGTGCGTTGAGGTCGCGACAGGCGAAACGATCGTGCTGGCGCGGGACTCCAAGGATCCGGACGGACCGGTGCTGGGCTTTGGCGCTGACGCCTGGGCTGTGTTCCTCAACACCGTGAAGAGCGGGCACCTCGACCTCGCCTGACGCCTCCCGTCCACACGCAGCAGGTCCAAGGCCGCGTCCGGGCATGGTCCTGGACGTCAGTACGGCGTCCAGGACAGCCCTACCTCCCCACATGGGTACCGCGACTCAGCCGCACACTGTGCCGTAGAACCAGGTGGGGAGTCGCGATGGACAACAGCAACATCGTCTGGCGCAAGAGCAGCCGCAGTGCTGCCGAGGGACACTGCATCGAAGTGGCCATGTGGCGCACAAGCAGCCACAGCACCGGCAACGGCGGAGAGTGCGTAGAGGTCCGGGCCTGGCGCACGAGCACTCACAGCACGGGCAATGGCGGCAACTGTGTGGAGGTTGCGGCGGGGGCGGCGGTGGTGCTGGCGCGGGATTCCAAGGATCCGGACGGGCCCGTGCTGGGGTTCGGGGCCGGCGCTTGGGCGGCGTTCCTCAACGCCGTCAAGAGCGGGCGCCTCGACCTAGCCTGACGCCCCCTCCTGGCCCCTCGTGGACGGCGCGTCCGCGTAGGCCGCGACCGGCGCACCCGAGCACCATCCTGGACGTCATCCCGGCGGTCCAGGTCACCCGCTCCTCTGCGTGGGCGCCGCGACCCCGTCGCACGATGCGCCGTAGGAATTCGGCTTGTCCCCATCGCGGTCGCGTTCTGGTGCCTCTTTCAGTTCGCGGAAGTATGTGCGTGCCGGTGCGACGCCCACTGCCGTGCTGCGGTCGCGTGTTCGAGGGCCCAAGCCTCGCTGTTGGTGGCTAGGTTGGCTTCCCATTTCGTGGCGAAGACGCGGGCGAACAGGTCGATGGTGGTCGGGGCGGTGGACGTCCAGGCGGGGAACTGCGAGACCCAGAGTTCCGCTTCGGCCGGGGTGTGCCCGGCTTTCAGTAGCCAGGGGATGAGCAGCGCCATTTCGAGGAATGCGGCACCGCGTCCGGTGAACGTCCAGTCCACGACGTAGGCGGTTTCGTCGTCGCCGAGCAGGACGTTGGCAGGGTTCAGGTCGGCGTGCAGCAGTGTGTCGCCGGCCAGCGCGGACACGTCGCCCATCGACTCCCAGCGGCGCTCGACCCGCCTGCGTTCGAGCACGTCGGGGAGCGGGTGCGCCTGCAGATCCCCGATGATCTTTGCGAGGACGGCCAGGTCCGGTGAGCCGGGGGTGTAGTCGGCGTGCCGGGCCTGGACGTGCTCGAAGGCCAAGACAAGCCACCCGTCCGCCTCCGCCGTCCACAGGAGGCGAGGGGCGTAGTCGGTGACGTGGGGATTGATCGCGGCCTCCCAGCGCAGCGACCACACCTCCGGGCCGTCGGTGCCGGACGCGGTTCTGCGGGCGGCCTTGATGAACAACCGGCCGTCCGCAGTGTGGACGGTCGCGGTGATGTCGGCGTGGTTGCCTGCGGGTGCGGGCTCGACCCCGTGGACGGGGCCGGCGTGCGCCTCGACCGCGCCGAGCACCTCGGGCGGCAGGCCAGACCGGTCGGTGCGCATCGATCGCCCCCCGTGGCGGTGACAGGCGTGGCGGGACTCGCCGTCCCTCCGCCATTCCAGCACGCGGACGCCCGCCCGGAACGGATGCCCGTCCATGATCGGCAGGTGGTGTGTTAAGCGGCCCGCGACGGCGCTCTAGCCGTTACGTGGCGTAATGACGGAATTGTGCCTAAAGATCCCACTGAGGTGAGGGTGGGGGCGTCCGCCGTGATGAGGCCGCGCGGGCGCCGGTCCGTACGGGCCCCCTTCGGATTGTCTCCGGGTGATCAATGAATGGGGTCGTTTTTGTTGCCGGGTGAGTGTTCCCGGCATTCAAGGTCTGAAGATCTTTCTGTAATGGTGTGCGGCGGGCGCGGGGTGGGTTACCTTTTAATGGGGCAATTCCTTTGACCTCGTGAAGGGGAGAGCGGATGACGAAGACCCTCGTTGGGGGAGGGGGTCGTCCTGGGGCTCTGCCGCCGCAGGTCATCGCGATTCTGAGCGCGGAGCTGCCCACGCTCGCCGGGGAGATCATCGAGGAGATCCGGCGGTCGGTCCCGGAGTACTCGCGGCAGGACGGGCCGACGACTCCGGCCGGATTCCGGGTCACCGTCGAGCAGGCCATGACGGCCTTTCTCGACCAGGTCTCCGGCGCCAGCGGCGCGCATGAGCGCCGCGACGAGTTGTGCCGGGAACTCGGCCGCGGCGTGGCCTACCAAGGGCGCACCCTCGACTCGCTCCAGGCCGCCTACCGGGTCGGCGTGCAGGTCGCGTGGCGGCGGGTCGCGGCCGTCGCGCGGGAGCGGCGGCTGCCCGCCGAGGTCATGTCCCGGCTGGCCGAGGCCCTCTTCGCCTACATCGACGAGCTGGCCTCCCTGTCGGTCGAGGGCTACCTGGAGGTCCGCTCGTCCGCCGACGAGCCGCCCGGCGACCACCGGCTGCTGCGGATGGTGCTCGGGCCGGGGGCCGCGAGCGGCGCGCTCGCCGGGGCCGCCGCCGCGTCCGGCTGGGACGTCCCCGACACCGTGACGATGGTCGCGCTGCCGGGCGGGGCCCGCTGCATCCGCGAGGCGATGGACGCCGACGTCCTGGTCAACCTCGCGGACGCCGAACCCCACCTGCTGATCCCCGGCGGATACGGGCCCGAGCGCGCGGCGATGCTGGGCCGCGCGATGCCCGAACGCCGGTTCGCGGTGGGCCTCACCGTCCCGCTGGGGGAGGCCGCCGACTCGCTGCGGTGGGCACGGCGCGCTTTGGCACTCGTGGACGCGGGGCTGCTGGAGGACGGCGGGCCGACGCTGTGCGAGCGGCACCTTCTCGAACTCTGGCTGCTGTCGGACGGTCCGCTCCTCGACCAGCTCGCCCGGCGCGAATTGGCCGCGCTGTCCCATCTCCCGCGGACCCGTCGTATGCGCATGACCGAAACCCTCGGGGCGTGGCTGGAGGCACAGGGGAACGCGGTGGAGGCGGCCCGCCGGCTCCGGCTGCACCCGCAGACCGTCCGCTACCGGATGCGGCAGATCAGTGCGACGTTCGACCGGCAGCTCACCGATCCGGCGGCACGATTCGTGCTCGACGCGGTGCTGCGCGCCCACCGGCTACGGGAGCGGGGCGCCCCGTGAAATGAGCCCGTCCCAATTGGACGCTGAATGTGGCCATGAGGCCACACACTGCTGATTTTGCGTTTCATTTACCTTGACGCGCCCTATTTGATCTAAGTTCAATGTGCTTCAGCTCACTGATTGCGGGGGGTGTGCAGGGGTCCCCCGCTCGGCGCGCCCTCGGTATTACGCCATACGGTCGACCGTCCGGACGGCCGGGTGCCCCCGCCCGGCGCCATGCCCCGGTCCGCGACGTCGGCGACTTGGAGGTGTGCCCATGGCACAGCAGACGTTGACGCGGGGGACGGTGAAGCGCCGGACGCGGCTGCCCCGCCGGCTCGCCCTGCTGATGCGCCCGGAACTGCCCAGCCTCGCCCAGGAGATCATCGACGAGGTCCGCCGGTCGATCCCCGAGTACGGGCGACCCCTCAAGGGCCCCTACGTGGAGGCCCTGCGGATCGGCGTGGAACGCGCGCTGACCGACTTCGTCGACCGGGTGGCCAACCCCCTCGCCCCGCGCGAGCGCCACCACGAGACCTACCGCCGCCTCGGCCGGTTCGAGGCGCAGGAGGGCCGGACGCTCGACACGCTCCAGGCCGCGCTGCGCATCGGCGCCCAGGTCGCGTGGCGGCGCATCATGAAGGTCGGGCCGCGCCGCCGGGTGTCGCCCGAGGTCATGGCCCAGCTCGCCGACGCCCTGTTCGCCTACATCGACGAACTCGCCGCGCTCGCGCTGGAGGGCTACCTGGACGCCCGCCCGGACGGCGAGGCCGAGGCGCACCGGCGGCGCTTACTGGAACTGCTGCTGCGGCCCGCCGCGTCCCCGCGCGTCCTGGCCGAGGCCGCCGAAAAGGCCGGGTGGACGATCCCCGACGAGGTGACCGTCGTCGTCGCCCCGCCCGGCGCCCGGTACGTGCGGGCCGCGCTCGACGAGGACGTCCTCGCCGACCTCACCGCCACCCAGCCGTTCCTCGTCGTCCCCGGCAAGGCGACCCGGGAGCGGCGCCGGTCCCTGCTGCGCGTCCTGCCGGACGGGCAGCTCGTCATCGGCCTCACGGTGCCGCCCTCGGGCGTCGTCGACTCGCTGCGGTGGGCGCGGTGCGCCCTCCGCCTGGTGGAGGACGGCGTCCTCGGCGACACGCCCGTCACCGACTGCGAGGAGCACCTCATCACCCTGTGGCTGCTGTCCGACCAGGCGCTCATCGACCAGCTCGCGGCCCGGCACCTCGGCGACATGGACGACCTCACCTGCCGGCAGCGCGAACGCCTGCTCGAGACGCTGCGCGCCTGGCTGACGACCCGCGGCAGCGCCAACGACATCGCGGCGGAGCTCGGCATCCACCCGCAGACCGTCCGCTACCGGATGCGGCAGGTCGAGAGCACCCTCGGCGACCGGCTCGCCGACTCCGACGCGCGCTTCGCGATCGAGGCGGTGCTGCGCGCCATGCGGCTGCGCGAGCGCGCCGGCGCGGCTGCCGGAGGGGCCTCCCGGCGGGACGGCGACGCCCCGCGGAAACCCTCACCCGATGATAATCGGTCATTTACGGATCGGCGGAATATGAGCAACTGAAACGGACCTTGACGTGCGGGGTTGATGGACCGAATCGGCGCATGCTTCCATCCAATTCAGCGCAATTTCGGTGGGATGGTCGCGACGCGGTGGAGGTGCGTTCGGGGTGCGTTCACGATCGGCAGTCTCGGTCCTGGCCGGACTCGGCGCGGTGACGCTCATCGGCACGGTGGGCGTCCACCCCGTGTACGCGGACGAGACCCCGTCGCCCGAGACGACGGTGACCGACACGCCGTCCGACCCGCCCCCGGCGACGGAGACCCCGACCGACCCGCCGACGTCCGATCCGCCGACCGATCCGCCGACGTCCGACCCGCCCACGGATCCGCCGACGTCGGACCCGCCGACCGACCCGCCCACGGACCCGCCGACGTCGGACCCGCCGACCGATCCGCCGACGGATCCGCCGACGAGTCCGCCGCCGACCACGACGCCCACGGACCCGCCGACGACGCCGCCGCCCGGACCGGGCAAGCCGAAGACACCGGTGCTGTCGCTCGGGCTGACGGTGTCTCAGGCGACGATGAAGCCCGGCGGCTCGATCACCGCGACCGTGCGGATCTCGTCGGCGTACGCGACCGCGACCGGCGTCGCGCTGCGGATGTCGGCCTCGGGCGCGTCGGTCAGCCCCGGCGCGCAGTCCCTCGGCAGCGTCGGCTCCGGCGGGGCCGCCGCGATCGCGACCGTGCGGGCGCCGTCCAACGCCAAGCCCGGCGTCATCACGCTGCGGGCGTCGGTGTCGGCGGCCAAGGCGCGCAGCGTGTCCCGCACCTACAAGCTGATCATCACCTCGGCGTCCGGCGCGCTGCCGCCCGGGATCAGCGCGGGGACCCTGCCGCCCGGCGTGCCGCCGCTGACGCCGTCCGGGTTCAACCCGCTCGCCGGGATGAAGGGCCCGCAGGTGGCGCTGCCGCCGATCGTGCCCGCCAACGCCCCCCAGATCGCGCCGGCGTCCGGGCCGCTCGTCCCGGTGTCGAACCTGCGCACGATCCCCGCCGAGCCGTTCACCTACGAGGAACTGGCCGCGCTCCAGGCGGGCTTCCTCGCCGCGCTCGGCGCCGGGGTGACGCTGCTGCTGATGCGGCTGCGGCTGATCCGCCGCAGCGACGCCCGCGCCCAGCGGGTCATGCGCCGCCGGCTCCGCGCCGCCCGCCGGCACCTCGCGGGCAAGCGGCCCACCGCCGCGCGGCTGCGCACCCTGCCGCCGCAGCCCGCCCGCGCGCGGCCGGTCCGCCCGCTCCAGCCGGTCCCGCCGATCCGGCTGTCGGTCGGGCAGGTCCGTGTCGTCCGCCCCTGACCGCGGCGGCCTCCGGGACGCCGCCCCCGAACGTCCCGGCGGGCCGCCGCTCCAGGATCAGGCGTGGGAGCAGCCCCACCTCGCCGTCGCGGCCGTGGCACTGCTGTGCGCGGCGTGGGCGGCGTCGGCCGTCCTCGTCATCGGCGTCCTCGCCAGCACCGGCTCCCGCGTCTGGCCGCTGCGGGTGCTGGACGGCCTCGTGCCCGGCCCGGCGGGTCCGCCGACGGCCGGGCCGGACATCGGCACCGGCATGGCCCTGTGCGCGCTCCTCCTCGCCGCCGGCGCGCTCCTCACCCACACCGCGCCGGAACTGCTCACCGGATCCCGGACGGCGCGGCTGACCGTCTGGGCCGCCGTGCCGCTCCTCGCCGCCGAGCCGATGCGCCGCGCCGCCATGGCGCTCCCCGAGCCGGGAGCGGACGTCACCGTCGCCGCCTGCACGCTGGCCGTCGGCGCCGCCGCGCTGGCCGCCGCGGCGCTCCTCGCGCTGCCCGCCGCCGGGTTCCAGACGGGGGTCAGCGCGCCAGCCGGATCAGGATCCGGCACACCTCGTCGATGATCTCCGCGGCCTCGGCCTCGTTCTCGGCCGTGGCGATCTCCCGTCCGGCCTCGCCGATGACGGTGGTCAGCACCAGGCTCAGCACCTGGTCGGCGCGCCCGGCGGGCTCGCCGGGCGCGGGGCCGCGCAGCAGCTTGGTGTTCTGCGCGATCCAGTGCTGGGCGCGGCTGCGGCGCATCAGCGACGACCCCGACGGGCCCTCCCCGGCGAGGAACAGCCGGGCCGCCTCCCGCCGCTCCCAGCACACCAGCAGGTAGGCGCGGGCCCCCGCGGTGAACAGCGCGATCGGGTCGGACTCGCCGCTCTTGCGCGCGGCGGACACCGCCTGCGCGGCGCTCGCCTCCTGCTCGGCGGTGAGGTCCTCCCACAGCGCGACGTACAGGCCGGCCTTGCCGCCGTAGTGGTGGTAGAGGCTGCCGACGCTGATCCCGGACCGCTCGACGATCTCGGCGATGCCCGCGTCGGCGTAGCCGCGGTCGGCGAAGACCTGCTGCGCCGCGCTCAGCAGCGCGTGGCGCGTCGCGTCGGCGCGGGCCCACTGCCGCCCGCCGCCCGCCGAGCCGCCGCCCGGCCCGTCGCCGTTCCCCGTGTCGTTGCCGTGGCGCGTCCTGCTCGTCCGCATCCCTTCATGGTGCCAGGTCGCGGGCCCGCAGACGGGGAGTAGCGGACGGCTAGTACCAGTTGTGCGCCTGCCAGAACGACCAGGCGCCGCACGGGTCCTTGTAGCGGGCCTTGATGTAGCCGAGCCCCCACGCGATCTGGGTGGGGGAGCTGGTGCGCCAGTCGGCCCCGGCGCTCGCCAGCTTGGAACCCGGCAGCGCCTGCGGGATGCCGTAGGCGCCGCTGGACGGGTTGACGGCCCGCTCGTTCCAGCCGCTCTCGTGGTTCCACAGCGTCAGCAGGGACGGCCAGCAGCGGCCCCAGCCCTTCATGGCGTTCATCTTCTTGCCGTACGCCTTGTTCTGCCCGGCGCTGGGGTTCATCTTGGCGAGCCGCTCGCGCTCCTGCTGCGCCTTGAGCTTCGCCCGCGCCGCCGCGTCCCGCTTGGCCTTCTCCTTGAGGCGCTTCAGCTCGCGCTGGTGCTCCTCGTAGGCGCGCTTCTTGGCGGTGGCGATCGCGTCGGCCGCGACCTTGTCCATGTCGGTCGCGGACGTCAGCTGGGCGAGCATGTCGTTGGTCGACAGCCCGGCCGCGGCGGCCTTCGGCGGCTTGGTGTCGTCGCCGGTGAAAGCGTTGAGGTCGACCACCGCCACCGCCGTGCCGAGCGCGGCGATCGCCGCGACGGTGATGGTCACGTTGCTGGTGAGGACCCGCCGCAGGCGCCGCTTCTTCTCCGGCGGGACGGCGGGCGGCATCGGCGTCGGCCCGGTCCCGCCCGGCCCGCCGTAGGCGCCGTACGCGTCGTACTCGTCGGCCGCCGGACGCGGTGCGGGAACCCGCTCGGAGCGGGCGCGCCGGCCCTCGGCGGAACGTCTGCGGGTGCCGTGACTCTGGGGCATGGGATGAAGACTGCCTTATCGCCCGGGGTCGTGTCGTCGAACTGAAGGTACGCGGGCGGCATCGTACGCGGTTCACCCGCCCCGCGTCTTCTCTCGCCGTCACCCCGGTCACGGGGGCGGTGCGTCAGCTCCGGGCGCCGCCGGGGTTCAGCAGCTCCACGTCGCCGGCCGCGAGCCGCGCCGGCTGGAGCGCCTCGAACACCTCGCGGTGCGTCCCGGCGAACGGGGCGAACGCGCCGCCGGGCGACTCCAGCGCCAGGCTCGCCTCGTTGGCCCGCTCCCGTCCCGCCTCGGTGATCTCCACCAGCGTCGCGCGCCGGTCGCGGGGATGCCGGGTGCGGGCGACGAGACCGACCGCCTCCAGCTGCTCGACGGTCAGCGTCACCGTCGTCGGGTGCACCATCAGGATCCGGCCGAGCGTGCTCAGCCGCGCGCTGCCGCGGGTCGTGAGGGCCAGCGTGGTCAGCAGCAGGTAGCCGCTGCGGGTCAGGCCCAGCCGTTTCAGCTCCGCTTCGAGGGCCTTCTTGAACAGCTGATCGAGCCGTCCCACCGCGCAGATCGCCATGAACGGCCACGGGCCGCCCTGGAGCCCCTGCTCCTCCCACCGGTCCCGGACGCCCATGACCAGCGGGTCGGCACCGCCGTCCATGTCGTCTTCCATCTCACGCCCCGTGTCGATCATCGTGCGCCCGATCGTAGCTTCGGACAAATCCAGATGTAAGTACTCGCTTCTTAGACCTTCTTCCAATAGAGTGCCTCAGATCACAGCGGTGGTGCCCGAGTGCTTGCTTGGGTCATGCTGTGATCCCGGTCTCTGCCGAGACCACGGTGGCGCGCGACGACGAAGAGGACGTGGGCGCCGCCTGTGGCCCGGCGGGAGCCGGCGTATCGGATGGGCGCCGACGTCCGAGAACGAAGGAGGCTGGTATGTACCTTCACCCCCGCCCCCCGGGGGAGGTCGCCGGCTGATGGCCCTGAGCCTCACGAAGGCCCCGGACCTGGCACGCAGACGCGTCGGGCGAGCGCTCGACGAGACGGGACTGCTGTGCGTGACCCTCCTCGAAGGGCTGCGCCGCTCCTGGGACCTGCGCCAGTGGTGGGGCGAGTTCATCGAGCAGTGCTGGTTCCTGGCACGCGTCACGAGCGTGCCGGTCATGCTCATCGCCGTGCCGCTCGGCGCCACCATCTCGCTCCAGGTCGGCGACATCGCCCGCCAGCTCGGCGCGCAGTCGGGCACCGGAGCGCTGCTCACCGCCGCGATGATCCAGCAGGTGGCGCCGCTGGCCGCGGCGCTGCTGGTCTCCGGCGTGGGCGGCTCGGCGATCACCGCCGACATGGGCGCCCGCAACATCCGCGACGAACTCGCGGCGATGGAGGTCATGGGCATCAACCCGATCCACCGCCTGGTCACCCCCAGGCTGTGGGCGGCGAGCATGGTGTCCGGGCTGCTGTGCTCGGTGGTGATCCTGGCGGGCGTGGTCGGCGGCTACTACTTCAACGTCATCCAGCAGGGCGTCAGCCCGGGCGCGTTCTTCGACGGCTCGACCACCCTGCTGCAGTTCTCAGACCTGGTGATCACCCTGTTCAAGGCGTGGGTGTTCGGCTTCATCGCCGCCGCCGTCGCCTGCTACATGGGCATGAACTGCGACTACGGCCCCGTCGGCGTCGGCCGCGCGGTGAACAAGGCCGTCGTCGTCACCTCGATCGTGGTGTTCGCGACGAACTACATCCTCACCATGATCTACCAGGTCCTGTTCCCCCCGAGGTTCTGATGGTCGCCATATCCCCCGTCCGCAAGCTGGGCCGCGCCGTCCGCGGCCGGACCGCGGGCCTCGCCGCGTCCGCCGACCTCCCGGTCTTCCTCGGCCGGGTCCTCTACCACCTGTTCGTCGACATCATCATCAAGCGCAAGTACGGCAAGACGCTCGCCAAACAGGTCAGCGACATCACCGTCGGCGTCGGCGCGCTCGTCATCGGCGGCGGCATGATCTTCGTGATCGCCACGATGTCGCTCGCCACCGGCGCGATGGTCGGCCTCCAGGGCTACCCCGGCCTGGAGCGCATCGGCGCCGAGGCGTTCACCGGACTGGTCGCGAGCTACTCCAACGTCCGCGAGGTCACCCCGATCATCGCGGGCGTCGCGCTGGTCGCGCAGGTCGGCACCGGGTTCACCGCCGAGATCGGCGCGATGCGGATCTCCGAGGAGATCGACGCGCTGGAGGTCATGGGCATCAACTCGCTGGCCTACCTGGTCTGCACCCGGGTCGCCGCCGGCGTCATCGCCCTCGTGCCGCTGTACCTGGTCTCGCTGTTCATGGCGTTCTTCGCCACCCGGTTCATCACGATCCAGTACTTCGGGCTCTCACCCGGCATCTACGACTACTACTTCCACCTCTACCTCCCCCCGATCGACGTCTTCTACAGCGTCATCAAGGTGGCGGTGTTCGCGTTCATCATCATGTTCATCCACTGCTACCGCGGCTACTACGCGGCGGGCGGGCCGGTCGGCGTCGGCGTCGCCGCGGGCCGCGCGATCCGGGAGTCGACCATCCTGATGATCCTCATGAACCTGGTCCTGTCGTACATCTTCTGGGGCCACGGCAGCACAGTGAAGTTGACCGGATGAGCGAAGAGAGCATCTCCCAGCGCTCCCGGACGATGTTCGGGCTGGTCGGCGCGGGCGTCATCGCGGCCGCCGCCGCGTTCGTCGCGATCGGCTCCACCCCGGACCACTCGGGCTCCACGTACTACAACGCCACGTTCGGACGGGCGGGGCAGGGCCTCGACCCGGGCAAGTCCGAGGTGAAGGTCCGCGGCATCGCGGTCGGCGCCGTCGACAGCCTCGACCTGGACGACCAGGGCCGCGTCAAGGTGCGGCTCCGGCTCGACAAGGGCGTCCGCATCGCCGACACGACCGTCGCGACGGTCGAGCCCGTCTCGGTGTTCGGCCCGAAGGACCTCAACCTCGACCTCGGCAAGAACGAGCTCACCGGCCCGTACCTGAAGGACGGCGCCACGATCACCGAGACCAACGACCCGAAGGAGCTGTCCGACACCGCCTGGCTCGCCTACGACCTCACCAAGGCGATCAACCCCGACGACGTCGCCGCGCTGCTGCACACGTTCGGCGCGGGGCTGTCCGGGCAGGGGCCCGCGCTCCGCCGGACGATCGACAACGGCGCGATCGTCGTCGACGCCACCCACAAGGACCGGGCCGCGATCAACGCGCTGCTGCGCAACATCAACGGGCTGTCGGGCACGCTCGCGTCCCGCGGCGACACGTTCACCGCGTTCACCGGCGACTTCAACAAGCTGTCGCAGACGATCAGCGCGAAGCCCGACAAGGTCTCGCAGCTGCTGGACGAGTCCAGCAAGCTCGGCGACACCCTCGGCCGCAACCTGGAGCAGCACGGCCGCAACCTCGGCAACATCGTCGACAACGGCAGCGGCATCGTCGCGGTGTTCGACAACCAGCGCCGCAACATCCCGGTGCTGCTGGACAGCCTCAACGGGTTCTTCAACCTGCTGGCGCAGATCATCCGCATCCCCGGGCCGGAGGGCACCGTCATCGCGCAGGCGCGCGACGACCTGCCCCTCGACATCTGCCAGATCTTCATCGACGCCTGCGCGACCACGCCGCAGAAGACCGCGTTCGAGATGAAGCTCCCGGGCCAGAGCAAGACCGGGGGGCGGCCATGAGCCCGCGCATGCGTCGCAAGGCGGCGCGCGGACCCGACTACACCACGATGCTGAAGACGCTCGTCTTCGTCCTCGTGACCGGGCTGCTCACCTTCTACATCGGCCAGCAGATCCTCGGCACCAGCTTCGCCTCCCGCTACAAGCTGACCGCCACGTTCGACGACGTGACCGGGCTGCTGGAGGGCGACGGCGTGAAGGTCGCCGGCACTCCCGTCGGCCAGGTCAAGAGCATCGAGGTGGTGCGCGGCAAGGCCGTGGTCGAGATGGCCGTCGACAAGGACGTCCGGCTGCCGTCCGACTCCACCGCCGCGATCCGCTGGCGCAACGTGATGGGGCAGCGGGTCGTCTACCTGGAGCCGGGGTCGAGCGGCAGCATGCTGGGCGACGGCGACCGCGTCCCGCACACCCGGTCCGTGGTGGACCTCGGCGAGGTCGTCAACGCGCTCGGCCCGCTGACCCGCAACCTGGACCCGAACCAGCTCAACAAGATCCTCTTCTCGTTCTCGCAGGCGCTGGACGGCAACGAGCAGAACATCTCGATGCTGACCGACAACCTCGACCTGCTGCTGCGGACCTTCGCGGCCCGCAAGAAGACGATCGAGGGGATGATCGACAACTACGAGACGGTGAGCGGCGCCGTCGCCACCCGCGACAAGCAGATCGCGGCGAGCATCGACAACCTGGAGTCGCTCACCAAGGTCTTCGCCAACAACCGCAAGCTGCTCGACGACGCCATCGTCGAGATCGGCGGCGTCACCACCAACCTCAACCAGGTGCTCGGCGGCAACGACGCGCAGCTCGCCCGGATCGTCGACAACCTCGGCAAGTTCGCCACCACGTTCCGGCTGAACGTGGACCAGCTGGAGAAGATGGTGCAGCAGCTCCCGCTGACGCTGCGGCAGCTCTTCTCCACCGCGAACGGCGGCCACTACCTGCGCACCAACGCGCTCTGCCTGAACGTGATGCAGGGGCCCTGCCCGTTCCCGATGGAGCTGCCGAAGGCGCCGGGCACCGGCCAGCCGACCAAGGACGACCTCGCCAAGCTGAGGACCATGCTGCAGGGAGGTGGCGGCTGATGGCGCTGAAGTCGCTGCGCGACGTCAACCAGAAGGTCGTCGCGATCGTCACGCTCACCGCGCTCGGCGCCGGCTGCGTGTTCGCGTTCGCGATCGGCCAGCTCCACCTGTTCGACCGCGGCTACACGATGAGCGGAGAGTTCAGCGACACGGCCGGGCTGAAGAAGGGCCAGGACGTGCGCGTCGCCGGCGTGAAGTCGGGCCGCATCACCTCCGTGGAGCCCGACTTCAAGCACGGCAAGATCATCGTGAAGTGGCACGTGAACGCCGGGATCGACCTCGGGCCGAAGACCCGCGCGGAGATCCAGACGACCACGCTGCTCGGCGGCCGCTACCTGCGGCTGTCCGGCCCGGTGTCCAAGCCGTACATGGCGGACGTCCCCGAGTCGAGGCGGCGCATCCCGCTCGACCGCACCAGCGTCCCGTTCACCGTCCCGGACGCGCTGGAGGGCGCGCAGAACATCGTCGGCAAGCTCGACGAGAAGAGCATCGACAAGCTGCTCACCGAGGTCAACAAGATCAGGTCGCCGGGCGCGGCGAAGCTGAACCGGGTCCTCACCAACGTCCAGGACCTGTCCCGGATGCTCAACGACTCCTACCCGCAGATCCAGAAGCTGATCGAGAGCAGCAAGACGATCACCGGCACGCTGGCCAGCAAGGACGAGCAGCTCCGCGAGATCATCAACTCCAGCCAGGTGCTGCTGCAGGCGCTCGTGCGGCGCCGCAACGAGCTGGCCGCGACGATCGGGCAGGGCAACCGGACCGTCCAGACGCTGTCCAACGTGATCTCCAAGAACCAGAAGCAGCTCGACTCGCTGCTGGACAACCTGCACCTGCTGACCACCCGGCTCGCGCCCAACATGGACGCGCTGAACACCGACTTCTCGCTGCTCGGGCCGACGTTCCAGCAGGTCGCCAACCTCAAGGGCAACGGCCCCTGGATCGAGGGCGTCCTCACCGGCCTCGGCCCGCTGCAGCCGCCGGGCCCGATCTCCACCCGGCGCCAGGGAGGCAACTAAATGGGCAGAGTGAAGGGAATCGCCATCGCCCTCGGCCTCACCCTGACGGCGTCCGTGGGCGGGTGCTCGCTGACCCCGTCGGCGAGCGGTGAGCGCACGATGGTCGTCTACGTGCCGAAGGCCCGCTCCTTCTACCCCGAGTCGAAGGTCAAGGTCATGGGCGCCGACGTCGGCCTCGTCGACAAGGTCGAGAACCAGGGCGACAAGGTCAAGGTCACGTTCCACGTCCGCCGGGACGTCCCGCTGCCGAAGGGCGTGCAGGCGTCGATCGTGCCGCTGAACCTCATCGGCGAGCGCAACCTCGTCCTGCACCCGGCATGGCGGCCGGGGCAGGCGAAGGAGACCGCCGACGTCATCCCGATCGAGCGCACCCACGTGCCGGTCGAGGTGGACGACGCGCTCAGCTCCTTCACCAACCTGGCGAACGCGCTCGACCCGACCAAGATGCAGACCGCGCTCGGCACCGCCGCCGACACGGTCAAGGGCAACGGCAAGGAGTTCAACGCCACCCTCGAACAGAGCGCCCGCCTCATCGAGAACGTCGCCGGGCAGGACAAGGAGCTGATCGAGGTCGCCAAGAACCTCGACCGGCTCGCCGGCGTCGTGCGGGGCCGCGAGCAGGTCCTCGGCACCATCATCCGGGACTTCGGCACCGCCAGCCAGGTGCTCAGCTCCGAGCGCGGTGAGCTCCAGCAGCTCATCAGCGGCATCCTCGAACTGGCCAAGAACGGCGACCGGCTCATCCAGAAGTACAAGGGCAACCTGCCCTACGACCTCGCCGTCCTCACCCGGGCCGCGCTCGTCCTCAAGGGCAACGCCAAGCAGATCGCGCAGCTGCTGAACGTGCTGCCCGGCATCGGCGACGCCCTCATCGGCGGCTACAACCCGAAGAACAAGTCGCTGCAGATCCGGTTCGCCACCGACGCGTTCCTGCGGACGTGGCTGAAGGGCCTGATGAACACCGACGACGTCGGCTGCCCGCTGCCCAAGCCGAACTCCAACTGCCCCTGGGACGGAGGCAACTGATGGGCAGGAAGTTCCTCCTCGTCCTCGTGGCCGCGACCCTCGCGGTCTCCGGCTGCTCGTACAAGACGGCCGGCGCGCCGAAGGGCGACCTCACCCTGACCGCCACGTTCGACGACGCCCAGGGCCTCGTCGCCGGGCACAGCGTGCAGATGTCCGACATCAAGATCGGCACCGTCACCAAGGTCGAGCTGGTCCGCTACAAGGCGCGGGCGACGCTGTCCATCGAGGACGGCATCAAGATCCCCAAGGGCACCCGCGCCGAGATCAAGGTGACCTCGCTGCTCGGCGAGAACTACGTGGAACTGCGGCTGCCGCCCGGCGGCTCCATGACCCGCGGCCCCTACCTCGCGTCCGGCGCCGCGATCACCGACACCCGCGTCCAGCCCGCGTTCGAGCAGGTCGTCGGGCAGGCCGGGCCGCTGATCCAGGCGCTCGCCGGCGACGACGTCGCCACCGTCGTCAACGCCGGCGCGACCGCGCTGGACGGCAACGGGCAGAAGCTCAACAAGACGATCGCCCAGGCGAGCGACCTGGTGAAGATGTTCGCCGCGCAGCGCGTCGAACTGGGCGAGACCGTCGACCGGTTCGCCAAGCTCGGCCGGTCGCTCGCGAACGGCAGCGACGCCCTGGCCCAGGCGCCCGGCCAGCTCGAGCGGACCACCCGGATGCTGAACGACGACAAAGAAAAGATCATCAAGACCGTCGACCGGCTCACCAAGATGGCCCGCGAGCTGAACGACAAGGTCCTGGAAGGCCGCATCCGCCGGTTCCGGCAGCTGCTGAACGACCTCGACCCCGTCCTGGAGCAGCTCGGCAACAACCGCAAGCGGCTCACCGCCGTGGTCGACGGGCTCGTGGCGTTCTCGTACAAGATCCCGCTGGCCAGCTACGACGGCCAACTGCTGCTCTACCCCATCGTCCGCGTCACCTGGCCGGACGGGCGGCCGCTCTTCCCCGGCCTCAGCGAGCCGCAGAAGAAGCAGGCGTCGCCGAAGATCCCGCCGAAGCTCGGGGACGCGCTGCCGGACCTGGAGAAGCTCCTGGAGGGACGCGGATGACCCGCCGGCTGACGATCAACCTGGTGGCCTTCGGCGTCCTCGCCTTGGTCATGGTGGTGTGGGCGTTCAACAACGTCGTCCGGTTCGACTTCATCGACCGGCCGTACCACATCACGGTGGAGTTCCAGTCCTCGCCGGGCCTGCACCCGAACTTCGAGGTCGACTACCTCGGGCTGCGGATCGGCAAGATCGACTCGGTGGACCTGGAGAAGAACAAGGTCGTCGTCCGGCTGGACATCGACCGCGGCGTCAAGATCCCGCAGGGCGTGACCGCCGCCGCGGCCCGCAAGTCCGCGGTCGGCGAGCCGGTCGTCGAGCTGACCCCCGGCCCCGGCAAGGCGGGCGCGCCGCCGATGAAGCCCGGCACCGTCATCCCGGTGTCGCACACGACCGTGCCGCCCAAGTACGGCGACCTGTTCGGCGCGGTCATCGACTCGCTGAAGGCGATCAACCCCGACGACGCCAAGGTCCTCACCAGCGAGCTCGCCGCCGGCTGGTCCGGCCGCGAGGAGTCGCTCCGCCAGATCATCAACGGCGGCGACGACCTGACCAAGACGTTCGCGGAGAACACCGAGCTGCTCGACGGCCTCACCAAGGACCTCGGCCGGATCACCGACGTGCTGAACCGCAACCGCGGCTCGCTCGGCGCCGGCGTCGACAACCTCGCCGCGCTGACCGCCGCGCTCAGCCAGGTCCGCGGGCAGATCGCCGAGCTGCGCGACCGCGGCCCGGGCCTGCTGGCCACGGTGAACGGGCTGCTCGACAAGACCGAGGGCGACTTCGGCTGCACCGTCGACATGCTCGGCAACTGGGGCGTCGGGAAGTACAACCCCGGCTACCTCAAGGACCTGAACAAGACGCTCGCGTCGGCGCCCGCGCTGAAGAACGTCCTCGACAACGTGATCGGGATGGACCAGGGCAAGCCCGTCCTGAACGTCGTCTTCCAGGTCACGCTGAACGCGCCCGCGACGCTGGAGTACAAGTACCCGCTCCCGCAGCCGCCGGTGGCCAAGGTGCCGACCTGCCCCGGTGGACGCGAGCCGGCGGCCGTCAAGCAGAAGCCCTACAAGGCCAAGAACCCGGGCGAGACGATCCCGACCCACGATCCCGCCCTCGACCAGCAGAACGTGCAGGCCAGGAAGGCCGCGAACAACGAGGACTCTTCCGGCGGGCCGCCGCTGTGGCTAATCTACGTTCCCCCGGTCATCGCCCTGCTGGTACTGATCAGGGTCATGATGGGCTCGGTGCCCGTGGTGTCCCGTCTGGGCCGGCTGCGCCGGCGCAAGGACTGACCCAACTTCCGAGGAGTTCCCCAAGTGACAGCCAAGACCGGCAAGGACCAGGCCGACGAGGTCGAGGCGGTCCCGGCCGAGGAGCGGGCGGAGGCCGCCGAGGCCGCCGAGTCCGCGGCCGCTCCGGCGCGTCCCGCCGCCAAGCGCAAGCGCCGCGTGCGGGTCATCGAGGTCATCGACGACGAGGACCTGGACGAGGTGCTGGAGGCCCTCGACGCCGAGGACGCGCAGGCGGAGGAGGCCGAGGCGGAGGCTCCGGCCCGTCCGGCCAAGACCAAGGCCGAGCCCGAGGCCGAGGCCGTGCCGGTGGAGAAGCCCGCCGCGAAGGCCGCGCCGAAGCCGAAGCCGCGTCCGGCCCAGCCGGCGGAGGACGCGGCGGCCGGGGCGGCGGCGCGGCCGGGGCTGTTCGGGCTGCCGCTCGTGCCGACCGTCGTGTTCGTGGTCCTCGTCGCGCTGCTGGCGAGCCTGGCGATCTGGAAGTGGACGAGCGCGAGCTCGCTGTCGTCCGAGCAGGACGAGCGGGACGCCATCGGCGACGTCGCGTCCGCCTACGGGGACGTCGCGTACAACTACAACCCGACGAACTACCAGACGCAGACCGACAAGGCGATCAAGCTGCTGGCCGGCGACATGCTGGACGACTACAAGAAGAACACGGTGCCGACCGTGGCCAGCGCGTTCCAGGCCGACCCGCAGGTGGCGCTGACGTCCAAGACCAACCAGGTCTTCGTCGGCAGCGTCAACGGCAAGTTCGCCACCGCCGTGCTCATGATGGACATGGCGCTGAAGACCAAGGACGGCACGATCAACCAGCCCGCGACGCTGCTGCGGCTCTCCCTCAGCAAGATCGACGGCAAGTGGAAGATCACCCAGCAGTACCCGTCCGGCATCAACGACCAGAACCGGAACCAGCAGCAGGGGCAGATCCCCGGCGTGCCCAGCGGCGGGGCGACGCAGTCGCCGAAGCCGGGCAAGACCGAGAAGCCGAAGAACTGACATCGGCCACAGGCGCCCCGCACGGAAGCGTGCGGGGCGCCTTCATGTTGTCCGATAGGACCGACGGGGAAGGCGGGGCATCATGGCGACGGTGGCGGAGCAGAGCGGGCAGGGGACGGTCGTCGCGGACGACGTGGTGCACGAGTTCGGCGCGCTGCTCGGCGCGGCGTCCGCGCTGGAGCGGATCGCGGGCCGGGAGCTGGAGCGCCGCTGCGGCATCAAGCACGCCGTCTTCGAGGTGCTGCTGCGGCTGTCCGGCACGGCGGGGGAGTGCCCCCGGTCGATGGGCGGCCTGGCCGGCGACCTGATCCTGACCAGCGGCGGCATGACCCGCATCATCGACCGGATGGAGGACGCCGGCCTCGTCCGCCGCGAACCGGCCCCCGGCGACCGGCGGCGGCAGCTCGTCGGGCTCACGGAGGCGGGCCGCGCGAAGCTGGACGAGGCTCTGCGCGTCCACGCCGAGACGCTGCGCGAGCACTTCACCGGCCCCCTCACCGAGGAGCAGCGCCGCGTCCTGGTGGACGCCCTGCGCACCCTGCGCACCACGTCCCGCGAAGAACTCGGAGACCTCCGCTAGCTGCTCAGCGCGAGTAGTACTCGACGACGAGCTGCTCGTCGCAGACGACGGGGATCTCGGCGCGCTCGGGCCGCCGGACGAGCTGCGCGGCGAGCGCCTCGTGCCGGACGTCCAGGTAGGGCGGGACGGTCTCGGCGTGGCCGCCCGCCGCGGCGATCTGGAACGCGTCCATGCCGCGGCTGCGCTCGGCGATCGTGATGACGTCGCCGGGCCGGAGCCGGTAGGACGGGCGGTCGACGCGGCGGCCGTTCACCAGCACGTGCCGGTGCACGACGAACTGCCGCGCCTGGTAGATGGTGCGAGCGAACCCGGACCGCAGGACCAGCGCGTCCAGCCGGCACTCCAGGTCGGTGAGCAGGGCCTCGCCGGTCTTGACGCCCGCCGCCGCGGCCTTGTCGAAGGCGTTGCGGAGCTGCGCCTCGCGGATGTTGTACTGCGCCCGGAGCCGCTGCTTCTCGCGGAGCCGCACCTTGTAGTCGGTCTCCTGCTTGCGCGCGCGGCCGTGCACGCCGGGCGGGTAGGGGCGCGCCTCGAAGTACTTCACGCTCTTCGGCGTCAGCGGGATCCCGAGGGCCCGCGAGAGCCGCACCTTCGGACGGGGGTTGTTCATCACGCTCCTTAGTGGTTAGGTGAACCTAAGTTAGGTAAGCCTAACCTCGTACGTCAAGGAGGCAGCGGTGCGGCGAGCGGAGACCATGGTGGAGGGCGGGCCGGCGCCCGCCGAGCGGGCCCGGACCCTCTCCTACGGCATCGCGGGCGGCGTCCTCGCGACGCCGGGGGTCCCGGACACGCCCGTCCCGGCGCACACCACCGACCGCGGCGGGCGGCCGCTGCTGCTCGTCCCCGCCGCCGCGCCGATCGTCGCCGCGCTCGCCGCCGAACCCGACGACGTGCCCGCCACGCTCCGGATCTCCGACGTCGCGCCGGTCGCGTTCCCCGACCGGGTGCGCGGCCGGGCCTGGCTGCACGGCTGGCTCTCCGAGCTCCCCGCCGGCGAGCGGCGCGCCGCCGCGCTGCGGCTCTCCCACGTCCACCCGCGCCCGGAACTGCTCGACCTCGGCGGCGATGGCCGGGAGTGGACGGTCCTCGCGCTCGACGTCGCGCAGGTCGAGATCGAGGACGCCTGGGGCAGCGCCACCCTCGAACCCGAGGAGTACGCCGCCGCCGCGCCGGACCCGTTCGTCGCGATCGAGGCGGGCGTCCTCACCCATCTGGACTCCGCGCACCGCGGCGAGCTGGCCGGGCTGCTGCCGGAATCCGTCCCGTCCGGGCAGGTCCGGCCGCTGGCGCTCGACCGGTACGGCATGTGGGTGCGCGTCTCGTCGCACGCGCCGCACGTGCCGCCGACGTTCGACGTGCGGGTGGCGTTCGCCGAGCCTGTCAGTGATATCCACGGCCTCCGCCGCGTCTACCGGCGGCTGTTCGCCCGCGCGGCCCGGGGCTGACCCCCACCACGTAGGGGCCGCGCGCCGCGAAGTGGCGGTGATCTCCCGGATGGCGCCGGGGTGCTCTTCCGGGTGATGCTCGGGTCTCCGGCCGGGAGACGCCCAGAAAGGCACTTTTGTCCGGGACGATCCCGATCGCCGGCCGGCCCTCGCGGGGTGGGCGGGTCCGGCGGCGGGAACCGTACCGGCACAGGGCGCCGGGCGTCCCCGGCCGGGCCGGTGGTCCGGCGCCGCGGAGCACGCCGGGGGGCGTGGTCCGGGCCACTGGTCGAAATTGGCCGTTCCGGCACGCCGGATCCCGCCGCAGGCTGGAGGCATGACCGGACACCACCCGCAGACCCGCGCCGTCCACCCGCCCGTGATCACGCCGGAGGGCAGCCGACCGCTCGCCGTCCCGATCTACCAGGGCCACCTGTTCGCCTTCGACTCCGCCGGCGACCTGGCCGCCGCCTTCGCCGGGCCGGACGAGGCGTTCTTCTACGCCCGGATGGGCAACCCGACCGTCCGCTCCCTCGAACACGCCGCCGCCGAACTCGAAGGGGGCTCCGGGGCGCTCGCCACCGCGTCCGGCATGGGCGCGGTCAACGCGGTCCTGATGGGCCTGCTCCGCAGCGGCGACCACGTCATCGCCCAGACCGCCCTCTACGGCGGCACCTACGCGCTCCTGCACGACCTTGCCGAGCGCTGGGGCGTGGACGTCACCTTCATCCCCGGCGACGACCCCGCCGAAGTACGCGACGCGCTGCGGCCCGAGACGCGCCTCCTCTACCTGGAGACGGTCGCCAACCCCACCACGCACGTCACGGACCTGCCCGCCCTCACCGCCGCCGTCGAAGGCACCGACGTGCTGACCGTCGTCGACAACACCTTCGCGCCGCTGCTGTGCAAGCCCATCGCGCACGGCGCCGACATCGTCGTCCACTCCGCGACCAAGTACCTCAGCGGGCACGGCGACATCATCGGCGGCGTCGCCGTCTTCGCCGACCCGTCCGTCCACCAGCGGGTCTGGGACCACGCCATCGAGATCGGCTCCACCGCCGACCCGCACGCCGCCTGGCTGACCGTCCGCGGCCTCGCCACCATGCCGATGCGCGTCGCGCGGCAGAGCGCCTCCGCCCTCGACCTCGCGGGCCGCCTGGCCGCGCACCCGGCCGTCACCCGCGTCCACTACCCGGGGCTGCCGGACCACCCGCAGCACGAGGTGGCCCGGCGCCTCCTCCCGGACGGCGCCGGCGGCGTCCTGTCCTTCGAACTCGCCGGCGGCCGCGACGCGGGCCGCGTGTTCTCCGAGGCCGTCGAACTGATCTCGCTCGGCCCGTCCCTCGGCAACATCGCGACGCTGGTGATGCACCCGGCGAGCACGTCCCACCGCCAGATGGACGCCCCGTCCCTCGCCGCCGCCAGCATCGCCGAAGGACTCGTCCGCCTGGCGGTCGGCCTGGAGCACCCCGACGACCTCTGGGCCGACATCACCCAGGCCCTGGAGAAGGCCGGCGCCTAGAGGTAGAAGCCGGTCGCCGTGCCCGGGGCCTGCTGGTTCTCCGGGCGCTTCTCGCCCTTGCGGAGGGCCGCCAGCTCGGCGAGGGTCGCGCCGTCCGCGCCGATCTCGGCGGGATCGGCGTCGGAGCCGTCCAGCCAGGTGAGGGCCTCGGCGCGGGTGAGGCGGCCCACCTCGATCTGGGCGAGGCAGCGGCCCGGCCGGACGACGGCCGGGTGCAGCATCGCCAGGTCCTCGTTGGTGGTGATCGCGACGAGGACGTCCCGGCCCTGCCCGAGCATCCCGTCGGTGAGGTTGAGCAGGCGCGACAGGCCCTGGCCCGTCGACTGCTTGGCCTCGCCGCGGATCAGCTCGTCGCAGTCCTCCAGGATGAGCAGCCGCCAGCGGCGGTTCTCGTCCTCGTCGTCGCCGACCGCGACCTCCATCAGATAGCTCGGCGTGCCGAACAGCGCCTCCGGGTCGAGGACGCAGTCGGCCTGGCACCAGCCGCCCCACGCGCGGGCGAGCGCGCGCAGCGCCGTCGTCTTGCCGGTGCCGGGCGGGCCGTGCAGGAGCAGCAGCCGGCCCGCGACGTCGTCGCGGGTGAGATCCATCACCGCGTCGAGCGACTCGGCGACCGGCGCGGTGTAGTTGCCGCGGATGTCCGCCCACGCGTCCGCCGTGATGGCGCGCTCGCTGCGGACCGGGCCGTGCGACCCCATGTGCCAGAAGCCCATCTCGACACTGGTGTCGTCGGTCTTCGGCGGCTCGGTCGCGTCCTTCACGGACGCGTCCAGGATCTCCTCGGCCAGCTCGTCGGTGACCGCCGAGACCGCCAGGTAGGCGACGCCGCTCTTCCAGCGGTTCGTCAGCAGCGTCCAGCCGTCGCCCTCGGCGAGGACCGACTCCTTGCCCTTCTCGTGCGCGACCCGGACGAGCCGGGCGCCGTCCGGGCGCAGCGGAGCGTCCGCCTTCACGTGCTCCAGCCGCGTCGACCGCGACCACGGCTGCTCGCCGGACGCGAACGGGCGCAGCGACAGCACGTCCATGACGTCGGCCGGTGAGTTGTTGTCGGAGAGGTTGAAGACCACGGGCAGCGCGGACTCCGCCCCTAGGTCGGTGGGGTTCTCCAGGGGCTCGATCAGATGCAGGACCTCCTGCGGCCTCTCCTGCGACATGGTCATGCAGAGATGATCACGCCGCGCGGTGCGCCGCGTCCAACGAATTAGGGCGGGTCAGGCGCCGCCGGCCTCCTCGGCCTCGCGGGCGGCCTTGCGCGCCTCGGCCTCCTCGAGGTCGAGCTTCTCGGCCTCCTCCGGCGTCGGCGCCGACCCGCCGAGGTAGGCGGGCTGCCACCACGTCTCGTCCGAGCGCGGGACGTCGGGGTACTCGCGCTGCGCCTTCTCCAGCAGCTCCGACATGCGGCGGTGCAGCTCCTGCGTGACCGCCTCGTAGTCGTCGCCGCGCTTGGGGTACATCGGCTCGCCGACGAGGATCGTCACCGGGATGTTGCGCTGCAGCAGGCGGCGCTTGCGGCCCTTCGTCCACATGCGCTGCGGGCCCCACAGCGCGACGGGGATGAGCGGCACCTTGGACGCGACCGCCATCCGCACCGCGCCGCTCTTGATCTCCTTCACCGTGAACGACCGGCTGATGGTCGCCTCCGCGAAGACGCCGACGATCTCGCCGCCCTTCAGCGCCTTCAGCGCGGCGGCGTAGGAGGAGGCGCCCGCGTTCCGGTCGACCGGGATGTGGTGCATGCCGCGCATGAGCGGCCCCGCGACGCGGTTGTCGAAGATCTCCTTCTTCGCCATGAACCGCACCAGCCGCTTCGCCGGGTGGGCGGCGAGGCCGGCGAAGATGAAGTCGAGGTAGCTCACGTGGTTGCTGACGAGCACGGCGCCGCCGGTGCTGGGGATCTGGTCGGTCCCCTCCAGACGGAACTTGATGTTCAGGGCTTTGAACACACCGACAGCCGTCTTGATCACCGGTGGGTAGACGAGTTCGCGCATGTAGGCACCGTACTTGAGCAGCCCATGATCAGCGAGTGGTCGGCGGTCATCGCGATGGATCACACAACGGGGCCGAACTCTGAGAAGGTTGGGGGGAGACGTGATCCGCCGACGGCTGAGGGAGGATGAGCTTTGATGGAACCGTTGGACGCGGCGGCGGACGTGCACGCGCTCATCCGCGACGTGCTGCCCGCCCTGGCGCCCAGCGCCTGGTTCGACCCCGGCACCTCCGAAGTGGTGCTCCCCGTCGGCCGCTCCGAGGCACGGGCCTCCAGCTGGACGGTCCTGGAGCGGTGCGCCCGCGCGCCGCGCTCGGCGTGGCCCCGGGTCGTGGACGAGTGGGTCCGGGAGGTCGGCGACCGCGCGTTCCTGGCGATCGGCGAGATGGAGCTGTTCGGCGACGTCCGCGAGCTGCTGCGGCTGCGGATCGTGCCGAAGCTCGCGCCGAGCGACCGGGAGGGCCTCGTCGTCGTCCCGGCCGGCGACCACTTCGACGCGGTCGTGATGATAGAGCACCCGCGCTACGGCGGCCCGCTCACGAAGGCCCGCGCGGGGCTGCTCGGCCTGCACAAACTCGGCTACGTGATGACGAACACCCATGACCGGGAGCTGGCGGACGTCTCCGTCCACGACCAGCCGCTGCTGCCCGGGCGCGACGTCCGCGTGGTCACCAAGCCCGGCAGCCGCTACGTGTCGGCGCTGCTCAGCGAGGTCGACCAGTTCCTGCCGTGGCCGAACGAGCACGGCGCCCTGGTCGGCGTCCCGTGCCACAGCACGCTGCTGCTGTACCCGATCACGTCCACGGCCGTCCGCGAGGTGCTGCCGGTGTTCGCGGACGTCGTCCGCGAGATGCACCACGGCGCCGACGACCCGTGCGCGCCCGGCGTCTACTGGAGCCACGGCGAACGCCGCCTGACCCCGCTGGCCGCCGACGCCCCCACGGAGGGCACCGGCGAATTCGCCACCCTCCTCCGCCACCTCCCCGACGAGGGCTGAGCCACCGGCCACGGGCAGGCACGCGGAGCGAGCGCCGGCGAGCGGAGCGGGCATGCCCGCCGACGCAGGCGACCGCAGCGACGCCGCGCACGCCCGCACGGGCACGACAGTCCGCAACGGCGGCGTGAGGATCGCCTGCGTCGTGACGGGGGTTCCAGGGGGTCGCCCCCCTGGGAGTTACGGCAGCTTCCAGTCCAAGGGCGGAGCGCCCTGCTTCTCCAGGAGTTGGTTGGCTCGGGAGAAGGGGCGGGAGCCGAAGAAGCCGCGGTCGGCCGAGTAGGGGCTCGGGTGCGGTGACTCGATGCAGGGGACGTCGCCGAGCATCGGCTTGAGGTTGCGGGCGTCGCGGCCCCACAGGATGGCGACGAGCGGGCGGTCGCGCGCGGCGAGGGCGCGGATGGCCTGCTCGGTCACCTGCTCCCAGCCCTTGTCGCGGTGCGAGCCCGGCTTGCGGGGCATCACGGTCAGCGACCTGTTGAGCAGGCAGACGCCGCGCTCCGCCCACGGGCTGAGGTCGCCGGTGGACGGCTCGGGGTGGCCGAGGTCGTCGCAGTACTCGCGGAAGATGTTGACGAGGCTCGCGGGCAGCGGGCGGACGTCCGGCGCGACCGAGAAGCTCAGCCCGACCGGGTGGCCGGGCGTCGGGTAGGGGTCCTGCCCGACGATGAGGACGCGGACGTCGTCGAACGGCTGGGTGAACGCGCGCAGGATGAGGTTCCCGGCGGGGAGGTACCTGCGGCCGGCGGCGACCTCGGCGCGCAGCCAGTCGCCGGCGGCGGCGATCGTCCCGGCGACGGGCTGCAGCGCGGTCGCCCATCCCGCTTCGACGATCTCCGAGAGTGGTCGTGCCGTCATGGCCGTCCAGCCTAGTGCGCTGATCACCGCGGCGTAGCTGGATCACCTGGTTAGGGGCCTTTGTGAAGTTTTGTGACCGCATGAGGTCGGGGACGGTGAAAATCTTGTCCAGGCCACCCCAAAAATGGCGGATGAACTGGGTGAAACGCCCCGTTAAATCCCTGTTGCTTCCTTCCGCACCACGTTGACCTGGCGTCTGGGAGCGCATAACTCCTAGAGAGGCAGGGCAGGCGCACAACGAGCGGACGGAACCCGAGCAATGAGCCAGTTGACCACCGTGGACGCCACCTTCCTCCACGCCGAGAACGACACCACGCACGCGCACATCGCCGGGCTGGGCATCGTCGACCCGGCGGCGTGCCCCGGCGGCCGGCTCGGCGTTCCGCTCGTCGCGGAGCTGATCCGGAACCGCGCGCACCTCGCCGCCCGGCCGCTGCGGCAGCGGCTCGTCCAGGTCCCGTTCGGGCTGGACAACCCGTACTGGGAGGACGACCCCGACTTCGACCCCGAGCGGCACATCACCGAGATCGGGCTCCCGGCGCCCGGCACCGCGCGGCAGCTCGCCGACATCGTCGGGATGCTCCACGAGCAGCCGCTCGACCGCACCCGCCCGCTGTGGGAGCTGGTGCTGATCCAGGGGCTCCAGGGCGGGCTGACCGCCGTCTACGTGAAGGTGCACCACGCCGCGATCGACGGGGTGATGGCCGCCGAGACGCTCGCCGCGCTCCTCGACCTGTCGCCCGAGCCGCGCGATGTGCCCGCCGACGACGCGCCGCCCACGCGCGCGCCCGGGATGTTCGACATGGTCGGCACCGGGCTGCTCAAGGCCGCGATGCAGCCCGTCCGGGCGGCGGTGTCGGTCGCGCGCACCGCGCCGCACATCGACGACATACCGGGCCTGTCGTCCGTCCCGGGGGTGGGGCTGGTGGCGTCGGCGCTGCAGGGCGCGCTGCGCCGCCCCGAGATGCCGGACGCCCCCCGGATCAGCGCGCCGCCGACCCCGTTCAACCGGCCGATCGGGCGCCGCCGCTCCGTCGCCTGCGGCATCCTGCCGCTGGACGAGATCAAGGAGGTCAGGCGCGGGCTCGGCGGCAGCGTCAACGACGTGGTCATGGCGCTGTGCGCGACCGCGCTGCGGCAGTGGCTCGACAAGCACGGCGACCTGCCGGACCGCCCGCTCGTCGCCGCCGTCCCGGTGTCGCTGCGCCGCCGCGGGGCGGTCGCCGAACCGGGCAACCAGGTCTCGATCATGACGGCGCCGCTCGCCACCCACGTCCCGGACCCGGCCGAGCGGTACACCGCCGTCCGGCAGGACCTGGACGTCGCCAAGCGGCGGTTCACCCGCACGTCCGGCGGCTGGGTGCGGGAGATGAGCGGCCTGCTGCCCGCGCCGCTCGCCGGCGCCGTGACCAAGCTCGCGCTGCAGGCCGCGCCCGCGCTGTCGCTGCGCCCGGTCAACCTGATGATCTCGAACGTGCCGGGCCCGCAGTTCCCGCTGTACCTGTGCGGGGCGAAGGTGCTCGGCTACTACCCGATCTCCGTCGTCACCGACGTCAGCGGCGGGCTGAACATCACCGTCTTCTCCTACGACGGGAAGGTCAACGTCGGCATCGTCGCCTGCCGCGACCTCGTCCCGGACCCGTCCGAGATCGTGGACCACCTGGTGGACGCGCTGGACGAGCTGAAGGCCCTCAGCCGCGAGTGAGGCCGAGCGCCTCCCGGTGCCGCCGGGCGAGCGCCAGCGCGGCGGCACCGGCGGGCTGCATCGGCTGCGGGACGCTCCCGTCGAACGGCGCCAGCGAGACCGCGCCCTCCTCGTTGACGTCGACCAGCCCGCCGAACAGGTCGCCGAACAGGCCGGCGTCGATGACGACGACCGTGAGCAGGTCGAGCGCGAACGTCAGCGGGTCGACGCCGAGGCCGAGGAAGTACGGCCGCAGCCGCCCCGCGTCGCGGGCGGCGGTCATCGCCCGGTGGAAGGGCCACTCCTCCTGGACGAAGCCGCCGCCGTAGTCCTCGGCCGTCCCGAGGAGTTCCTCGGAGTACTCGCGGACCATGCACTCCCACAGGTCGGGCGCCTCGTCGCGGAGCGGCTGGAAGACGCCGACCGGCATCACCTGGTGCAGCCCGCCCGCGTGCGCCACCTTCGCCGGGTCGCGCCAGTGCAGCACGTAGGAGCCGGACGTCGTCACGGTCAGTGTGGTGATCGCGCAGAGGACGGGACGGCGGGTGAGGTCGCACGGGTCGCCGACGCGGGTGCGGAGCGGGAGGCCGTCCGTCCCGGCGGCGAGCTCGTGCGCGGCGGACTCGCCCACGTTCACGCCGTCGAAGTAGCGGGCGGGCCCGAAGCGCAGGACGGGGAGGCGGACGTCGAGCAGCCGGTAGGACGGGCGGTCCTCGAAGACCTTGGGCGGGGCGAGGGCGGCCATGGCCTCGGCGTACGTCCGGTAGCCGGCGGGCAGCCCGTCGGACGGGTCGGCGACGGCCGGTGGGGCGGGCCGCTCCTCCCACTCCAACCGGACGTCGCCCAGCGGGACCGGCTTGTCGGGGATCCAGCCGTCCGTGCAGAGCAGCGGCGTCCCGGCGACGCGCGGCGTGTCCGGATAGAGGCCGCTCGCGACCTCGCCGAACCGGCCGCGCGCGGCGTTCAGCACGGCCCGCTGCTCCCGCCACACCCGCTCGTCCACCCGCCTCACCCTAGGCCGCGCCCCGGGCCCCGTGCCCAGGCGTCAGGCGGCGAGCTTGCGCGCCACGTCGTCCTCGATGAGGTCGGCGTTGACCATCGCGGCGGCCATGGAGCCGGCGGACGCCGCGATGATGACCTGGCCTCCCGGGGAGGTGACGTTGCCCGCCGCCCACACGCCGGGGACGCTGGTCCGGCCGGTGGTGTCCACCTTCACGAAGCCGTCGTCGCCGATCTCGCAGCCGAGGTCGGTCAGCGGGCCGTCCTTGGCGACCCACGTCGGCGCGAGGAACACGGCGTCGGCGCCGAGCACGGAGCCGTCCGCCAGCTCGAACCCGGTCACCCGGTCGTTCTCGACGACGAGCCGCCGCGCCTCGCCCTCCACGACGCGGACGCCGCGCGCGCCGAGCCGGGCCGCGTCGTCGCCGGCCGGGGCCTCGGCCGCGAGGAACGTCACGTCCGGCGACCACTGCCGCAGCAGCGACGCCTGGTGGACGGAGTTCGGCGACGTCGCCAGCACCACGATCCGCTTGTCGCGGACCTCCCAGCCGTGGCAGTACGGGCACATCTGCACCTCGCGCCCCCACCGCTCCTGGAGACCGGGGACGTCCGGCAGCACGTCGGTGACGCCGGTGGTGACCAGCAGGCGGCGGCCCCGCAGTCGCTTGCCGTCCGCCAGGGTCAGGACGAAGCCGTCGGCCGCGTTCCCGGCGGCGCGCTCGACCGTCCCGGACATGATCTCGCCGCCGTAGCCGCGCACCTCGGTGCGGCCGGTCTCCAGCAGCTGCGCGGGCGGCATGCCGTCCCGGGTGAAGAACCCCTGCATGTGCGCGACCCCCGCGTTGCGCGGCTCGCCCGCGTCGATCACGGTGACGTCCCGGCGGGCGCGGGACAGCACGAGCGCGGCGCTCAGCCCCGCCGGGCCGCCCCCGATGACCAGTACTTCTCGTTCCCTGTTCTCAGCCATGCCGCGAGCATGCGCGACCCTCCCCGGATTGACAAACTTCTTTGCCGATTCTGCAATAGAGCCATGGAGACGACCGAGGACGTCCTCGCCGGAGTCGGACCGCGGCTGCGCAGGCTGCGGCAGGAGCGCGACATCACGCTGACCGCGCTCGCCGAGGCCACCGGCATCTCGGTGAGCACGCTGTCGCGGCTGGAGTCGGGCAAGCGGCGGCCGAGCCTGGAACTGCTGCTGCCGCTCGCGCAGGCGCACGGCGTCCCGCTGGACGAGCTGGTCGGCGCGCCCGCCGTCGGCGACCCGCGGATCAGGCCGCGCCCGAAGAAGATGGGCGACATGACCGTGCTGCCGCTGACCCGGCGGCCCGGCGGGCTGCAGGCGTTCAAGATGATCGTCCCGGAGCGCCGCTGGACGGACGAGCCGCAGACGCACGAGGGCTACGACTGGCTGTACGTGCTGAACGGGCGGCTGCGCCTCCACCTCGCCGGCCGCGACATGATCCTGGAGCCGGGGGAGGCCGCCGAGTTCGACACCCGGCTGCCGCACTGGTTCGGCGGCGCGGGCGGCCCGGCCGAGGTGCTCAGCCTGTTCGGGCCGCAGGGGGAGCGCATGCACCTGCGGGCAAGACCCCGACAGAAGTGACATAAATTGGGTATCCGTGCAGACCGCCCAACCTCCCCAGGAATGCCCAGAACGCCGTAAGGCCGCCCCCGTGGCGTGGGTGCTGTGGAGCATCGGCGTCCTCGCCTACGCGGTCGCGGTCCTGCACCGCACATCGTTCGGCGTCGTCGGCCTGGACGCGGTCCACCGGTTCGACGCGTCCGCCGGGATCCTCGCGTCCTTCACCGTCCTGCAGTTGCTCGTCTACGCGGGCCTGCAGGTCCCCGTGGGCCTGCTGCTCGACCGCGTCGGCCCGCGCCGGATGGTCGCCGGCGGCGCGCTGCTCATGGCCGGCGGGCAGGCGCTCATGGCCGTGTCCACCGGCATCGGCACGGCCGTCGCCGCCCGCGTCATGGTCGGCGCGGGCGACGCGATGACGTTCATCAGCGTCCTCGGCATCGTCGCGACCTGGTTCCCCGGACGGTACGTCCCCGTCGTCACCCAGCTCACCGGGCAGCTCGGGCAGCTCGGCCAGGTGCTCAGCGCCATCCCGCTCGTCGCGCTCCTGCACGGCCCCGGCTGGACCACCGCCTTCGGATCGGCCGCCGCCCTCGGCGTCCTCATGGCGGTGCTGTCCATCGCCTTCCTGCGGGACGGACCCGGCCGCGCCGACGTCCCCACCCTCCGCGAGACCGGCACCAACCTCGTCGAAGCCTGGCGCCACCCCGGCACCCGCCTCGGCCTCTGGTCGCACTTCGTGACGCAGTTCTCGTCCAACACCTTCGCGCTCATGTGGGGCTACCCGTACCTGGTGTCGGGCCAGGGCATGAAACCGGCCGCCGCGTCCACCCTCCTGACGCTGTTCGTGCTGGTCAACGTCATCTCCGGGCCGTTCATCGGACGGCTCGTCGCCCGCTACCCGCTGCGCCGCTCCTGGCTCGTCCTCGGCATCGTCGGGATGAACGTCGCGGCCTGGGCGGCGGTCCTCGCCTGGCCGCCGCCCGCCCCCGCCTGGCTGCTCGTCCTGCTCGTCCTGTGCGTCGCGCCCGGCGGCCCCGGCTCCATGATCGGCTTCGACTACGCCCGCACGTTCAACCCGCCCGGCCGGCAGGGCACCGCCACCGGCATCGTCAACGTGGGCGGCTTCGTCGCGTCCCTCGTCACGATCCTGCTGATCGGCATCGTCCTGGACGCCCTGTCACCCGACGGCGAGTTCACGCCCGAGGCGTTCCGGGCCGCGTGGACCGTCCAGATCGGCATCTGGGCGATCGGCGTCGCCGGCGTCCTGCGCACCCGGACCCTGGCCCGCCGCCACCTCGGCCTGCCCACGCGCCGCCGGCCCCGGAGCTGACCCCCGGGGCCGGCACCGCGCTCAGCCGCGCAGCTCCAGCGTGCAGCACTTCGGCCCGCCGCCCGCCTTGCGCAGCTCGGACAGATCAACCGGAACGGGCTCGTAGCCGTGCGTCTCCAGCGTCCGGATCAACCCGGTCGCCTCGGCGTTGATGACGACGTTGCGGCCGTCGCACACCGCGTTCAGCCCCAGCACGGCCGCGTCGTCCTCGCCCGCGATGATCGCGTCCGGGAACAGCCGCTCCAGCACCGCCCGGCTGCCCGGCGAGAACGCGCCGGGGTAGTAGGCGACGTTGCCGCCGCCGAGCGGGAACAGTGCCGTGTCCAGGTGGTAGAAGCGCGGGTCGACGAGCCGGAGCGTCACCACGGGCCGCCCGAGGAACTCCTGCGCCTCCTGGTGGGCGGCCACGTCCGTCCGGAACCCCGTCCCCGCCAGGATCACGTCGTCGAGCGTGAGGAAGTCGCCCTCGCCCTCATTGGTGTGCCGGGGCTCCAGCACCTCCGCGAACCCGTTCTCCCGCATCCAGTTCGCGTACGCGGGCCCCTCCGCGTGCCGCTCCGGATGCGTGAACTTCGCCCCGTACACCCGCCCCCCGACGACCAGCGCGCCGTTCGCCGCGAACACCATGTCCGGCAGCCCCGCGACCGGGTCGATCAGGCTCACCTCGTGCCCGAGCGACAGATACGCCGCCCGCAGGCCCTCCCACTGCTCGACGGCCCGCGCCGCGTCGGCCCCGGCCGCCGGATCCATCCAGGGGTTGATCGCGTAGGTCACGGCGAAGTGCTCGGGCCGGCACATCAGGAAGTGCCGCCGCAGCGCGGTCCGGACGGTGCTCGGCTCCATTGCCGGCATGACGGTCATACGTGTCTCCAAGGACGTCCGAAGGGGGATCACTCAACCGGAAGCCTAGGAAGCAACGCCGCGCGATCCAATGCGCCAACATTGCGATGACCTGCCACTTCGTTGCGTCTTCACCCCCTTGGACGGCTCTTCGTTGCGCACCCCCGCCCGCTGCCGCCGTCGAGCACCTGCGTCCACCACACACTCTTGCCACCCGCCACCGGGTACCAGCCCCACGCATCGGCGCACCCCGCGACGATCGCCATGCCGCGATGCCCCTCATCGGTGTCGGACGCGGCCATGACACGGGGCAGCCCCGGCTCCGGATCGGTCACGTCCACCCGCAGCCGCCCGTCCATCACCCGCACCCGCACCTTGACGACGCCGCTCACCCGCCCATGCCGGACGGCGTTGGTGACGACCTCGGACGTCAGCAGCTCCGCCACGTCGATGTCGCACTCCGCGACACCCCACCCGGCCAGCGCCGCCCGCACCGCCCGCCGCGCAGCCCCCGGCGCCCGCTCCCCAAGCGGCCACCTGTACGTCCGCGCAGCGGTCAACCGGGCGCTGGGGAGGTTGCTGCCACGTTCATCGGCGCCGACCTGGCGCATGCGTCGCGTGCTCATGCGATGACTGTACGTCAGTTGCGCAGACCTGCGCAGGGCATGCCCGAGATGAGAGGCATTGACCTGGGCTGGCTAGGGTTTGATCATGACGGGAGTCGATCTGGACGGCCCCGAGCCGCTGTATCGGCAGGTGGCCGCCGAGATAGAGCGACGCATCGAAGACGGCGTCTACCAGCCGGGACGGCGCGTGCCGAGTTCGGCCGCCCTTTCCGATGAGTTCGGAGTGTCGCGCCGGACGGCGGTCGAGGCGCTGGGCGTCCTGCGCGAGAAAGGCGTCGTCCGAGGCGTGGTCGGTCGCGGCACATTCGTCGTGGACCCGGCAGACCGTCCTCGAACGGGGTAAGGGAAGTACAACCTCAAGTCCCTGCTCCATGCGGCGCCGAGGGAGTCTTCGGTCATCTTGGGCGGGTACTCGTAGCCCGAGACTTGTTTCGGACGATGGGGACGAGTTCGTGAAGCGTCGCGCCGCACTCCAGCTGATCGCCGCCCTGGGCGCCGGGGCCGCCGTCCCACCGGGAACCCTGGAAGAAATCCTCGCCGGCATCGACCGCGCCCTGGACCGGCCGGTCGACATCGATGAATGGGAGAGCGCGGTACGTGAGTACGGTTTCCTGATCAACCGGCAGCCGGTCGGCTCGCTGATCAACGATCTGACCGCCGACATCATCGGCGTCGGGGAACTGCTCAAGCGCGACGACGCGCAGCGGGCGGACTTGCTTCGCGTCAGCGCGGGCCTTTCCGCTCTTCTGGCCATCGAGTTCGGCGACATCGGAAACCGCAGGGGCGCCCGCCTGACGTGGGGCACGGCCCGCCGAGCCGCCGACGCGTCCGGCGATCGCGACCTGAGGGTATGGGTGCGGGCACGGGAAGCCGAAGAGGCATTCTGGTTCGGGCTCTCACCGCAGGAGATCAGCGCTCGCACCACAGAGGCCATACGAATTTCGGGTGGAACGCCCAACGGCGGGCTACCGAGGGCCTACGCCGTGCGCGCCAGCCTTGCCGCAGAGCACGGCGACAAGGCCACGGCTCGCCGGACGATGCACGAACTCTCAGAGGTCTTCGAGAACCTGCCGAACTCTGTGACGAGCGACCCGGCCACCTTCGGATGGAGCGAAGCCCGTTTCCGCTGGAACGAGGCGTACGTCTACACCCTGCTCGGTGACGCCCGCGCGCGGAAGGCGGTGGACGACGCCCTGGCGCTCTACCCGCCCGGCACTCTCGGCCCGGTCGCCAACCTCAAGATGATCGACGCGATGGGCATGATCACAAGCCGCGAGGTCGACACGGGACTCGACCGCACACTGGCGACCCTTCAAGAACTACCGCTGAGCCCGGCGCGACGGCGCATGACCGGCCAGATCCTGCGCACCCTCCCCGCCCAAGCACAGGCCCTACCCGCAGCCCGCGAACTCCGCGCCCTCACGCCGGCGTGAACCAGGCCGAGCGCGCATGCGCGCCGGTTCCCGGACCAGCCCACCAACACGATCACGATCTGTGGGCGAAGTGAGGCCCGGCCCAACCAGTGGCGGCGACTACCTCACGCGCGATGTCCACGACGAGCCGTCCGTCCGTCGCCACTCGCACGGTCTCCGCGGGGGCCCGCTGGTCCAGGAGCCGTGCCTTGCGGACACTTCCCTCCAACTCCTGCTCCAGCTCTGAGCCGAGCTCCCGGCCCACCAGCCGCTCGCGGGCGGTGGCATCGGAGGCGGTGAGGAGGACCCGTATGATCCCCACTCCGGCCCCCATGGCACGCTCGAACATGCCCGTCGCCTCTGGCAGCACGCTCATGGTGTTCGTATAGATCAGGCGTCGGTAGCCGCGCTGGGCGAAGTTCGCCCACACGGCAGTCAGGTTGCTCTCGGTGATCTCCTCGCGGTGAGGATCTCCCGCCGGCGCCGGATGCACCTGCCCCATGAAGTCGCCATCGATGATCGCGTGAGCGACCGCCTCGGAGCGCAGCAGCGCCGAGACCTCCCACCCCACCGTCGTCTTGCCGACACCAGCTCGTCCTCCGATGAGCAGCACTTCCGCATGATCCATGGGGGGCAGCGTGCCAGCGGCCGGCCACGTCACGCGATCCGATATCGATCCGACCGCCAGACCCCAGCCCCACCTACAAGATCACGATCAGCAGCTCAGGGTTCGTCCGACGGGTGCGTTGATCGGCGCCCTGACGGCCGACATCATCGCCGTCGGACGGCTGCTCGATCGGCTGAATCCGTGCATGAGCGGACCGGTCTCTTGCGAGTGAGCGCGGGCTTGTCCGGCACATTGGCGATCGAGCTAGGGGACGCGGGTGAGGAGTGCTCCGCACGAATCGCGTGGGGCACCGCCCGCGTGGGCGTCGGTCTGTTGATCAGGCGGCCTGGGGCCATGTGGGTGGTGGGCGTCTTAGCTTGTGGAGGGGCTCGGCCCCGGGTGGGTGGAGGCGGTAGGTGTAGCGGCCGTCCTGTGCCTTGGTGATATGGAGCCGATCGGCGTTGCTGTGTTTGTACCGGTTGTGCCACCCGCAGGTGAGCGCAAGCTTGTCGATGTCGGTGGGGCTGTGGCCGAGGGCCCAGCCGTGGACGTGGTCGACTTCGCACAGTGTCCCGGGCACTTCGCATCCCTGCACCGCACAGGTGGAATACAGGGTCTCCAGGATCTGGCGTTGGGAGGCGGTGGCGAACCGCACCCGGTGGCCGAGGTAGAGCGGGGTGTTGCCCTGGCCGAGGAGGAGGGGTGAGAC
>NZ_VCKZ01000218.1 GCF_005889745.1 Actinomadura geliboluensis
CCGTCCGGCAGCCCCGTGAGGAACCGGCGGAGCATGGCCAGTTCCGGCTCGCGTCCGAGCAGACGCGAGCCGCCGGGCGGGGCCCCGGTGCCGTCCCGCCCCTTCCACCCGCACTCCGCGCGCCGCCGGCCCCGGCGCCGTGCGCTTCCCGGAACAGAAGATCCACCGTCTCGTCCAGAGCGAGCCTGACCAGGCGCGTCGCCATCCGGCGTGGCGGCCGGGTCAACCGGAAGCAGGCGACGGGTGCCCGACGGCTGCGGTGAACCAACGTCCATGCCCATGCGCCCAAGGTCGCCGAAGGCCGGATGAGGTCGCATCCGCCACTGCCCAGCCACGCCGACCGGTCGGACACCGGAAGGCTGCGAAAAGGTAATATCCCCCGATGGTGGGGCGTGGGAGGGCGCTGACCGGCCGTCGTGCCGAACGCGGCGCGCTCGACCGGCTGGCCGGCGACGTCCGCGCCGGGCAGAGCCGGGCCCTGGTGGTCCACGGCGAGCCGGGCGTCGGCAAGTCGGCGCTCCTGGACTACCTGGCGGGACGCGCGTCCGGCTGCCGGGTGGCGCGCGCGTCGGGCGTCCAGTCGGAGATGGAACTGCCGCTCGCCGGGCTGCACCAGCTGTGCACGCCGATGCTGGATCGCCTCGACCGCCTCCCGGCGCCGCAGCGCGACGCCCTGGGGGTGGCGTTCGGCTTGAGGTCGGGGCAAGTCGCGGACCGGTTCCTGATCGGCCTGGCCGTCCTGACCCTGCTGTCCGACGTGGCCGAGGAACGGCCACTGCTGTGCCTGGTGGACGACGAGCAGTGGCTCGACCGCACGTCGGTCCAGGTACTGGCCTTCGTGGCCCGCCGCCTGGGAGCGGAGTCGGTCGGCCTGGTGTTCGGGACGCGGGTCTCCGGCGGCGACCTGGCGGGTCTGCCGGAGCTTCCGGTCAACGGTCTGCCGGACACCGACGCGCGGGCGCTGCTGGACACGGCACTGACCGGTCCGATGGACGAACGCGTCCGCGACCAGATCCTCGCCGAGGCCCGGGGCAACCCGCTGGCGCTGCTGGAACTGCCCCGCGGGTTGACGGCGGTGGAACTGGCCGGCGGGTTCGGGCTCCCCGGCGCGGTCCTCCCGGGCGGTTCACCCGGTACGGGCGGCGTCGAGGAGAGCTTCCGGCGGCGCGTGGACGTCCTGCCCGCCGACACCAGGCGGCTGCTGCTGCTCGCGGCGGCCGATCCGACCGGCGACACGGCCCTCGTCCGGCACGCCGCGTCGCTGCTCGGCATCGGCATCGAGGCGGCCGCGCCCGCGACCGAGGCGGGCCTCGCCGAATTCGGGGTCCGGACGCTGTTCCGTCATCCGCTCGTGCGCTCGGTGGTCTACCGGTCGGCGGCGCCCGCGCCGAGGCGGGAAGTGCACGAGGCGCTGGCGGAGGTCACCGACCCCTCCGCCGACCCCGACCGCCGCGCCTGGCACCGGGCGCAGGCCGCCGCGGCACCGGACCAGGAGATCGCCGAGGAGCTGGAACGCTCCGCCGACCGGGCGCGGTCGCGCGGCGGGCCGGGCGCGGCGGCCGCCTTCCTCGAACGGGCGGCGATGCTGACCCTCGACCCGGCACGGCGGGCCGGACGGGCACTGGCCGCCGCGGGCGCGAAAGCCCAGGCGGGCGCCCTCGACGCGGCGCTGGACCTGCTGGTCATGGCCGAGGCCGGACCGCTCAGCGAGATGGAACGGGCCCGCGTCGCCCTCCTGCGCGCCCAACTCGCCTTCACCACCGATCGCGGGGGAGACGCTCCCCTCCTGCTCGTCCAGGCGGCCGTGCGGTTCGAGCCGATCGCCGCCGACCTCGCCAGGGCGACCCACCTGGACGCGCTGGTCGCCGCGTCCCTCGCCGGCCGCCTGGCCAGCCCCGGCGGCCACGTGCTGGACGTGGCACGCGCCGCCGTCGCGGCGCCGCGCCCGTCGCGACCACCCCGCAGTCCTGATCTCCTTCTGGACGGCTGGGCGGCGAACTTCACCGAGGGATACGCGGCGGGCGTGCCGATCTTGCAGCAGGCGGTGGCCGCCTTCCACAGCGGCGAGTCCGCCGACGAGGACCTGCGCTGGCTGTGGCTGGCCGCCATGGACCTGTGGGATGACGAGCGCTGGGACGAGTTCACTGCCCGATACCTCCGGCACGCGCGCGCGTCCGGCGCGTTGAGCGAACTTCCCCTCGCCCTCAGCGGGCGCGCGTACGTGCTGCTGTTCACCGGCAACCTGGCCGCCGCCACATCGCTGGTCGAGGAGCTGCGGACGGTGAAGGAGGCGACGGGGAGCAAGCTCGTCCCCTACAGCGCCTTGTTCCTCGCCGCGTTGCGCGGCCGCCAGGAAGAGGTGTCCGCGCTGGTCGAGGCGACCGGCAAGGAGGCGGTATCACGAGGCGAAGGCATCGGGATCGCCGTCGCCGAGTGGACGAACGCGGTGCTCCACAACGGCCTCGGCGACTATCCCGCGGCGATGGCCGCCGCCCAGCGGGCACTCCATCATCAGGAGTACCCGGCCATCCGGTACCCGGGCATCGCGAACTGGGCCGCGCCCGAGTTCGTCGAGGCGGCCGTCCGCAGCGGAATGAGCGAGGCGGCCGCCGACGCCTGCCGCTGGATCGCCGAGATGACCGCCGCCTGCCGCACCGACTGGGTCCTCGGCGTCGAAGCCCGGTCGCGCGCACTCCTCGCGGAAGGCGACGCCGCCGAGCGGCTGTACCGGGACGCGATCACGTACCTGGGGAAGGGCCGGATCCGGACCGACCTCGCCCGCGCCCACCTCCTGTACGGCGAATGGCTGCGCCGCGAACGCCGCCGTACCGACGCCCGCGAGCAACTGCACAAGGCCCACCGCATGCTGGAGGCGATGGGCATCACGGCGTTCGCGGAGCGGGCCGGACGCGAGCTACGGGCCACCGGAGAGAGAACCCGCAAGCGCACCATCGCCACCAGGGCCGAACTGACCGCGCAGGAGGCCCAGATAGCCCGGCTGGCCCGCGACGGACTGTCGAACCCGGAGATCGCCACCCGACTGTTCATCAGCGCCCGCACGGTGCAGTACCACCTGGGCAAGGTCTTCCAGAAGCTCGGCATAACCTCACGCAGCCAACTAGACCGCGTCCTGTCCTAACGGCAACCCACACGCGGCGGCACCGCAGCCCCCGGGCCGACCCGCACCCTCACCGCAGCCAAGCGCAAGGCGGCTCTCGCACGAGGCCGGTCACCCTGTCACAACCCAGGTGGCCAACCTGTCTACCTAGTGCCCCTGCCGACGGTATGAGCCGAACGCAGGGACATGGCTTGCTAGCCCGAACCGGAGGAACCATGACCAACACGCAGCGTGTCAATATCGGCGAGCAGCACCCGAGCGCCTACAAGAGCCTCATCGCCTGGTCGGCGAAGGTGGAAGAGAACGCCGTCGCGGCCGGCCTTGACCCGCTACTGATCGAACTGGTGAGGATCCGCACGTCCCAGATCAACGGCTGCGCGTTCTGCCTGCGCATGCACACGCGCGACGCTCTCAAGAAGGGTGAAAACCCCGACCGGATCGCCGTCCTGCCCGCGTGGGGGGAGACGGGCTACTTCTCCGAGACGGACCGCGCCGCCCTCCGCCTGACCGAAGCGGTCACGCAGGTGCCGGACGGGCACGTCAGCGACGAGGACTACAACGCCGCCGCGGCGGTCCTTTCCCCGGAGCAGCTCTCGGCGGTCGTCTGGCTGACAACGGTGATGAACGCCTTCAATCGTGTCGCGATCACCAGCCGGTACCCCGTCCACGGCTGAGACCGACGCCCACGCGGGCCGCGCCGAGACGACCATCCCGGCGCCGGCCCGCGTGCCCGATCACCACGACGACACCCCGGGACGTCTGCCTAGGACGACTCATAAAGCCGACCGGTAAGCACATTCAGTGTTGGCCTGAGCGGTGTTGCGCTGACGCTATAGGCCATCCACATCAAGATCGCCAGGACGCAGCCGGTACTCCTGAAGCCGCAGCCCGTAATACTTCTCGGTCTCGCCGACCCACTCCATGCCGATCCGCTTGACCGTAGCGGCGGCGCGCTTGTTCGCCGGCCGGACCAGCGCGATCACCTCCTCCAGCCCTTGCGTGAACGCCCACCGCGCCAGGGCCTCCCCAGCCTCGGTGGCATAGCCGTTCCGCCACGCCGTGGGCCGGAGCTGCCATCCCATCTCGTACGCCTCGTCCGGCGGCAGCGGCAGCAGCGTCGCGGCCCCGACCAGCTCCCCGGACTCGCGGTCCTCGATCGCCCAGCGACCACCGGGGACGATCATCCGCGCGCCTTCGGCGAGCCACCGCCCCAGCAGCGAGCGCATGGAATCGACGTCGGCCACCCGGTCCATAGCCGGGCTGAGCCAGCGCGTGACCTCGCCGGTGCCGTAGATGTCGAGCGCGGCCTCGGCGTCGTCCACCGCCCACGGCCGCAGGACGAGCCGTTCGGAAACCAGTTGATGCGTCATCTCGTCCCCTCCGATGAAACAGGCGTCCTCAACGTCATGCGTACCCTCCAGGCCGATCACCCTGGCCGTACTCGTCGGCATCAGCGGAGGGCGCTCAACATGGCACTTCCCAACACCTGGCAGCCGTAGACGGGACCAAAGGCCCGGGCCGCCATCAACGATCCGCACGCTTGTACAGCGACGCCCCGCGAAAGGGAGAAGGGCGCCACCCATCCGGGACCGTCCATGGCCGTGCCTCCCGTCACTGCTCGACACGTCACAGTCGGCGGTGCGCGTCCTCGCCGCCCCCGTGGGACGAGGACGCGTCCCCGCTACCTGACACCAATCACCTTCGCGCTTCAATCAACCGGAGGGACCAGGGCTACCCACTGGACGAAGCCCTGGGGACCGAAAGCCTGCCTGACAGGTGATCAGCGGTGTCACAAACGAACGTGCAGCCCGGTCTCAACAAACGAACACGAGCAACTCGTCCCGCCAAGACTGACGCCCCCAAAAATGCGGACACCTCGCTATCGCCCCACGGCATGACCATGCTGATCCCGTTCGAGTTTCGCCGCAGAGGCCCAGGAACCACAGGACAGGCCCTCCGACTCTGGGGAGCCGTCCTGGACGATCTCTACCACCGGCTCTACGACCCGAGATATGAGGGCTGGGGCTTCTGGGAGTGCTGCGCCGACCCCTGGGAGGTGCGCTCCTACTTAGAGGCGGCCGCTCACGCTCTGCCCCGGCGCGACGCTCGCCGTTTCCGCACCCTGCTGGCTCACCTAGATGAGCGCGGGTAACTCGGACGGCGATGCCATCACGTCGGTGGCGTCTGGTGGGATGCGGGGATGAGTGAATCCCCTCAACTGGTCACGCAGTTGCTCAAGGTGGTAGTTGCGTACACCTGGTTCTTCGAGACCTGCGACGAGGTGGTGTTGGACGATGACACGGCGATCAAGCAGCAGGAGTACGCCGGTTACCTCCTCAACCAGCTTTCCGAGGCGGACAAGCAGCGGGTTGCTGACGAGCTGGCGGCCCTGGCCGCGAGTGAGACGGATTCGGCGTACCGAGAGTTCGTGGAGACGTTCGCCTTCGCCATGGGCCTGATAGAGCCTGAGGACGACTAAAGCGGCGGCGCGACCCGGCGGCGAGCGGTCGATCCGCTCAGCATGCTGCACGGGAAGCGTGGCCCCGCCTCTCTGCTCCGGGGGTTAAGCGGAGAGGCGGGGCGGACGGTGACGAGCGACGGCCCGAACTCCCCAGCCAGGGCCGCGTGTCACCGCCGGGAATGAGGGTCGATCCCTGAGCCCCACCCCATAGGGGTCGTCCCTCTTGTGGCCTACCAGGTGCCGGGGAACATGCGGTGCTTGAGCAGGTCTTCGACTTGTCCGGCGGCGGCTTTGGCGTCACCGCAGGGAGCCAGGTAGCCGCGCCGCCCACGCTCGGCGTCGTGGTACCCCCATGCACCACCCGGAACGGCCAGCACGATGACCCCGAGTCCGACGTGATCGTCGGGGCCGCCGGCGTAGATCCACAACAGGGGCACCGGGAACCCCTGAGGCCGATAGAGCCGGACGAGACGCCACCCCCGAGGCTCCAGAGCCACAGCCAACAGGCTCAGGAACCTTTCCGCCGTCGCATGGCCCCGGTACGTCCGCCACCGCAGGACGTACTGCTCAGCCTGGGCCTTCACAGGGCGCACTTGGCCCATACGATCTTTCCGCCTTCCGCGATCGGTCGGGTTCCCCAGTCGTCCACGACCTGCGACATCAGCAGCAGGCCCCGCCCCGAGGTCGCCTCGAAGTCCTCGGGGCGGACCACCGGCAGTCCGTCCCCCTGGTCCCACACCTCGATTACCACCAGGTGAGCGCGGACGTCGCGGAAGACACGAAGGATGATTTGACCCTCGCCGTGCCGCCACGCGTTGGTCACCAGTTCGCACACCACCAGACGCGCCATGAAGTCGTCCGCGGAGCCCCACTCCTGGAACAGAGTGGCAAGGAAATCCCTTGCCAGCGCCAGCGCGTTTGCGTTGGGATCGAGAAGAAGAGTCGGGATTTCTGGGGCAGGTACGGACATATCGCTACGACCTTCGGAACGTTGCCGGTTACTTCGGGTGTAAGCGTGCTCGCTCTGAGCTACGATCGCTACGTTCCGGAATCATCCGCAACAAACGGGAGAGGCCATGCTCGCGCGGGAGTCACTCGACCCGTCAAGATCGATTTGGCACTTCATGGCGTTCCACCTGCGTCGCTATCGCAAAGCACACGGGATGTCGGGGCAGGCGCTCGGTGACCTACTTGACTGTGACCGTTCGACTGTTTCCCGGTACGAGTCCAACACGCTCAAGCTCAAGCGGGAGCATGCGGAGATCATCGACCGTGTGTGGAACACGGACGGCATGTTCACGGCCCTGGTCGGGTTCGCCGAGCGTGCCGACGAGGGCAACTGGCTGCTGGAACTCGCCGAGTTGGAGGCGCGCTCGTCAAGGCTCAGGATGTGGGAGTCATCGGTCATCCCGGGGCTGTTCCAGACACCGGACTACGCGCGTGCCGCACTGAGCGCCGGAACTGCGGAGGATCTTGAAGCGGCCCTTGACCGGCGACTGGCGCGGCAGGCCACCGTATTCGGCAAGACGAAGCCACCGCGAGTGACGGCCCTTCTCAGCTGGGCGGCAGTGTCGCAAATCGTGGGCGGTCCGGACGTCATGCGCGGCCAACTCACTCGGCTGATCGAGTTGAGCGAGCTTCCCTTCGTCAGTATCCGGATAGTGGAGAAGAACGCGGGTGCTCATCCGGGCCTTGACGGCCCTTTTGTGCTCCTCACAGTCGGGGACCGGGACCTCGCCTACACCGAAGCGGCGACGCGTGGCTGCTTCCTCATGGACCCGTTCGATGTGCAGGAAGTGGCAGTAAGGTACGACTTGATGAGCGACATAGCCGCCCCAGTCGGCCCAAGTCGGGCCTTGCTGGAGGCTGAACTGGAGAAGTTCACATGACCCGGTGGCGCAAGTCGAGCCGCAGCGGTACAGGCGGTCAGTCCAACTGCGTGGAGGTTGCGAATCTCTCTGGTGACGTCGGCGTGCGTGACAGCAAGGACCCGAGCGGCCCCCGCATCACACTCCCGGTCGAGCGCTTCCGCAGTCTGGCCGCCGACATCAAGCGCGGAGCACACGACCTCCCCTGACACCCCATCATGCGCATCACGACGAGAGCCCCTGAGCCGAGCGGCACGGCCGGGGCTTTCAAAGTGCGCGTTCGAAAATGATCTCGTTATAGGTATGTGAGGGGTCTTGGTGGACGGCGGGTCGTCCGCTGCGGATCAGGCAGAGGGTCATGAGGTCGAAGGCGGCCCAACAGATCATGGCTGCACTGGTGGCGGTCGAACTGGAGAACCATCGATGACGAATTGGCGCAAGTCGAGCTACAGCGGCGGCAGTGCGACCTCTGATTGTGTCGAGCTGGCGCGCTCCCCCCAGGCAGTCGGCGTGCGTGACAGCAAGGACCCGAGCGGCCCCCGCATCACACTCCCGGTCGAGCGCTTCCGCTGTCTGGCCGCCGACATCAAGCGAGGAGCACTCGACCTCCCCTGACACCCGATCATGTGCATCACGACGAGAGCCCCTGAGCCGAGCGGCACGGCCGGGGCTCTCGCAGTGCGCGTTCGAAAATGATCTCGTTATAGGTATGTGAGGGGTCTTGGCGGACGGCGGGTCGTACGCCGCGGATCAGGCAGAGGGCCATGAGGTCGAAGGCGGCCCAGCCGATCATGGCTGAACTGGTGGCGGTATGGCGTTCGTAGCCGCGGGCCGGCCACCGGTGTGCGGCCAGCCAGACCAGAGTCGATGCTCAAGGAGCCGATGATCCCGGCACTGGCACCGACGCCACGGCCTCGTCCTGGCGGACCTGCGAGCGCAGCACGCCCAGTACCCGCAGCGTGGCCCGCCGCTTCTTCCACGCACGAAGCAACCACGGGACGTGGAGCGAGCGGTGCACACACGACGGGTCTGCGAGACGTCCCCCACAGGACCAGCAGACCACGCCTGTGAAAGGAGTACCTTCCAGGCCAACTCGCAACACCCGTTCACCCACCGGTGAAACCCACTTGGTCCTAGCTACGTCGGTGGCCGAGCATGGTGCGTGTGACCGTTCCCGAGCTTGCCCCTGAGGATGTGGGCTTCCTACTTCGTGACCTGTGCGTCCGCCTGGGGTTCTGTCTGTCCCCAGCAGATCAGGCGGCGCTATGTGCATCGCCACCCTCGGACGTGGATTCGTTCACAGAGGCGGTCTTTCGAGCCGAGGGGTTGGACGCATCACTTCACGACGACCTGTGGCATCAGGTCCGCGAGACGGTGGCACAGGCTTTCGAGGCGGGCGGCGCGGCCCCGTAACTTCGGTCCGCCGGCGAACGGGCGGACGCGTCGCGATGCACGGCCCAGCGCGTCCGTCCGCTGACCGACGCCCCCACCGCACGCTCCGGACGGTCAAACGCGGGGCCGCGCCAGCGGCCCAAGCGCCGCCGCCTCTTGACCTGGACGCGGGCACCGTGCGCGTGGTGGGCGCGCTCGCCGAGTTGGACGGCGGACAGCTCCTGGAGGACACGCCCTAACGATCGGCCGCGGAAGCCGTAGCGATTGTGGGAAAAGCAAGGCCCAGGGGGAAACAGGGTTCCTACCTGGACCTTTGCGGTGGGAGCGGGCGACGGGATTCGAACCCGCGTAGCCAGTTTGGAAGATATCGGTTCCCGATCTTGAAACCAGCCCCGATGCAGCTCAACGACCACGCCCCATGATCCGCAAGCGACCGTAGCACCCCACTACCGACCACCCCAACGGGCACGATCAGGGCACGCTGGGGTCCGCGCACACGGCTCCGGAGGGCGCGTACCCGATCGGCACGGGCAACCGTGCTGACCTGCGCATGAACGCTCCCGCTCGCCCTTCGTGCTGCTCAGCATTCCGCACATGTTCCGGATCTTGGTTCACACGTGTGCTGGGCCGACTTGGGTGCTTGACCGCATCCTTATCAGTTCGATCATGACCAAGGTCGCTGCCTTGCTTCCCTCCGATGACCTCGTTGTGACGGCTGATCATGTGCGGTGGCGTCTGCTGATGTTGCTGTCATCGTTGCTGTCAGCCCCCGCGGGTAAGCCGCGCCATGCCAGAGGCCTCTCCCTCTACCCGCCAAGGGCTCGGCCATACGTTGTTTACGTTCGGATAGGTCGCTTTGGCTTCAACGAAGTTGGGTTCCTGTGCGAACTCTGCCTCGTCGAACTTGGCGTCCCCACTGAACTCCGCCCGGCCGAACCAGGCTTCCCCACCGAACTCCGCCTCGCCGAACTCGGCGTCCCCACTGAACTTCGCGTCGCCGAACCAGGCGCTCCCACTGAACTCCGCCACGACGAACTTGGCGTCTCCACTGAACTCCGCCCAGTCGAAATAGGTGTAGTGATGGAACATTGCCCCGAGGAACTCAGCGTTCCCGCTGAACTTCGCCTGGTCGAACTTGGTGCCCCCACTGAACTCCGCACTGTTGAACCAGGCGTCCCCGCTGAACTTCGCCCCGACGAACTCGGCTTCTCCGCTGAACTCCGCACTGTTGAACCAGGCGTCCCCGCTGAAGTTCGCCCCGACAAACCCGGCGTCCCCGCTGAACTTCGCCCCGACGAACCCGGCTTCCCCACTGAAGTGGGTCTTGGTGAATGTCGCGCTTGTTGGGTGGCAGTTTCTGAAGTTGAAATCGATCAGGTAAGCGCCGGTGAGGTCGATGTGGATGCTGTCCCAGTAGGTGGGGGGCTGCTGGTCTGGGTCGGTGATGGTCAGGTGGCGTTTGAGGAGCCGTTGCGCGGTGAGCCGGACCTGTAGTTCGGGATCTTGGGTGGTGTGGTCGGCAGGCTGCTCGGATTGATCATCCTGGCCGCTTGGCAACGCTGGGAAGGGCATCCGCAGGTAGGAGCACACGACATCAGTAACCGTCTGACGGTAGTAGGGGTGGTCTTGGGCCAAGCGCTCCAGGGAGTACAACCCGCCCAGTCGCACTGCGGCCCTGTCATGGCCGAGTAGCTCGACGCCCTGGCCGTACTCGACGTGGGCTTGGACACGTTCGGCGCGTTCCCCTGCGGCCTCGTCGACCCGTTGACGGCGGTAGGCGGTCACCAGGGCGACCAGGGCACCGACACCAGCGACCAAGGCGAAGACCAGTTTGAGCAAGTCCAGGAGGTCTTTGGTCTCCAGTGGCTTGGGCTCGGCATGCGACGGTGACCCCAAGAGCAACGACAGTAGGAACCACGCAGCGACCAGCAACACCACGGCGGTGGTAAAGGCAAACGTCAGCGCCCGGCGGATCGACCAGAGCCCGAGGGTCTTGTGCGCGTCCTTCACCGGCCGATACTCCGGCGTCGTCTTGTCTCGGCTCACAAGCTCGATGCTAGGGACGTTCAATGGTGCCGGCGACCGTTCGGGAGAAGCGGTTGCCCGCTCCTGGCCATCCGCACTCAAGCCTCTGCCTCTTTGGGGCCGCCCGGGGCATGCGGCGTAACTGCTGTTCTCCCCCGCGCGCCTCTCCGGCTCCGACGAGACCTGTCCGGAGGGTGCTCCCGCGCGAACGGCGAGAACCCCGTGACAGACCGTTCCGCGCGGGAGTGCCCTCCGGCTCCAGGAGAGGTCTGGGGAACCACGGGGTTCCCCAGTAGCGCACGCTCAACCGATCTTCCGGCAACTCCCCGAAGACTCCAACGGTGCTCGACCACAGTCACGCCTTGGTGCTCGTCGCCGAATGGCCTGACCAGACTCGCGCCTGGTGCTCATCGCCGAACGGGCTGAGAGGCTCCGGCGTCGATTCGTCAGGGCGGCGGCGCGCCCCGCGACGACCGGTTCGGGGCGTAGCCGGCGGATGCGTCGCGATGCGAGGCCCGGCGCGGCCGTCCGGTGACCGGCGCCTACGCCGCACGCTCCGGGCGGCCTGGCGCGAGGCCGCGCAGCGGCCTGAGCGCCGCCGCCCCTTGATCCAAAACAGCCCAATTCGGCAAGCCGATGGAGTTGGCGTCACCGACGCTTGCGCCTGTTCTTCGAACTCGGCTTACGTTTGCTCTTCTTCGTTGGCTTTCGCTTGCTCTTCTTCGGCGGTGGAACAGGGCGACGCATTACCTCGGGAGACTGAAGGCCCATGGCCGCTACCAATCGATCGAGTTGGGCGTCTTCTGTCACCCTTGTGTTCATGTAGCGACTCGCAATTATATTGCCTTCGCTAAGAAGTATCCCTAAAGAACGATCGGAACCAAGTTGATGCTTCTTCGCCGTGATATACATCTCAAGACTTCGCAACGCGTGCCCTATCTCGCCCCCGGGAGGCAGGGTAGCTGCGAAGAGCGTTGGAAACCCCTCATCGTCCGGATAGCATTGAACTGTGGAGTGGGAGGATTGATCACGCTTGGTGGCGTCTGTTATCTTCTTCAGATTTCTTAGCGTTCGGCGCTGACTTTCGGTTGATAGATTGAGGAGATCTGCAGAAAATCTTAGCCAGCCGGATTTGTGTCCATTGGCAAGATAGTCCACTATTTCGGCAATGCCTTCAAGCGGAACAAAGGTGGGCTTGGAGGGGGCCTCGTGAAAGACTCCCTGCTTGCCGTACATCCAATGGTCTAGCCGATCCGTTAGCGTAGAGACGCGTGTTAGTGTCGATTGTTTGCGAAATTGCTTCTCTGCTTGAGGTGTCGGTTTTCCAGATTGCGGGAATCTCTCGTAAACGAGTTGGGGGTCCGGCTCGGCATAGAGCTTACCTCCCATAAACAACATGAATAGGTCGAGCTCATCGACCGCCCTGAATAGGAGGGAAATGTGAGAGTTGGTTCTTCTGCGTAGATAGAGCAAGAACTCGGCCGGGCGGTCAAGTACCCGGGAGATAACCGCGAGATCATGCAAAGAGACAATCCAGGGGAAGGTTTCACGTTTTATGATCCCAGCGCGGACCAATTCATCGAGACCTGTGCCGAGGGGGCCCATGTCATCCAGGCAGACTGCGATGGATCTAATCTCCCTGACCTGCTCCAAATCCAGCCACTCTCGATTTTCAAGCCAAAGACCTTGATTCTCAGCGATCAGTGTTTCAAGTCTGCATGCTTGCTCATGTGCTTCGCCGATCGTTCTCTTCAGATCTGTAGATAGCCTTCTTATCTGCCCTCGCCTAGCCTGCTCGGAGACGCTTCGCGCTTTAACTTCAACGCAGATCGCGACATCCTCAATTAGGAACAGCGCGTCCGCTTCTGTCTGATCAGAGATTGACTGGAGATTCGTTGCTTCATGGTTCAGTGCAGTGATCGGTACCCCTTCCCTCGGGCGAAGATACTTCAGCGCCACATGAGCGACAGGGACCCCCAGAAGCCGACTCAAATACTTTACTGAAAGCTGCTCACTTGCACGCATCCGTCGACTATCATAACGATTCCATGCCTTGGTCCCCTTCAAGCGGGCTTCAACGACTTGTCTGAAGCAGTCCGTTCCCAGTGGCAAGCCAATAGTTATGTAATTGCCTTCATTGTCGACTAGAAGTGCTGCCCGATTGTATGGGCCATCTCCGTCGAGAAATGAGGCCACACTTTCCGTTGCATCCTTGGCCTCGAAATGCGTTGAAAAGGTGTTGAGAATAATGTTTACTTTGGATAGTTCTAGGCCGGTGTGCGCAACTACATCCTCGGTAGTGAAGGAAGCGCGCTTTCCAGGAGTGGCGAATATGGAGAAAGTGGCTTCGGAGCCACGCCGAAGGTCGACGTCGCTTGGAGGTTCGCCAGGAACCCAATTTTGTACAGACTGGCCAAGCTTTGCAAGAGCGTCATGAAACTTCTCCTCATAGAGTTCTGAGACGCTGTCACGGACGCGGGTGAATTCCTCGTAGGTGAACCCGATGGTTTCAAGGACTTGCGCATCACCGCGTCGACTTGAGAACAGTTCACTATTTGTTTCTTCCTGAATGTCGACATACTGTTTAACTCTCACGTTCAGTTCATGGCCGGCGTAAGTTGCTGCCAAGTCAGCAAGAGGTTCCTCTGGGTGCCTCTCTGCCTCATGCAGGCGCGCAAAGACAGACAGGTCGAGAAGTTGGCTGCAGTATGCGTGAAGTTTTTCGATGATTTCATTTGGATAGCTGGTGCTTTTTGTGTCTGGTTCGCGATAGCCTCTTGCGCTCATCAGGACGGCAACTAGTTCGATTGCCGCAGCGCGCTTGTCGGTCGAACTCTCTCTATAATGCGGCAGATATAGGGGCGTTTCCCGCTGGCGCATCAGGTCTATGATGTCGAATGCGTCGAAATCGCGAGTCAATTCGAGAATGGACTGAACCGTCGATACTATTACTTCATCTTTTCGCGATGTATAGTCCTGAAGGGTTTCACCTTCTCTGAGATGCGACAGTACTTCTCCAAATTTTTGCAGCATAAATGCGATGCTTTGTGTGTCGTCAGTGTAGAAACGCGCTGGTAGATTCTTCTGATGGTCTGTCATGGCTAGTACCTTGTCCAACCTGCGTTGCTGGGGCCGCCGGATTATGTTGGTCGGGGCTGTAGGCGTCCGATGACGGGTCCGGGCTGCCTGTGCGATCAATATGAAGCGACGGGATCCTGGCAGTTTAGAGCGCGTGCACGCCCCACGTCTCCCGGAAGCTCAGATGAGTCCTTGGGTTGGGGAACCGGCGGGCTCGTCGGTGGTCAGGCTGGGGTGGTTGAGCACGGTGGTGTAGTGCTGGGCGGTGGCGATGGTGACGCCGAACAGGTCGCAGATGCGGCGCAGGTCGCCGCCGGTGGCGAGGATCTCGTCGATGATGCGGTCTTGTCGGACGGCTTCGGCGGGCATGCCGAGGTGTTTGTTGACCCAGCAGCGGTTGACCGGGCCGGTGGTCGAGGCGGTCTGGCGGTGCACGAAGAAGTGTGGGTTGAGGCTGCCCGGCCACTGGTGGTGGCGGTGGTCGAGGTAGGCGGCGAGCCGGGTGGTGACCGGGTCGGCGAGCAGCACGGTGCGGTCGGTGAGGTGGCAGCGCCGGTCGTGGATGTCGGTGAGGTGCAGGTCGCGCAGTTCGGCCGGGCGCAGGCCGTGGAAGATCAGCAGGGCGGCCAGCGCGGCGGTGGCGGGATCGGTGGAGTTCAGCGCGGCGGCGAGCCGTCGGGTGTCGGCGGGCAGCGGGGTGCGGCGTTCGAAGCTGCCGATGCGGACCCGGGCGGTGGGGTTGGTGAAGATGATCCGGCGGGCTTTGAGCGTGCTGAAGATCGAGCGCAGGCCCCGGGCGACTTTGACGCGGGGTGTGCCGCCGGTGGGCAGCGCGGCGATGACCTGGTCGCGGGAGATCTCCCGCAGCGATCGGTGGCCGGCCTCGGCCCAGCCCTTGAGGGTCGGCAGGGCCCACAGCAGCAGCAGTTTGATCGTGACCGGTGCTCGTGGCCGTCGCCGCGGCGGGGTGGTGCTGCCGCGGTGCATCACCTGGAACCACAGGTGCAGTTCGTCGGCCATGGGGTCGGGCAAGCCGGCGATGTGCTGGGTGAACCAGGCTTCCAGGATCGGGATGCGGTCCTCGGTGAGCAGGCCGGCCTGGGCCAGCACGGCGCGCACCGGGGTCGGCGACAGCCCCAGTGTGCTCAGGCGCGCGACGTCGCCGGCGCGGATGGGTGGTTCGGTGGCCTGGGCGATGGCCAGCAGCACGCGCATGCCGATTCGGGCGCGCCGGGTCTGTACCGGGCTCCAACTGTGCTGCCGGGCATGGTCGAGGGTGAGCTGGTCGAGTCGTTCGGCCAGCAGGAGGCCGGGTGGATCGCCGGCGCCGTAGCGGCGGGCGGCGTCGGCGAGCGGGTCGGGTGCCAGCAGGTCGAGTTGCCCCGGTATCGCAGGCGGGTGGG
>NZ_VCKZ01000701.1 GCF_005889745.1 Actinomadura geliboluensis
CCTACACCGAGATCAAGGGCGTCTGGGTCCACCTGGACACCCCCTGACCCGCCGTTTCGCGCCCGCCCCCACGAACCGGGTACGCTTTCCCGGCAACACGGGCGCGTAGCTCAGGGGTAGAGCACTCGCCTTACAAGCGAGGAGTCGGCGGTTCGAAACCGTCCGCGCCCACCAGCGAAAAGACCCTGTTCCCGACCATTGGGAACAGGGTCTCCGTGCCATTAGCCGACGAGCGCGAGCGCCCTGCCACCCCATCGTCGTCATCGGGGTTCGGTCACGGTCTCGCCCCACTTGGCAGCGCACCGGAAGTTCGCCCGCCGCAGGACGCCACCGCGCTTGCCAGTGAAGATCAGCGCATCAGGCTCAGCGCCGGTGAAGTTGCCGAGCTACCGCCGCATGTCCGGGGTGATCGTTTGGGAGAGTGCCACCGTGCGAAGGCCAACCCCTGTCTTGGAGGGCTCGATGATCAGTTCGCCGGTGTCCAACTCGACTGCCCTTGCCGAACGGTGACCCTCCCGGCGTTGAGGTCAAGGGGCGGCGTTGCTCGGGCCGCTGCGCGGCCCCGCGCCAGGCCGCGCGGAGCGTGCGGCGTGGGCGCCGGTCACCGGACGGCCGCGCCGGGTCGCGCATCGTGAAGCCGCCGCTCCGTTCGCCAGGTGCCGGCGGTCACCGGGTCGCGCCGCCGCTCAGCGACGTTCCATCATCCGGCCACGTCCGAAAGACTGCACCCGTGGACGAAGCTGGGGATCCCGAGCCGAACGAGACGCGCTCCGGCGAGAGCTGGCTGAACTGCGCGCCGGACTGTGTCACTCGCTCGGGAAGTACCGAACCGTGGGGCCCGGTCCCCAAGGCTTGACCATCAAGGCGGTGTTGAGCGACCGTGAGATCTTCGACGAGATCCGGCGGCTACGGCAGATAGCGGAACAGCACGCCTCCGGCGGGGGCCTCTGACTCCGGGAAGCCCCGGCGTGTTCGTGACGGCCGTTGGTGTGCTGGGGGAAGCTCAGGCGGGGAAGCGGTGTGCGTGCCACGTGCAGGGCGGCTCCGTGCCACTTGTGTGCCACATCGGAGCGCCGGAGCTGTGAGGCGCGGCAGGGCAGGACCTTGATCAGCCTGTGTGATCACGCCGCGCGTCCGTGCCATTAGCGTGCCATTAGGTCTTTGAATGGCGCGCGCATGCCGTCCTCGGGGCTCGAACGAGCTTGTCCGGGGACAGCCCACGTCAAAGGTGTTGTCGCTTGGGCCGCTGCGTGGGCGCGCATTCTGAGGCGTCCGCCGGCTCCGCTTGCCGGTCGTTATGGGTGCTGCGCCGCTACGAGTGGTGGCCAAGGCTTCGCTCGACGCGGGCAAGTACGTCGGTACCCAGCTCACTGGCCAGGGCTGTCACCTCTGCCCGCTCAGCTGCAGCGAGCGGCTGGTCTTCCTCCGCCAGCCAGTCCGCAACTGATTCGATCGCCAGGCCGTACTCGGCATGCGCAAGGAACTCCGTGCCCCAACGGACTTGGTCATCAGTCAGCCGATCCGCCACCAGATGCAACAGCGCAGCCATGCGCGTCTCCCATGCACGAACGGCTATGTGGTCCTCATGCCTGCGGTACAAGCCCATGAGACATCCCTATCGGCCTCACACGCCACCGCCAACTGGGCCCATGTGCGTCGGCGGTTGAGTTGGAGGGATGCGCGGCCCACAGTTGCGTGTGCCACTGGCGAGCGTGTGATCCGTGGGGCGTGGCAGGTTGGGAGCGTGATCAAACTGTGGAGCGCCCCGGGTTGGGTGGAGGCCCTGAAACCTGGAAGGGTGAGGGGCTATGGCACCCCCGAGAAAGTACTCCGTTGAGCTGCGTGAACGCGCGGTCCGTATGGTCTTTGAGCTGCGCGAGCAG
>NZ_VCKZ01000702.1 GCF_005889745.1 Actinomadura geliboluensis
GTCCAGGACGTCCCCCGCCGGACGTCCGCGCGACACCCGCCCGCCCGGCCGCGCCACGGCCGTCCAGGTCCACCCGAGGCGCCGCTACCTGGTCGTCGGCGCCGCCACGCTCTTCCTCGGCCTGGGCACCGCCTCCTACATCGCCGGCGGCGAGCAGGACCAGCCCGCCGTCACGCCCGCGTTCGACCGGTTCGCCGTCGAGCACGCGCTGACCTCCGGCGACGCGCCGATGACCGACCCGCTCACCGACCCGGTCTACCAGGTCCAGGTCTCCCCAGGGCCGTGACCGCGCCGGCCGCGACCCGCGACGGGGGCGGCACGGGGCGGGGCAGGCGCTGCGCCGCCCTGGCCGGCGGGCTCGCGGGGGCGCTCGCCCTCGCGGTGCTGCTGTCCGGCGACCCGGCCGCCGCGCGCCGCGTCCGCAGCGACCCCGGCGCCGTGGGGCTGCTGCGCGCCGCCGCCGACGCCGCCCGCCGCGTCCCGTACGAGGGCAGCCGCTTCCTCACGACGTGGAACCGCAGCCGGTCCGCCACGTCCCGCGTCACCGTCGCGCACCGGCCCGGCGAGGGCATCCGGTACCGGTCCGCGGACGGCGCCGGGACCGGCCACCGGCCCGAGTCCGCCGCGGGCGACAGCACCGGCTTCACCCCGGAGACCCTCGCGCTGCTCACCCGCAACTACTCGGTGGTGCGCGCGGCCGACGGGGTGGTCTGCGGCCGACGGGCCCGCGTCGTCGAGGCCCGCCGCCCGGACGGCACCCCGGCCGGGCGCTTCTGGATCGACCGCGAGACCGGGCTGATGCTGCACCGCGAGCTGATCGACGCGACCGGGCGGCCGGTGGTCGTCACCGGGTTCACCGAGATCAGCTTCACCACGCCGCCGCCGGAGCCGCCGGTGCGGGTGACGCCCCGGGGCGGGCTGCTGCGCTTCCCCGGATCCGGCGCGGGCGACGCCGCCGCGAACGCGTGGGGCGAGCGCCTGGACGCCACCGGGATCGCCTGGCTCCGCGACCGCGGCTGGCCCGTCCCCGCCGACCTGCCCGGCCGGCTCACCCTCTTCGACGTGCGCCGCGAGAAGAACGGCGGCTCCGTCCACCTCAGCTACTCCGACGGCCTCGCCGCCGTCTCGGTGTTCGTGCAGCGCGGCGCGCTCGAGGAGAGCGGGATGTCCGGCTGGCAGAAGACCGTCCGCCGGGGCCGGACGGTGTACCGCCGCGAGGCGCTGCGGCGCTGGGCCGTGTCCGCGGGCAAGGGATACGTGTACACCGTGCTCACCGACGCGCCGCAGAGCACGGCGGAGGCCGTCGCCGTCAACATGCCGCGCGGCGCCCCCGACACCTTCTGGAAGCGGCTGTCGCGGGGCACCCGACGCCTTGTTTCCGCGGCGAATCCGTTCGACTGAGCCGGGATGAGCGCGCGCCTGATAGGTCTTATGCTCGCCACATGCCTTTAAGGGCAGCATGAGCACGGATGACGAGGACCATGCTCGGTAGGAGAGATGGGGATGACGGAAGACAACCGCGGGCCGGCCAGGGCGGCGGCGGAGGACGACGAGGTCGCCTCCGGCCAGGAGCCTGAGCGGCAGGAGGCGGCGGCTCCTCCCGAGACGGTGACCGACCAGGAGATCCCCCTGGAGGCGCCGGCGGACGACGCCGCGCCGGCCGACGACGCGCCGGCCGATGGCACCGGGGCCGCCCGCGAGGCCGGCACCCCGGGCGACCGGCTGGTGGCCGGGGGGTTCGCGCCCCCGGACTCGCTCGGCGCCCCGCCGGACACCAGCGAGGACGTGCTCTCCAACGGCGGGCCGGCCGGCATGGCGCCGCAGGAGGTGCCGCTGCAGGACGTCCCGCCGCGGGACATGCCGCAGCCCCCGCCGCCCGTCGC
>NZ_VCKZ01000219.1 GCF_005889745.1 Actinomadura geliboluensis
CATACGAGGTGTCTTAGGGTCTGGGGGGCGCGGAGATGGGTATAAGAGACAGGTGTTTGGCCAGGGGGCGACCCCCTGGAACCCCCGTTACGGCCGAGAGGCCGTTTCCCGATCCGCTGGCGCGTCTCGTGAAACGGCCTCTCGGCCGGCGGGGCGGGCGACCTCCGGGCGTTGGGCGCCCTCCGGCCGCCCGCCCCGTGGTTCTGTGGGGCTCGGGTCAGACTGTTGGGCGTTGCATTGTGGGGGCGGGCGGAGCGGTGTCCTTCGCCGGGCTGGGGGCGAAGCCCTTGGCGGTGGCGAAGACGACCAGGATCAAGGCCGTGGGGACGATGAAGGCTATCCGTAGGCCGTGGTCGGCGCTCAGGGGGGCGATCGCGCCTACGACCGCGGCGCCCAGGACGAAGCCCACGTAGTTGAAGATGTTCACGCGGGCCACCGCGACGCCCAGGCCGGTCGGGTCGACCCGGCCGGCGGCGGAGAAGGAGACCGGGGCGATCACGCTGAGGCCGAGGCCGGCGAGCGCGAACGCCGCGATGGCGACCGCCGCGTTCGGGGCGGCGACCACGCCCGCCATGCCGACGAGGCCGACCAGGCCGCCGATCCGCACCACCCGGACGGCGCCCGAGCGGCGGACGGCGAGGTCCGCGACGGCCCGGCTGACCACCATCGTGATCTGGTAGGCGACGTAGCCGAGCGGCGCGACCCAGTCGCTCGCCGACAGCTCGTCGTCCAGGTACTTGGCGCCGTAGCTGGAGATCGCCGAGTCGGCGAGGTAGGCGACGGCCATCGCGGCGCCGACGATGAGGATCGGGCGCCACGGGACGCTGCGTCCGGCGGCCTTCAGCTCCTCGGCGGTCGGCCCGTCGCCCTCCTCAGCGCGGCGGTAGAGGCGGTGCCCGGTGGCGAGGGACCCGGCGATCCCCGCGGCGGCGGCGATCGCGAAGCAGGCGGACAGCGGCAGGTCGATCTTGTTGGACAGCGACGCCCAGAGGCCGCCGAGGATGCCGGCGACGCTCCACACCGCGTAGAAGCCGGTGATCAGGCTGAGGCCGTAGCGGCGCTCGACGGCGATGGCCTGGGCGTTCATCGAGGCGTCCACCGCGCCGACGAACAGGCCGAACGCGGCGACCGCGGCGTACAGCGCGACGTCGTTGTCGCCGGTGAGGCCGATCAGCGCGATCACGACCGCGACGGCGGGCTGGGAGACCCGCAGCACCGGGCCGCTGCCGAACCGCTGGAACAGGGCGCCGGACGCGACGCTGCCGACCCCCGCGACGAGCGGCACCATCAGCAGCACCAGCGAGAGCGTGGCGTCGCTGAGGTGGTGGGACTTCTGGATCTGCGGAACCTGCGTCACCAGCGAGGCGAAGCAGAGCCCCTGGACGGCGAACGCCGTGTACGCGGCGGACCGGGCCTGGCGGTCCCGTACGGTGATGCCCTGGGTCATGCGGCCCGACCTCTCTGCGAGGCACAACGTGAATAAGATTCGCGTCAGCGTAGAGACAGGGCGGGCCGCCGGTCAATCGTCTCCCGGGGGCGATCAGTCGATGAGGCGCCTGCGCATCCCCCGGACGGCGATGACCCACATCAGCGCCGCGAACGCCACCAGGCCCGCCAGATGCCCGAGGTCGGCCAGCGGGTGAAGGCCGAACACCGCGTCCCGGACCAGCTCGACGCAGTGGTAGAGCGGGTTCAGGTAGGAGACCTTCTGCGCCCAGCCGGGCAGCGCGTCCACCGGGAAGAACGTCCCGGCGATCAGGAACAGCGGCGTCACCACGCCGGTGATCACGTAGTCGAACGAGTTGATCGACGGGACGACCGAGGACGTCCACATGCCGAACAGCCCGAAGCCGAGCGCGGTGAAGAACGTGATGAACGGCACCAGCAGCATCCCGAACGCGGGATCCAGGCCGAAGAACAGCGCCACCACGATCGGCGTGCACGAGTACACCGCCGACTTCGCCGCGATCCACAGCGCCTCGGCCGTCACCAGCTCGTGGACGTCCACCGGCGCCGCGAGCATCCCGTCGTAGGTGTGCTGGAACACCCGCCTGATGTAGCCGTTGAACATGCCCGGGAACACCGACGTGAACAGCGCCGCCGTCCCGACGACGCCGGTCGCGACGAAGTCGAGGTACCGGTAGTCGCCGATGACCGCGACCATCGACCCGAACCCGTAGCCGAACGCGAGCAGGAAGAACGTCGGCTCCACCATCGAGGCGAACGACTGCGACTTCCAGTACCGCTTGTAGAGCGCCAGCTCGTGCCGCCAGATGCCGCGCACCGGCGCGAACTCGAACCGCCGCAGCCGCGGCGCCCGCTCCACTTCCGTCCGGGTCATTCGACACGCTCCCCGGTCAGCACCACGAACACGTCCTCCAGGCTGGCGGCGCGGCGCACGCCGTCCGGGCCCAATTCGTCCTCCAGCGAGGGCGGGATGGTCTCCGCCTTCAGCACCGACACCGACGGGCCCGTGCGGCGCGTCGGCAGCCCCGCGGCCCGCGCGAGCCGCTCCACCTCGGTCAGCCGGTCGGGCGGCCCGTAGTGCTCGACCACCCGGTCGCCCGCGAACTCGGCCACCAGCGCGGCCGGTGAGCCCCGCGCGATGACCTTGCCGTGCGACATCAGCGCGCACTCGTCCGCGAGGCGCTCGGCCTCCTCGATGTAGTGCGTGGACATCAGCACGGTCGTGCCGCCCGCGCGCAGCCCGTCGATCAGCCCCCACAGCTCCGCCCGCACCTGCGGGTCGAGGCCCACGGTCGGCTCGTCCAGCAGGACGAGGGCGGGCCGGTGCACCAGCCCGCGGGCGATCAGCAGCCGCCGCCGCATGCCGCCGGACAGGTCGTCCACCTTCGTCCGCTGCCGCTCGGTCAGATGCGCGATCGCGAGCGCGTCGTCCACGGCCCGGCGCCGCTCCTTGCGGGGCACCCGGTACAGGTGCGCGAACACCTCCAGGTTCTCGCGGGCGGTCAGCTCCTCGTCCAGGTTGTCCTGCTGCGGGACGACCCCCATCACGGCCCGCGCGCGCTTGGACTCGCGCGGGACGCCGAAGCCGAGCACCTCGATGCTGCCCTCGTCGGCGATCGCCTGCGCGGTCAGCATCTTCATGGTCGTCGACTTCCCGGCGCCGTTCGGGCCCAGCAGCCCCAGGCAGATCCCGGTGGGGACCTCCAGGTCCAGCCCGTCCACGGCGGTGAAGTCGCCGAACCGCTTCACGACGCCCCGCAGGCTGATCGCCGCCGTGCCGGCCCCGTCCCGGGCAGCGGCGATCTGGGCACGTTGCAAGGTCATACCCCTCACAGTAAGGACAGGCCCGGACACATCCCCACAGGTTTTTCGGCGGCCCCCGCGCCGGACGGCGGTTAATCTTCTAGATGTGGACGTTCCCCAGCGCCCGGCCGCGAAGGCCACCAGCGTGCGCGACCTGCGCGCGTCCGACGCCGACCGGGAACGCGTCGTCGCCGTCCTCGGCGAGGCGGTCGCCGACGGGCGGCTCAGCATGGCCGAGCACTCCGAGCGCACCGCCCGCGCCTACGCCGCCCGCACCCTCGGCGAGCTGACCGGCCTCACCGGCGACCTCGGCCCCGAGGAGGCGCAGCCCATCCTCGTGGACGACCGCCCGGTCACGGTCCTCTTCGGCCGCACCCGCCGGGAGGGGCGCTGGGTCGTGCCCGTGAAGCTGCCCGTGCTGGCCCTGTTCGGGACGGTCGAGCTCGACCTGCGCGAGGCCGTCCTGCAGCGCCGGCACATCGTGGTCGACCCGCTGGTGCTCGGCGGCCGGATCCGGCTCCTCGTCCCCGAGGGCGTCGGCGTGCGGGTCACCGGCCGCAGCATCCTCAGCACCCGCGACCTGCGGGCCCGCCCCGCGCAGGACGGGCCCACCGTCGAGGTCTGCGGCACCATGATCTTCGCCTCGGTGCGCGCCCGCGCGCCGAAGCGGTCGCTGCGCACCCGCGTCCGCGACCGCCTCGGCCGGGGCCGCCGCGCCTAGCGCCGCCGGTCAGACCGCCGTGTCGAAGTTGATCGCGCTGTAGGCGCGGAGCTTGGCGAGGTGGTGCTCGCTGGAGATCGTCCGGATCGTCCCGCTGCGGGAGCGCATGACCAGCGAGTGCGTCACCGCCGTGCCCTTGCTGTAGCGGACGCCGTCGACCAGCTCCCCGTCGGTGATCCCGGTGGCGGCGAAGAACACGTCGTCGGACGTCACCAGGTCGTCGGTGGTCAGCACCCGGCCGAGCTCGTGCCCGGCGTCCTCCGCCTTGCGCTTCTCCGCCTCGTCCTGCGGCCACAGCCGGCCCTGGATCACCCCGCCGAGCGCCTTGATCGCGCACGCCGCGATGATGCCCTCCGGGGTGCCGCCGATGCCGAGCAGCAGGTCGACGCCGGTCCCCGGCCGGGACGCCATGATCGCGCCGGCCACGTCGCCGTCCAGGATGAACTTGATCCGCGCCCCGGCCTCGCGGACCTCCTTCACGATGCCCTCGTGCCGCGGCCGGTCCAGGATGCACACGGTCACGTCGTTCGGCGAGGAGCCCTTCGCGCGGGCGATCGCGCGGATGTTGTCGGCGATCGGGCGCTCGATGTCGACGGCGTCCGCCGCCTCCGGGCCGGTCACCAGCTTCTCCATGTAGAACACCGCGGACGGGTCGAACATCGACCCGCGCGGGGCCACCGACAGCACCGCGATCGCGTTGTTCATGCCGAGCGCGGTCAGCCGGGTCCCGTCCACGGGGTCGACCGCCACGTCGCACTCGGCGCCGGAGCCGTCCCCGACCTCCTCGCCGTTGAACAGCATCGGCGCGTGGTCCTTCTCGCCCTCGCCGATCACGACGACGCCGCGCATGGACACCGTGTTGATCAGCTGGCGCATGGCGTTCACGGCGGCCCCGTCGGCGCCGTTCTTGTCCCCGCGGCCGACCCAGCGGGCGGCGGCCATCGCGGCGGCCTCGGTCACCCGGACCAGCTCCATCGCCAGGTTGCGGTCCGGCGCGGACGGCTCGGTCGTGAGCGGGGAGGAAACGGTGGTCTCATCGGACATGACGGGGCAGCCCCTTCGTTCGGTGGTGCCTCGGATTCTCCGGTGACCGGACGGCGGGTCACAAATTGGACCAGACCAGCCGGGAAACGGAGCGTACCGGCACCCGCGGTACCGACCGCCCGCGCCACCGGTATTTGACGGTCCCGCGGGCAAGGGATCGTTTCCCCATGGGAGAGGGCGTAATCTCAGGCGTCATGAGCAGCGACATCGACGTCTCGTCCGGCGAGGCGGCCCGCGGCGGGGGCGCGCGGTCCGCCGACTCCCCCGCGCGGACCTCCGACCGCGGCGCCGCCACCCGCGGCGCCCTGCTGGCCGCGGCGAGGGACGTCTTCTGTGCGTCGGGCTTCGCCCAGGCCGCGGTGACCGACATCGTCGCCAAGGCCGGCGCCAGCGTCGGCAGCCTGTACCACCACTTCAACGGCAAGGCGGACCTGTACCTCACGCTGTTCGAGGACTTCCAGGGCCGCCAGCAGGAGCGCACCCGCGACGCGATCAACGCCGTCCGCGAGGCCGGCGAGACCGACCCCATGCGGCAGTTCATCGCCGGCGCGGGCGCCTACCTGAACGGCTGCCTCGACGAGCGCGACGTCGCCCGGCTGTTCATCTCCGGCGACGGCCCGCCCGGGTTCGACCGCGTCATGCGCCAGCGGCTCAACAAGTGGGCGCGGCGCAACGCCGCGCTGTTCCACACCGCCGACGGCGGCGTGGACGAGGCCCTCGTCACCGTGCTGACCGGCGCGATGGCGGGCGCCGTGTCCGAGATCTCGCTGCTGGACGACGAGGTCGCCGCCCGCCGCCTCGCCGACAAGATCATGGGCATCGTCGGCACGATCCGCAACCCCGGTACCGAGCAGCGCTGACCGTGGGGGATCCTGGAGGGGTGACCGACAAGACCCCGTCCCCTGCCCCCGCCACGCCGGAGAGCGCGCCCGAGAGCGCGCCCGCGACCGCCGCGGAGACCGCGGGCGGCGCGGCGTCCGCGGCCGAGACCGCGGAGACCGGCGCCCGGGAGGAGCAGGGCGGCCAGGAAGACCACGGCGCCCCGGCGGAGCAGGGTGTCCAGGCGGAGCAGGGCGGCCGGGACGAGCAGGGGGCGCCGGCGGGACGTCCCGTCGTCGAGGTCAGCCCCGGCGTGCACAAGCGGCTCACGACCGGCCTCAGCGGCTTCGCGATCGCGATGGCCGCGTGCCTGGTGCTGGTGCTGGCGGTCTACGTGGTGTCGCCGCGCAGCGACGAGGAGGTCCTGCCGACGGTCGACTACAGCTCGCAGCTGTGGGCGATGCGCAACGACGCGCCCTTCACCGTGTGGGCCCCCGAGGGGCTGCCCGCCGGCTGGCGCCCGAACAGCTCCCGGCTCACCGGCCTCGGCGCGGGCGGTGACACGCCCGTCGCGTGGCACCTCGGGTTCGTGACGCCGAGCGACGAGTACGCGGCGCTGGAGCAGAGCGACGAGAAGGCGTCCGAGTACGTCCCGCGCATGGCCAACAGCGGCAAGCCGACCGGGACGCAGCAGGTCGGCGACGTCACCTGGACGAAGTACCACCGCAAGGACAAGAAGGCGAACACCCTCGCCCGCACCCTGCCGGACGGCAGCAGCGTCGTCGTGACCGGCACCGCGTCCTACGAGGAGCTGGCGGTCCTCGCGGCGGCCCTCAAGGCGCAGGCCAAGGGCGGCGCGAAGCTGGCGCCCTCGACGGCGCCGACACCCGGCTCCTGACGGCCGGGCCCGGGGTGGACGCCCGGGCCCGCGCGCCTCAGAACGGGGCGGCGTCGCCGTTCTCCGGACGGTCGAGGGCGGCGGCCAGCCGCGCGCGGGCGCCCTCCAGCCACTCCTCGCAGACCGCCGCGAGCCGCTCGCCCCGCTCCCAGAGCGCGAGGGACTCCTCCAGCGTCAGCCCGCCCGCCTCCAGCCGCTTGACGACCTCGGTCAGCTCGTCCCGTGCCTGCTCGTACGACGGCTTCTCCGCCGTCTCCTTGTCGTCCGCCACCTGCCCCACCCTAAGACCCCTCGCGGCCGGTCACGGTCACGCCGAGGCGCCCGTCGGCCAGCCGGACGTGCAGCGCCTCGCCGTCCTTGACCGCCGCCGACTCCCGCACCACCGCCCCGTCCTCGCGCTGGACGATCGCGTAGCCGCGCTCCAGCGTCGCGGCGGGGGAGAGGGCCAGCAGCCGGGCGCGGGTGTGCGACAGCTCGTCCCCGGCCCGGTCCAGCGCCCCCGACAGGCACCGCCGCGCCCGGTCCCGCAGCGCCGCGACCTGCTCGGACTGCCGCTCGATCTCCCGCACCGGATCGGCCAGCGCGGGCCGCGACCGCACCGCGCGCAGCCACGCCAGCTCCCGCTCGACGGCACCCGACAGGCACCGCCGCCCCCGGTCGCGCAGCTGCCGGACGAGCTGGAGCTGCTCCCGCACGTCCGGGACGGTCTTCTTCGCCGCGTCCGTCGGCGTCGAGGCCCGCACGTCCGCGACGAGGTCCAGGATCGGGGAGTCCTGCTCGTGGCCGATCGCGCTGACCACCGGGGTGCGCGCCGCCGACACCGCCCGCACCAGCGCCTCGTCGGAGAACGGCAGCAGGTCTTCCATCGCGCCGCCGCCCCGCGCGATGATGATCACATCGATCTCGGGATCGGCGTCCAGCGCCCGCAGCGCCTCCATCACCTCGCCGACCGCGTACGAGCCCTGCACCGCGGTGTTCTCCACCCGGAACGCGACCGCGGGCCAGCGCCGCCGGGCGTTCTGCAGGACGTCGTGCTCGGCGTCGGAGTCGCGCCCGCAGATCAGCCCGATCTTCCCCGGCAGGAACGGCAGCGGCCGCTTGCGCTCCGGCCGGAACAGCCCCTCGGACGCCAGCACCTGCTTCAGCCGCTCCAGCCGGGCCAGCAGCTCGCCGACGCCGACCGGCCGGATCTCCAGCACGCTGAGCGAGAACGTCCCCCGGTTGATCCAGAAGTCCGGCTTGGCGTGCACCACGACGCGGGCGCCGTCGGTCACCGCCGGGCCCGCCGCCTCGACCACGGCGCGCGGCCCGACGACCCGCACCGACATGTTCGCCACCGGGTCGCGGAGCGTCAGGTACACCGTCCCGCCGCGGGCGTTGAGGTCGGTGATCTGGCCCTCGACCCAGATCCGGCCGAGCCGGCCGATCCAGCCGCTCACCGCCTGCAGGACCGTCCGCACCGGAACCGGGGATTCGGCCGTGGTCTCCATCGCCATGCAGGAACACTACTGACTACGACCCCGAGGAGAGTGATCCGTGACCGCATCCGACCGCGAGCTCGCCGAGCAGCTCAACCTGCGCCTGCGCCACGTCGTGCTGATGCTGCGGCAGGCCGGAGCCGACCAGCCGGTCACCAGCCAGCAGCTGTCCGTGCTGGGCTCGCTGGAGCACGGGCCGCGCCGGATGACCGAGCTCGCCGCCGAGCACGGCGTCCGGCTGCCGACCATGACCGCCCAGATCAACCGGCTGGAGCGGGACGGGCTCGTCGCGCGCGGCCGGGACGGCGCCGACGCCCGCGTGGTCACGGCGCGGCTCACCGGGGCGGGCCGGGAACTGCTGGCCGCCGGGCGGGAGCGGCGGCTGTCGTTCCTCGCCGACCGGCTCGCGCACCTGTCGGGCGACGAGCGCGCGCGGATCGCCGCGGCGCTGCCCGCCTTCGACAAGCTCTTCACCGGCCCCTGAGACGCCGGGAGCCCCCGGGGCCTGCCCAGGGGCTCGCGGTGCGCTCGTCCGGTGTCCTCGGTGCCCTCGGTTCAGTTGAGGCCGTTGAGCTTGGCGATGCGGCGCTCGTACATGCGGATGATGTCCTCGCGCGCTGCGTGCTGGCGCTCGTACTCGCGCAGCAGCTTCACCTGCTCGACCGTCAGGCCGCGCAGGCGCGCGCGCAGCTGCGGCAGCGTGGCGGCGTCGTAGTCGGGCACGGGCAGGTCCGCGGCGATGTGCTCCGCCTCCGCCGGGGCGGCGGGCTTGGTCTCCGGCTTCGGCTCGAACGCCTTCTCGTCCTTGGCGACGGCCTCGGCGGTCGTCTCGTCGGATGCCTCCGCGGGCGCCTCCCCGGACTTCGCGGGCTTGGCCGGCTTGGCGGACTTCGCCGGCTCGGCCGGCTTCGCGCCCGGCGCGGGCTCGGCGGCCTCCGGGCTCGGCGCGGGCTTGGCCTGCGGCGCGGGCTCGGGCGCCGGCTCCGCGGGCTCGGGCGACGGGGCCGGCTTCGCGAGCGGCGCCCGCTCGTCCGCCGGCGCCTCCGCCGCGGACTTGGCGTGCCGCCGGCCCAGCGCGCCGGGCTTCGCGGGCTTCGGCGGCGGGCCCGGACGGGCGTGCTTCGGCCGGTGCCGCGTGCCCGTCTCGGCCTCGGTCTCCGCCTTCGGCTCGGCCTTGGGCCCGGTCGCGGCCCCGGGCTTGCCGACGGAGATCTCCGTGCCGGCGGTGCGGGTTCCCTCGCCGCGCGCGGCGGCCGTCCGCCCCGCGGGCCGGGTGCGGCGGACCGGCTCGGGCTCGGGCGCCGGCTCCTCGCCGCGCACCCGCTCGACGACGCGCTCGACGACCTTCTCGGCCGTGCCCTGCATGTCGTCGCGCAGCCGCCCGAGCACCGGCTTCACGCCGCCGCCCTGGGTGATCTCCTTGTAGTCCCTGGTGACCCGGTCGCCGAGCAGCAGGGCCCGGCCGACGCCGAACATGGCCAGGCGGACGGCGTGCAGCGGGAGATCGCGAACCTGCTCGCCCACCGTGTCCCGGACCTGCTCCTTGAGGCGGCGCGGCGATTTCGTCATCGACTCTTCCTCTTCCTGCCTCGTCTGGTGAACTTCACTCTGCCCCACGGGTGCGATCGCGGTCACCCCGGGTTAGTGGATTTCTGTCCAAAGACACCGTGGAGTCGGTCACAGCCAGGTCACTCCCACGATCCGGTGACTCGTACGATAGGGGCATGACCGCCAACAGCCAGCGCCGTGTCCTGCTCGCCAAGCCGCGTGGTTACTGCGCAGGCGTCGACAGGGCCGTCCAGACGGTCGAGATCGCCCTGGAGAAGTACGGGGCGCCGATCTACGTCCGCAAGCAGATCGTCCACAACGTCCACGTCGTCAAGACGCTGGAGGAGCGCGGCGCGATCTTCGTGGACGAGACCGAGGAGGTGCCCGAGGGGGCGATCGTGGTGTTCTCCGCGCACGGCGTCGCGCCCGCCGTGCACCAGGAGGCCGCGGGCCTGAACCTGCGCACGATCGACGCGACGTGCCCGCTGGTCACCAAGGTCCACAAGGAGGCGGTCCGCTTCGCCGCCGACGACTACGACATCCTGCTCATCGGCCACGAGGGCCACGAGGAGGTCATCGGCACCACCGGCGAGGCGCCCGACCACATCCACCTCGTGGACGGCCCCGACGACGTCGCCAACGTGACCGTCCGCGACCCCGACAAGGTCGCGTGGCTCTCCCAGACCACGCTGTCGGTCGACGAGACCGTCGCCACCGTCGAGAAGCTCCGCGAGCGGTTCCCCAACCTGATGGACCCGCCGTCCGACGACATCTGCTACGCCACCCAGAACCGGCAGGTCGCCGTGAAGGAGATGGCGGCGCAGGCGCAGCTCGTCATCGTGGTCGGGTCGACGAACTCCTCCAACTCCGTGCGGCTCGTCGAGGTCGCCAAGGAGCACGGGGCCGACAACGCCCACCTCGTCGACTACGCCGAGCACATCGACCCCGCCTGGCTGGAGGGCGTCACCACGGTCGGCGTCACGAGCGGCGCCTCCGTCCCGGACGAGCTCGTCCAGGAGGTCCTCGCCTGGCTCGCCGAGCGCGGCTTCGGCGAGGCGGAGGAGATCGAGTCCGTCTCCGAGCACATGCGCTTCTCCCTCCCGAAGGAGCTCCGCAAGGACCTCCGCATCACGCCCGTCTAGACGCGGCATCGCGCGGCGGGCGCCGCTCAGTCCACCTCGCCGTGGTGGAGGCGGCGCTCGCCCGTCGTCACGGGGGACTCGTCCCACCGGACGGGGTTCTCGTTCTCCTCCTTCTCGAACAGGCGCATCCCGGCGAGCTTGTCGCGCAGTTCGCGGACGTTCGTCATGAGCCCCCGCGCCAGGCAGATCACGAGGACCAGCAGCGTCCCGAAGAACAGCCACGGCGCGGTGGCCGCCAGCGCGGTCAGCACCCCGACCGTGACGCCGCGCAGCAGCGAGCCGTCGCCGAGCGCGGTGGCGAACACGACCGTGAACGTCGCCGCGAAGAACACCAGCGGCGGGCTGACAACGAGCGTGAGCAGGTCGGGCGGGCGCGTCGCGAACGCGGCGAGCGCGCAGCCGATCGCGAACCCGGCGCCGGCGAGCAGCGGCACCCCGAACCAGCGCGACAGCAGCCCGCACAGCACCCCGGCGGCGAACATCACGACGATGCCGCCGCGGCCGGTCAGCATGACCGGGCTTCCGGCGCCGGCCGAGCGCGCGCGCGAGCGCGGTGCCGCGGCGCCGTGCTGACGTCCCACTGCACCCTCCGGAGCCGGCGGGGCGCCGCCTTGCGCACCGCGTACCGTCGATGAACTCATCGCCACCCCTTCGCTCCGGGGAACCGGCGCCCCGCACCGCCCGGTTCGCCCCGCTCGTGCGCGTCGCGCCGGTCGGCCTGCTCGGGAATGGCCTGTGAGCCGAAACCTACCGCTTCGGGCGCCGGGGCGGGCTGAGCACGCTCGTCCTTCCGGGGGTCGTCCTCCAGGGGGTCGTCCTCCAGGCGGTGCTCCTCGGCGGTCAGTTCCGCTGCGGAGAGCGCGCGGGGGCTCTCCTCCACGGGACGGGGCCCTTCCAAGCCGTCCTCGACCACGCCCAGCTCGTTCAGCTTGCGGGCGCTGACGAGGACGCGCGTCTCCAGCGAACCGACCGTCCGGTTGTAGGACTTGATGGCCCCGGTCAGGGCGCGCCCCAGTTCGTCGACGTGCTGGCCCATCGTGCCGAGCCGCTCGTACAGCTCCTTGCCCAGCTCGAAGACCGCGCGCGCGTTCTTTGAGAGGGCGGCCTGCTGCCACGCGTAGGACGCCGTCCGCAGCATGGTGATGAGGGTGGTCGGCGTGGCGATGTGCACCCGCCGCCGCATCGCGTACTCCAGCAGGCCCGGGTCGCGGTCGAGCGCGGGGGCGAGGAACGCCTCCCCGGGGATGAACAGGACGACGAACTCCGGGGCCGGGCTGAACGCCTGCCAGTACGACTTCGCCGCCAGCCGCTCGACATGGTCGCGCAGGTGGCGGGCGTGGGCGTCCAGCCGGACCGGGTCGCCGCTCTCGGCGGCCTGCAGGTACGCGGCCAGCGAGACCTTGGAGTCGACGACGATGCTCTTGCCGCCGACCAGCCGCACGACCATGTCGGGACGGACAGTCCCGTCGGCCGTGACCGCGCTTGCCTGCTCGTCGAAGTCGCAGTGGTGCGCCATGCCCGCCAGCTCCACGACCCGGCGGAGCTGCAGCTCGCCCCACCGGCCGCGCGCCTCGGGCCGCTGCAGCGCCCGGACCAGCGACTGGGTCTCGCGGCGCAGCTGGTCGGAGCTCTGCCGGACGAAGTCGACCTGCTTGGCCAGCATCGCGTGGGACTCCCGGCGGCCCGTCTCCACCTCCCGGAGCTGCTCTTCCACCTTGGCGAGGGTCTCCTTGAGCGGCGCGACCAGGTGCTCGACGGCCTGCTGGCGGCGCTGCAGCTCGCCCGCCGCCTCCACGCCCGCGGCCTTGAGCCGCGCGTCCGCCAGTTCGAGGAACCGCTGGTTGCTGGCGTCCAGGGCCTTCGCGGACAGGTTCTCGAAGTGCTCGGCCATCCGGTCCTCGGCGTAGGCGAGCTTCTCCTCGGCGGCCCGCGCCCGCGCGATCAGCGCGCCCTGCCGGCCCGTCGCGAGCGCGTACCCGGCGACGGCGCCGAACACGGCGCCGAGGAGCAGGCCGGCGAACAGCGCGAGGTCCATCCGCTCATCGTGACAGCGCGGCGCCGAAGCGCGATCGCGACGCGCCGGGATGCCGCGGGACGCCCCGTCCCGGACATTCGGCGGAACCCGCGGACGTTCCGGGCAGTACGCGGCGCGCCCGGGCGCCCATAAACTTGACCGCCGTGAGCCTCTCCATCGGAATCGTCGGGCTGCCCAACGTCGGCAAGTCCACCCTGTTCAACGCGCTGACCAAGAACGACGCGCTGGCCGCCAACTACCCGTTCGCGACCATCGAGCCCAACGTCGGCGTGGTCGGGGTGCCCGACCCGCGCCTGCACACGCTGGCGGAGATCTTCGGCTCGCAGAAGGTGATCCCGGCGACGATGGAGTTCGTCGACATCGCGGGCATCGTCAAGGGCGCGTCCGAGGGGCAGGGGCTCGGCAACAAGTTCCTCGCCAACATTCGCGAGACCAACGCGATCTGCCAGGTCATCCGCGCCTTCGAGGACCCGGACGTCACGCACGTGGACGGCGACGTCGCCCCGTCCCGCGACATCGAGACGATCAACACCGAGCTGATCCTGGCCGACCTCCAGACGATCGAGAGGGCGCTGCCGCGCCTCGACAAGGAGGCCCGCACCAAGAAGGACAAGGACAAGCTCGCCGTCGTCGACGCCGTGAACGCCGCGCAAAAGCTGCTCGACGACGGCGTGACGCTCTTCGCGGGGGCGGAGAAGGCCGGCATCGACCTGGCACTGCTGCGCGAGCTGCACCTGCTCACGGCCAAGCCGTTCCTCTACGTCTTCAACCTCGACGAGAGCGAGCTGACCGACGAGGCCCTGCGCGCGCGCCTGCGCGACCTGGTGGCGCCCGCCGAGGCGATCTTCCTGGACGCCAAGATCGAGGCGGAGCTGATCGAGCTGCCGGACGACGAGGCCCTCGAACTGCTCCAGGGCATGGGGCAGGAGGAGTCGGGCCTGTCGCAGCTCGTCCGCATCGGGTTCGGCACGCTGGGGCTGCAGACGTACCTGACGGCGGGCCCCAAGGAGGCGCGCGCCTGGACGATCCGCAAGGGCGACACCGCCCCGGAGGCCGCCGGCGTCATCCACACCGACTTCCAGCGCGGCTTCATCAAGGCGGAGGTCGTCTCGTTCGACGACCTCGTCGAGGCCGGCTCGATGGCCGCCGCCCGCACCGCCGGCAGGGTCCGGATGGAGGGCAAGGAGTACGTGATGCAGGACGGCGACGTCGTGGAGTTCCGCTTCAACGTCTGACCGGCCCGGTGGAGGGCGCGTCACGGTCCGGCAAGGGCCGTGACCAGTGTGATTTTGGCAACAGCCGGTCTTCGTGGTGCCGTTGGGGCGGACGAGGCCGGTGAGCTGCCGTTTTGCTGTGTGATGTCGCGTATCGGCCAGTTTGTCGGTTTCTTTCGGGAATGGATTGCGGCCGTCACCGCCACCCGGTCACCAAGCAACGACCGAGTCGCGCCGCTTGTCCGGAACCTGGACCTGCGCACTCTTCGGAGCCTTGGATAGGGGATCGTCACCGTTTGGCAATCTTCCCCGTTCCTGTTGAGGTGGATTGCATTATCCACAACCGCGTGCCGGGGCTGTGCTTCGCTGCGATGCGCTGGAACAATTGACGCCCGTGGTTACCCTGGGCCCGAAGGTGGGTTCGGAAAAGCCACCGGAACATGACCAGGCACACAGGACCGCGCCGACCGGGGGCGAGGCGCGAGCGGAGGCAGGATGGCTCGCAGGTCGGCCGTGGGACGCGGCCGTGACACCGCCGTAGTCGAGGAGACCGCGGCGCCCGCCCGGGCGCTCGCGTCCTCCGTCGACCCCTCGTGGGACCTGTCCGAGCGGGACGGTCGCCGCGGCGGGTCCGGTGCCGGCGGCCCGCGGGGCGGCCGCTGGGGCGGGTCCGGCGGGCGCTGGTGGGTGTGGGTCGGCCGCGCCGTGCTCTGGGCGCTGATCCTCGTCATCCTCGTCAACGGCGTGCGCGCCCCCTTCGAGCGCTTCACCGCCGACGAAGACCCGACCACCCCGGCCGGCGGCAGCGGTCCCAAACCCGCGCGGGGCGCCGGGTTCCCCAGCAGCGCCGCGGGCGCGTTCGCCATCCAGTTCGCCAACGTCTATCTCAACTACGACCAGAAGACCGCGCCCGCCCGCGAGGCGCAATTGCGCACCTTCCTGCCCGACGGCGCCGACGCGCAATTCGGCTGGAACGGCGTCGGGAAGATGCAGGTGCAGAGCGTCCAGGTCGCCGGGGTCGACGCCCGCGACGCCAGCAACGCGACCGTCACGCCTGTCGCTTATACACATCT
>NZ_VCKZ01000220.1 GCF_005889745.1 Actinomadura geliboluensis
CGCCACGACCACGCCCAGCATGCCGGGGCCGCTGTGGGCGCCGATGACCGGGCCCACTTCGCCGACGTAGACGTCCTCGACGTGCGGGATGCGTTCGCGGAGGCGGGCCGCCAGGGCTTCCGCACGGGTCGAGGCGGCGAGGTGCTGGATGCCCAGGTCGACCCTGCGGTCACCGGCCTCGGCGACGGCGAGTTCTTCGAGCCGGGCAAGCGCGCGCGAGGAGGTGCGGACCTTCTCAAGCGGCGCTATGCGTCCATCGGCGATGTCCAGGAGGGGCTTCACCATGAGCGCGGAGCCGAGGAGGTTGGCGGCGGCGCCGATGCGGCCGCCGCGCCGCAGGTGTTCGAGGGTGTCGACGTAGATGAGGGAACGGGTGAGTCCGGCCCGGCGGACGGCGGCGGACGCGGCGGATTCGGCGGTGCCGCCCGACAGGGCCTCGGACGCCGCGGAGAGGGCGGCGAAGCCGAGGCCGAGGCCGATGGTGCCGCTGTCGATGACGGTCACGGGCACGGGGGCGTCGCGGGCCGCGAGGCGGGCGGCCTCCACCGTCCCGGAGAGGGCGGACGACAGGTGCACGGAGACGATGTGGCGGGCTCCGGAGGAGGCGGCGGTCTCGTAGGCGCGGGCGAAGCGTTCCGGGGCCGGGCGCGACGTGGTGACGGGGTGCCATTCCTTCAGCGCCCGCGCGGCTTCGGCGGTGCTCATGTCGCCCTCGTCGCGGGTGGTGCCTCCGACGGCGATCTGGAGCGGGACGACGATCAGCCCGTGCCGTTCGGCGAGGCCGGGCGGGAGGTAGGCGGTGGAGTCGGTGACGACCGCGACCGCGCTGGGTGGTGGCACTGAGCGGGCGGCGCGTCAGGGCTGGACGGGGACGCCGCCGCGCCAGATGCGCAGGGCGCGCAGGCCGAACGCCCACGCGAACGCGCCCTCGTGGTCGGCGTCCCACAGGACGATGTCGGCGAGCATGCCGGGCGCGAGGGAGCCGCGGTCGCCGACGCGCAGGGCGGCGGCTCCGCCGAGGGTGGCGGCGCGCAGGGCCTCGGTCACGCTCAGCCCGAACATGGCGACCGACAGGCCGATGACGAGCGGCATCGAGGTGATGCCGCACTGGCCGGGGTTGTGGTCGGTGCCGAGGGCGACGGTGACGCCGCGGTCGAGCATCTGCCGGACGGGGGCGGGCGCGCGGCTGCTGTTGAGGGAGCTGCCGGGGCAGACGGTGGCGGTGACGCCGGCGTGGGCGAGGGCCTTGATGTCGTCGTCGTTGGCCTGGGTGAGCAGGTCGGCGGACGCGCAGCCGACCTCGGCGGCGACCTGCGCGGCGCCGACGCGCTCGTTGGCGCAGGCGTGCATGCGGGCCTTCAGCCCGGCGCGCTTGCCGGTGAGCAGCAGGGCGCGGGCCTCCTCGGCGGTGAAGTGGCCCTCGTCGCAGTAGACGTCGATCGAGTCGGCGCCGGCCACGGCGGCGTCGCCGGCCCACAGCCGGACGGCCTCGATGTAGTCGCGGCGGCGGCCGAAGAACTCGGGCGGCAGGATGTGCGCGGCGAGGAACGTCGCGTGGATGCGCGGCATGGACGGCTCGCCCTCCAGCGACCGCAGCATCCGGATGTCGGCGAGTTCGCCGTCGCGGGTGAGGTGGTAGCCGGTCTTGGCCTCGACGGTGGTGGTGCCGGCGAGGATCCACTGGCGGAGCCGTTCGCGGACGCCGTTGCAGAGCGTCCAGGGGTCGGTGCCCCGGGTGACGGTGACGGTGGAGTTGACGCCGCCGCCCGCCGCGGTGATGGCGGAGTGCGACGACCCGCTGGTGCGCATGGCGAGCTCGGCCCACCGGTTGCCCGCGTAGACGGGGTGGGAGTGCGCGTCGATGAGGCCGGGGGTGACGAGGCCGCCGCCGAGGTTCTCGACGTGGTCGACGTCGACGATGTCGTCGATGATGCCGGGGACGCTCTGCGGGAGGTCGGAGGCGGGCCCGGCCCAGACGATGCGGTCGTCGTGGATGAGGACCGCGGCGTTGCTGCAGACGTCGGTGCCCGTCCAGAGCCTGCCGATGTTCGTCAACAGCCGTACGGTCATGGCGTCACCGACCTGGATCGAGCCGTGCGCGCAGCCGCGCGGGTTGGCGCTGGAGCGGGCCGCTCGCCCTCGTTCCAGTGTTCGGACCTGCCATGGCCACCTGCTCTCGATCCGAAACACCGGCAGGGTGCCGGCGACTCACCAATGGAGGGTCGGGTGGCCGGGCGACCACCGCTGGCAACGAGACCGGAGATATCGGTTTCGTCACGGTAGTGCACCGAAGGCCCGTCCGACAACCTTTCGTCGTAGCGCATCGACAGCCATCACCCCGCCCCTAGTGCTAAAGACCGTACGGACTTCAACCGAACCGTCAAGCGGATTGGACAAGCTGTCACCGTACGGCGACGCGAACGGTGCTTCCGCTGGTTCCGGACGAGCCCTAAGCCGGTCTCTGAGCAGCCGAAACCCACCGGGCCCGTGCTGGGCCCGGTGGGTCGAGGGTCAGGCCGTGGGGGCCACGGTCTCGTACCGGGAGAGCTCCCCGGCGAGACCGGCGGGGACCCTGGCGTGCAGGACGGTGCCTTCGGCGATGTGCTCCAGCTTGAGCACCTCACCGCGCTCGTGCACCTGCGCGACAAGGTCGCCGCGCTCGTACGGCACGAGGACGTGGAGCTCGCTCTCCAGCCCCGGGAGGTCGGCCTCGATGGCCGCGCGCAGCTCCTCGATGCCGAACCCGGTGCGGGCGGACACGACGACGCTGTGCGGCTCGCGGCGCCGCAGCCGGGCGACGGCGAGGTCGTCGGCCGCGTCCGCCTTGTTGATCACGATGATCTCGGGGATCGCGTCGGCGCCGATCTCCCGCAGCACCTCGCGGACGGCGTCGATCTGCGCCTCGGGGTCGGCGTCGGAGCCGTCCACGACGTGCAGGATCAGCCCGGCGTCGGTGACCTCCTCCAGCGTCGACCGGAACGCCTCCACCAGCTGGTGCGGCAGGTGCCGGACGAACCCGACGGTGTCGGCGAGGGTGTAGGCGCGGCCGCCGGGCGTCTCGGCCCGCCGGACGGTCGGGTCGAGGGTGGCGAACAGCGCGTCCTCCACCAGCACCCCGGCGCCGGTGAGCCGGTTGAGCAGCGACGACTTGCCGGCGTTGGTGTAGCCGGCGATGGCGACGGCGGGCACCTGGTGGCGGCGCCGCTCGCCGCGCTTGGTGTCGCGCGCCTTGCCCATCTCGGCGATCTGCCGGCGCAGCTTGGCCATCCGGGTGCGGATCCGCCGCCGGTCCAGCTCGATCTTGGTCTCACCGGGGCCGCGGCCGCCGATGCCGATGCCGCCCGCGGCGCGCCCGCCGACCTGCCGGGACAGGTTGCCGCCCCAGCCGCGCAGCCGCGGCAGCAGGTAGTTGAGCTGCGCGAGTTCGACCTGCGCCTTGCCCTCGCGGCTCTTGGCGTGCTGGGCGAAGATGTCCAGGATCAGCGCGGTCCGGTCGATGACCTTGACCTGGACGGTCTCCTCCAGGTGCCGCAGCTGGCTCGGGGCCAGCTCGCCGTCGCAGATGACGGTGTCGGCGCCGGTGGAGATCACGATGTCGCGCAGCTCCGCGGCCTTGCCGGAGCCGATGTAGGTGGCCGCGTCGGGGCGGGACCGGCGCTGGACGAGCCCTTCGAGCACCTGGGAGCCCGCCGTCTCGGCGAGCAGCGCCAGTTCGCGCAGCGAGTTCTCGGCCTCGGCGGCCGTGCCGTCCGTCCAGACGCCCACGAGGACGACCCGCTCCAGCCGCAGGGCGCGGTACTCGACCTCGGTGACGTCGGTCAGCTCGGTGGACAGCCCCGCGACGCGGCGCAGTGCGCGGCGGTCCTCCAGGTCGAGTTCGCCCGTCAGGGGCTCGTACTCGACGTCGTCCTGGATCTGGGTCTGGGTCTGGTCTGCAGAGAAAGGTTCAGTCATATGTCCTCGGTAGAACGCCGCCTCGCGGCCGTATCTTCCCGGCGATCGTCTCACGCACCGTCCCGGAGGTCACCTGCTTATCCCCAGTTTCCCCGTGGGTTGACGCAAGCGCGCGCGGGGAGGTCTCGCAAGGGATACCCGCTTTGACCGCACCTCGCACCGCCGAGTACGGTTCTCCACATAACAGAAGTCAAATTTCGCTATACGAAAGGGCGAGGCAGATGGCCGCACTGGAAGGCGTCGAGGTCACCGGACCTCTCGGCGACCGCTACGAGGAGATCCTGACCCCCGAGGCGCTCGGCCTTCTCGCCGCCCTGCAGCGCGCCCTCGGCGCCCGCCGCAAGGAGCTGCTCGAGGCCCGCGCGGAGCGGCAGCGCAAGCTGTCGGCGGGCGGGACGCTCGACTTCCTCCCCGAGACCGCGAACGTCCGCGACGACGACTCCTGGCGCGTCGCCGAGCCCGCGCCCGGCCTGGTGGACCGCCGTGTCGAGATCACCGGCCCCACCGACCGGAAGATGACGATCAACGCGCTCAACTCCGGCGCGAAGGTGTGGCTGGCCGACTTCGAGGACGCCAACACGCCGCTGTGGGACAACATGATCGAGGGCCAGCTCAACCTGCGGGACGCCCTCGACCGCACCATCGACTTCACCGACGCCAAGTCCGGCAAGAGCTACGCGCTCAAGGCCGACGAGGAGCTCGCGACCATCGTCGTGCGGCCGCGCGGGTGGCACATGGAGGAGAAGCACCTCCTCGTCGACGGCGAGCCCATGTCCGGGTCGCTGTTCGACTTCGGCCTCTACTTCTTCCACTCGGCGCGGCGCCAGCTGGCCAAGGGCAAGGGGCCGTACTACTACCTGCCCAAGATGGAGAGCCACCTCGAGGCGCGGCTCTGGAACGACGCCTTCAACCTCGCGCAGGACCACCTGGACGTCCCGCGCGGCACCATCCGCGCGACCGTCCTGATCGAGACGATCCCGGCCGCGTTCGAGATGGAGGAGATCCTCTACGAGCTGCGCGACCACTCCGCGGGCCTGAACGCCGGCCGCTGGGACTACCTGTTCTCGGTGATCAAGAAGTTCCGGGACCGGGGCACGGAGTTCATCCTCCCCGAGCGCAACGCGATCACGATGACGGCGCCGTTCATGCGCGCCTACACCGAGCTGCTCGTCCGGACGTGCCACAAGCGCGGCGCGCACGCGATCGGCGGCATGGCGGCGTTCATCCCGTCCCGCCGGGACGAGGCGGTCAACAAGGTCGCGCTGGAGAAGGTCCGCGCCGACAAGGCCCGCGAGTCCGGCGACGGCTTCGACGGCTCCTGGGTCGCGCACCCCGACCTCGTCCCCGTCTGCCGCGAGGTCTTCGACGGCGTCCTCGGCGACAAGCCGAACCAGCGGGACCGGCTCCGCGAGGACGTCAGCGTCACCGCCGCCGACCTGCTCAACGTCAAGGACACCCCCGGCGAGATCACCGAGGCCGGCCTGCGCAACAACATCGACGTGGCGCTGCGCTACCTCGCCACCTGGCTGGACGGCGCCGGCGCCGTCGCCATCCACAACCTGATGGAGGACGCGGCCACCGCCGAGATCTCCCGCTCCCAGGTGTGGCAGTGGATCTACAACGGCGTCTCCACCGCCGAGGGCCGGAAGATCACCAAGGAGTGGGTCGAGCAGCTCCTGGACGAGGAGCTCGACAAGATCCGCACGGAGCTGGGGCAGGCGTACAACGAGCCCCGCTACAACCAGGCGGTGGCCCTCTTCAAGGAGGTCACCCTGGCGGACGAGTACTCCGAGTTCCTGACCACGCCGGCCTACCAGCGCTTCCCGTAACCGCGGGCGGCGCGTGCGGAGAGCCGGGCGGCCGCGGGCCGTCCGGCTCCGGATCTTGCGGGGGTGTCGGGGGCGGAGGATGGTGGTAAGAGTGGAGTCCATGCTCACGGCGCTCGGGTCCCGGCTGGAGGCGCTGCTCGGAGCGGATCGGGTGATCACCGACCCGGTGCGGCTGCGCACGTACGAGTGCGACGGCCTCACCAACCACCGGGCGACGCCCGGGGTCGTCGTGCTGCCCGACACGGCCGAGCAGATCGCGGCGATCGTGCGGGAGTGCGCGGCGGCGGGCGTGCCCTACGTGGCGCGCGGGTCTGGGACGGGCCTGTCCGGCGGGGCCCTCCCCCGCACCGACGGCGTGCTGATCGTGACGTCCCGGATGCGCCGCGTCCTGGAGATCGACATCCCCGGGCAGCGCGCCGTGGTGGAGCCCGGCGTGATCAACCTGGACGTCACGCGGGCCGTCCGCCCGTACGGGTACTACTTCGCGCCCGACCCGTCCAGCCAGCAGATCTGCTCGGTCGGCGGGAACGTGGCGGAGAACTCCGGCGGCGCGCACTGCCTGAAGTACGGGTTCACCGCGCACCACGTGCTGGCGTGCGAGATCGTCACGCCGGACGGCGAGCTGGTGGAGCTCGCGGCGGACGCCCCCGGCTACGACCTGCTCGGGGTGTTCGTCGGGGCGGAGGGCACCCTCGGCATCACCACCAAGATCACAGTGCGGCTGACGCGGGTGCCGGAGACCGTGCAGACGCTGCTGGCGGCGTTCGACTCGATCGAGGCGGGCGGCACCGCGGTGTCGTCGATCATCGGCGCGGGCGTGGTGCCGGCGGCGATCGAGATGATGGACGCGCTCGCCATCGAGGCGGCGGAGGCGGCGGTGCGCTGCGAGTACCCGGCGGGCGCCGGGTCCGTGCTGATCGTGGAGCTGGACGGCCCGGACTCCGAGGTCGCGGCCCAGTTCGCCGAGGTGGAGCGGCTGTGCCGGGACGCGGGCGCGTTCGAGATCCGGATCGCCGCCGACGACGCGGAGCGGGCGCTGATCTGGAAGGGCCGCAAGTCCGCGTTCGCGGCGGTCGGCCGGATCAGCCCGGCCTACCTCGTCCAGGACGGGGTGATCCCGCGGACGGTGCTGCCGGACGTCCTGGCGAGCATCGACGAGCTGTCGGCGCGGTCGGGCGTGCGGGTCGCGAACGTGTTCCACGCGGGCGACGGCAACCTGCATCCGCTGGTGCTGTTCGACGACTCCGAGCCGGGCGCCGAGGAGCGCGCCGAGGAGGTGTCGGGGGCGATCCTCGACCTGTGCATCCAGCACGGCGGCTCCATCACCGGCGAGCACGGCGTGGGCGTCGACAAGGCCCGGTACATGCCGCGCATGTTCACCGACGCCGACCTGGACACGATGCAGATGGTCCGCTGCGGGTTCGACCCGGCGGGGCTGTGCAACCCGGGCAAGGTCTTCCCGACGCCCCGGCTCTGCGGTGAGGTGCCCGGCAAGCGCAAGGGGCCCCACCCGTACGAGGGAAAGGCGGACATCTTCTGATGCGGCCCCTGGACGCCCTGGCGAAGGTCTGCGCCGACGTGCGCCCCGGCGAGCCCGCCGAGGGCGTGCTCGGCGTCGAGCCCGCGCTCGTCGCCGCCCCGAAGGACCTGGCCGAGGCCGCCGACGTCATGCGCGTCGCCGCCGAGAAGGGTCTCGCGGTCGTCCCGCGCGGCGCCGAGACCCGGCTGGACTGGGGGACGCCGCCGCGGCGCTGCGATCTGCTGGTCGACACCCACCGGCTGGGCAGGCTCGTCGAGCACACGGCCGGCGACCTCGTCGCCAAGGCCGAGGCGGGGCTCCCCATGGAGCGGCTCAACGAGAGCCTCGCCGAGCACGGCCAGCGGCTCGCCCTGGACGTCCCCCTGCCCGGCTCCACGGTCGGCGGGACGGTCGCCAGCGGCGCCGCGGGGCCGCTCCGCACCCTCTACGGGACGCCCCGGAGCCTGGTCATCGGGCTGACGGTCGTCCGGGCGGACGGCCAGGTCGCGCGGTCGGGCGGCAAGGTCGTCAAGAACGTCGCAGGGTACGACCTGGGCCGGCTCTTCTCCGGCTCTTACGGCACTCTGGGGCTGATCGTGGAGGCGACGTTCCGGCTCCATCCGATCCCCGCCGCGTCCGCGTACGTGACGTGCGCCGTGAACGGGCCGGGGGACGCACATGACGCCGTCCAGAGCGTCCTCCACTCCCCTGTGGCGCCGAGTGCGGTCGAGTACATCGGCCCCGGTACGGTCTCGGTGCTCCTGGAAGGCGTGCCTGAGGGCGTCGCCGCGCGCGCTGGGCAGACGCAGCAGCTCCTAGGGGAGCACTCCGAGATCTCCGAGTCCGCACCGGACGGCTGGGGACGCTACCCGGACGGAACCACCCTCATCGACATCAGCGCACCGCCGCCCGCGCTCCGCGAAGTCCTCACCCTGCTCGGGCCGGACGCCGCGGTCACATGGAGCGGCAGCGGGAACGGCCACGTCGGTCTGGCCCCGGAGATGTCACCAGGCGATGTGGCCGACGTACTAGGGCGGCTGAGGGACGTCCTGTCCCGGCACCGGGGCCACGCCGTCGTCCGTTACGCGCCGCAAGAGGTGCGCGGCGAGATCGACCTGTGGGGGCCGGTTCCGGCGCTCGCCCTGATGCGGCGCGTGAAAGACCAGTTCGACCCGGACCACAGGCTGTGCCCGGGCCGTTTCGTGGGAGGAATCTGATGAGCGCCCAGGACGATCTCCCTGATCTCCTGAACGACTGCGTCCACTGCGGTTTCTGCCTCCCCACATGCCCGACCTACGTGCTGTGGGGCGAGGAGATGGACTCCCCAAGGGGCCGTATCCATCTCATGCAGCAGCACCTTGAGGGCGCGCCGCTCAACGAGCCGATGGCCGAGCATTTCGACCGCTGCCTCGGGTGCATGGCCTGCGTGACGTCATGCCCGTCCGGCGTCCAGTACGACCGTCTCATCGAGATCACCCGCACCCAGGTGGAGGACGAGCACCCGCGTTCGCTGAAGGAGCGGGCCATCAGGGAGATGGTCTTCCAGCTGTTCCCGTACAAGCGGAGGCTCCGTGCTCTGCGCGGGCCTTTGCGCGCCTACCAGAAGTCGGGTCTGGAGCGCCTGGTCCGGCGCAGCGGCGTCCTGGAGCGCCTGTCGCCGTCCATCGCGGCGATGGAGCGGCTCGCGCCGCCGCTCGGGAAGGCGCCGCGCCTGCCGGAGCGGGTCGCGGCGCGCGGCGAGCGCCGCGCCACGGTCGGGATGCTGACCGGCTGCGTGCAGAGCGAGTTCTTCCCCGGCGTCAACGCGGCCACGGCCCGCGTGCTGGCCCTCGAAGGCTGCGACGTCGTCATCCCCCGCGGCCAGGGCTGCTGCGGGGCGCTGTCGCTGCACTCCGGCCGGGCCGGGGAGGCCCGCGCCTTCGCCCGCCGGACGATCGAGACGTTCGAGTCCGTCGACGTCATCGTGGTGAACTCGGCGGGCTGCGGGTCGGCGATGAAGGAGTACCGGACGCTGCTCGCCGACGAGCCGGCCTGGGCCGCGCGCGCCGCGGCGCTGTCGGACAAGACCAGGGACCTCGCCGAGTACCTCGCGGAACTCGGGCCCCGCGCGGAGCGGCGGCCACTTCCGGTCACCGTCGCCTACCACGACGCCTGCCACCTCGCCCATGCCCAGGGCGTGCGGAGCCAGCCCCGCGCACTGCTGGCCGCGATCCCCGAGCTGACCGTCCGGGAGATCGCCGAACCGGACATCTGCTGCGGTTCCGCCGGAACCTATAACCTGTTCCAGCCGGAGGCCGCCGGCGAACTCGGCGACCGCAAGGCGGTGAACGTGGACGCCACCGGAGCCGAACTACTGGTCGCCGCCAACCCCGGCTGCTCGATGCAGATCGCCACCGCGCTGCGCCGGCGCGGCGCCGGCATCGCGGTCGCGCACACCGCGCAGGTGCTGGACGCCTCCCTGCGAGGGCTCGGCCGCGACGCCCTCGTCGCGCGCACTTCGTAACCCGCCGGCCTGGGACACCGCCGTTCCGGGCGTCCGGTATCGTGGCCTGCCGCCGTTGCCGCCGTTGCCGACGACAGCTCGGAAGGACGCGCTTACTGAGCCTGGAGAAGGCCCGAGGGAGCACGCACCACCATGTCCAACAGCTACCAGCCCTACCGCTCGCACCGCCGCCGGAAGAAGACCGCCGCGGGCCGGCTCGGCCTCGCCGGGGCCGTCACCGGCGCCGTCGGCATCGCCGCGATCGCCGCCGGGATCGTGTTCCTGCGGCCCGGCGGCGACACCGCCCAGGAGACCGCCCAGCCGACCCTGGCGAGCCAGGGCGACGGCACGCAGCAGGGCTCGGCCGTCCCCGCGCCGAAGGCGGGCCCGCCGGTGAACTTCACGACCCCCGAGGGCTACGGCTACAGCCTCGCCGCGGTCCGGGCCGGGACCGACCGGCAGCCCCTCGGCGCCACCGCGGCGCCGCCGTCGGGAACGACGTACGCCTACGCCGACTACATCCTGACCAACACGCAGCGGCGGCCCGTCCTGCTCGACTACCCCGCCGACCTGTTCATGCCGAAGGCGCAGGTCCCGAAGGCGGCGCAGGAGCGGTGCATGCCGCAGGCCGGCATCCCCGACGACATGTGCACGCTGCCGAACCACAGCAAGATCACCGCCCGGATCGACGGGTCGAAGCCGCCGGTCGACGACAGCGGCAGCATGATGATGCCGGGCGGCGCCTCCTACGTCGTGCGGATCGCCTCCGAGCTGCCGGTCGACGACGGCGTCTCCGCCGACGACCTGCGGCTCTACGTGTGGAACGCGCGCTACACCAGCGACCGCAAGGGCATCCAGCTCGCCTTCCCGTAACCGTCCGGCCTTGTGGCTCAGCGACTGGTGAACCCGATGTCCTGGTAGTCGGGCTCTAGGAAGCCGCACGCCCCCATGTTGGCCAGGTCCGCGCGCGCTGCGACGAGTTGTGGACGCTGGTACAGCGGCAACACCGACGCCTGGCGCCAGATGAGCCGATCGGTTCCGTTCACGAGGTCGTGGACTTTCGCCGGGTCGGTCTCCGCGATCGCCCGGTCCATCGCCGCGTCTATGGCGGCGGTCCCGGTGCGGGAGTAGTTCTGCTGGACGCGGCCGGCGTGCGGCCGGGCGTACACCGCCCGCATCGGTGACACCGGGAACGAGGTGCCCAGCCACGAGAACGGGACGATGTCGAAGTCGCCCTTGGTCACGTGGGCGTCGAGGGCGTCGTCGGCGGGAACGGGCTGGATGTCCACCCGGACACCGATACGTTCGAGCAGCGCGCGCGCCAGTTCCGCTTCGCGTGCGCTGATGGGGACGCCCGAAGGCACCACGAAGCGCAGCGCGAGCGTGCGTCCGGCCTTGGCACGGTACTTGCCGTGCTGTCGCCAGCCCGCCTCGTCCAGGAGCCGTCCGGCTTGCGCGGGATCGTATCCGCCGAGGACGGCCGAGTTGTCCTGGTAACCGTTCTGGGTGTTGACGTAGAAGTGGTTGCCGAGGGTCTGGACCGGCACCCCCAAGCCGGACAGGTCGGACCGTGCGATGACCTCCCGGTCGATGCCCAGCATGACCGCCCGCCGTACGCGCACATCGGACAGGACGGGCGAAGCGGCGTTGAACGTGAAGTGCCGCCAGTCGGGTCCGCCCGCGCGGCGTATGTCGGTACCGGGGACGCCTTGGACGCGCCGCATCGCGCTCGCGTCCAGCCCGATGTCCATCAGGTCGATCTCATGGTTGGCGAACGCCCCGGGCATCGCGCTGGTGTCCATGGCGCGGTAGACGATGCGGTCGAGTTTCGCGGGCGGCCCCCACCAGGACGGGTCGCGGGCCAAAGTGACGGTCTTGTCGGTGCGGTCGATTCGCTGGACTTTGAACGGACCTGCGGTCACGAGCAGTGCGTTCATCCAGCCGGTGTTGAACGCACGTGGGGTGGAGTAGGCGACGGCCGGGTAGAGCGGGCTGAACAGGCTGCGCCAGTCGGCGTACGTCTGGGTGAACGTCACCTTCACGTCGTTTTCGCGGGGGCCTTGCTCGATGTGTTTGATCAGGCGGTATCCGCTGTCAGTGGAGACCTCGTAACGCCGGTCGCGTCCGGAAAGCGCACGAGCCTGCGCGACGAAATCGGCGTATCCGATGGGGCGGCCGTCAGACCATCTGGCCCGAGGGTTGAGCCGGTAGGTGACGCTCTGGCCCCCCTTGGTGCGCTTCAGCGTGGCCGACTCCAGATACTCCGGGACGGGATGAGGGACGGATTTCTCGTCAGCGCGCATCAGATAAGGCAGGACGCCCTGAATGACATGGTCCACCGCGCCCTTGGTGCCGTTGAGATGGTGGAAATTCCACTGTGACGGAAACTCCGGCAGCGGCCAGCGGAGCGTGCCGCCGTTCACGATTCGGTCGCGCGGGACTGGGTTGACGTCAGCGCCCGGCAGCCGCCCGGATGAATCGTTCTGCTCGCCGATGTCGCCGCATCCGCTCAAGAGCACGATGCCCAGGAGAACCGCGCCGAGTATCCGTTTCACTGCTCGACCTCGGCTCCGATGAGGGGATGATGGCAGGCGACCAGCCGGTCTGGGTCTTTCAAGGGCTCCGGATCCTGTTCATCGCACAAGCGGGCGTCCTGTTCGGCGACCGTGACGTAGCGGGGGCATCGGGAGCGGAAACGGCATCCAGTGGGTGGTGACATCGGGTCTGGTGAGTCTCCTTGCAGAGGGACGCGTCGCAGCATTGCGCGCGTGTAGGGATGAGCCGGTGCCTCGTACACGTCCTGGGTCGGCCCCAGTTCGACAATGCGGCCCATGTACATGACAGCGACCCGGTCCGCGATGCGGTGGACGACGGCCAGGTCATGGGCGACGAGCAGATATGCCAGGCCAAGACGGTCGCGGAGGCTTTCCAGCAGAGCCATGACGCTCGCCTGCACGGGCGCGTCCAAAGCCGACACAGGTTCGTCCAAGAGCAGCAGACGCGGTTCAAGAGCCAGAGCCCGTGCGATGCTCACACGCTGCTTCTGCCCGCCAGAGAGTGTGTGGGGATAGCGCCGTACGGTGTCGGCCTCCAAGCCCACCAGCTCCAGCAGCTCCCCCACTCGGCTTCCGATCCGCAATGGCGGGAATCCATGCGTGACCAGCGGCTCGGCGATGATGTCGGCCACGCGCATCCGAGGGTTGAGCGACGCGGCCGGGTCCTGGAACACGACCTGGACATCCCGCCGCAGGGTCTTGCGGCCAGCCGCACTCAGCGACGCCGTGTCCTGGCCAAAGACGACCACACGGCCGTCCTGCGGCCCTGCCAGCCGCAGGATCTCCAGCAAGGTCGTGGTCTTACCGCACCCGGACTCCCCCACGAGCGCAAGGGTCTCGCCCTCCCGGACGTCGAAGCCGACGCCGTCGACCGCACGCACACTGCCGACCCGTCGCCGCACCAGCGTCCCCTTGAAGACGGGGTAGTGCCGGACAAGGCCGTCCACTTGCAGTACGACAGGACGCTCAGGCCGAGGCTGCGACACACCCTTGTCTTCCACACGCGGGATGGACCGCAGTAACTCGGCCGTGTACGCCGCACGCGGTTCCCGGTAGATCCGCTCTACCGGCCCGGTCTCAACGATCCGCCCCTCGCGCATCACCATGACGCGATCGGCGAAGTCCTCGACGAGCCGCAGGTCATGCGTGATCAGCACGAGTGCGGCGCCGGTCGCGTCCTTCGCGGTGCGGAGGACGTCCAAGACCTGCGCCCGGACGGTCACGTCCAGGCCAGCCGTGGGCTCGTCCGCCAGGATCACGCCGGGACGGTTCGCGACGGCCATGGCGATCATCACCCGCTGCCGCATCCCGCCGGAGAACTCGTGCGGGTACGCGCGCGCCCGACCTGCCGCGATTCCCACCAGTTCGAGCAGTTCCAGGGCCCGAGCCCACGCCGCCGCCCGTGCGACCTTGGAATGGGCCCGTACCGCCTCGGCGACCTGATCGCCCACGGTGCGGACAGGCGTGAGCGCCGCCTCCTGGAACACCATCGCCAGGTCGTCGCCGCGCACCCGGCACAACTCGGCATCAGATCGCCCGATCAGCTCCTCACCACGCAACCGCACGGACCCCGTGACCTCGGCACCGTCCGGGAGGAGCCCCATCAGGGCTAGCGCGAGCATGGTCTTGCCCGCCCCCGACTCGCCCACGACCCCGAGGACCTCCCCGGCTTCGACCGTGAATCCGACCCCGCGCACGGCGCGCCCACTGACCGGAAGATCAACCGTCAGACCGCTGACGCGCAGCCCCGTCATCGCACGTCCCGCAGCGGATCGAGGACGTCCCGCACCCCGTCGCCGACCAGGTTCACGGCGAGGACGATCAGCACGAGCAGCCCCGCGGCGGACATGAACGGCCAGGTGGCCGCCGCGCCCCGCCCCTCCGCGATCATCGTGCCCAGCGAGACGTCCGGCGGACGGACCCCGAAGCCGAGGAAGGACAGCCCGCCCTCGGCGACGATCGCGACGCCGGCGGTGAGGCTCGCGTCCACGACCAGGAACGACGCGACCTGCGGCAGGACATGCCGGACGAGCACGCGCGGCGCGCCCACCCCGGCGAACCGGGCGGCGAGCACGTACTCGCGCTCGCGCACCGACAGCGTCATCGCCCGCACCACCCTGGCGGTGAGCATCCACAGGAACGCAGCGAGCAAGGGCGCGAGCAAAGGCCATCCTCTGCCCGGTGCCAGAACTGCGACGACGAGGAAGGACGGCAGGACCAGCAGGAGATCGACGCCCCACATCAGGGCCCGGTCGAGCAAACCGCCCGCGAACCCGGCGACGGTGCCGACGGCAGCGGCGAACGCCGTCGAGAGCAGCGCGGCCAGAAGCCCGATGACCAGCGACTTCCGCGCCCCGCGCAGCGTGAGCGCGAAAACGTCCCGCCCGCTCTGCGTCGTCCCCAGCCAGTGCCGCGCCGAGGGCCCCTGACCGAACGCCCCGAAGTCGGTCTCGTCCCAGCGCCACGGCGCCACGATCGGCCCCGCGAACGCCAGGACGAACACCGACACAAGGAGCGCGAGCCCGACAACACCCCGCCGGGTCATGCCGCGACCCCGGACCGAACCCTCGGGTCGAGGGCGGCGTTCAAGACGTCCGACACAAGGCCGGCCAAGACGACGGCGCAGGCGGCGACGCAGTCGATCGCCGCGACCACGTTGACGTCGCCGCGCGCGATCGAGTCGACGAGCCACTCGCCCATGCCGTGCCGCCCGAAGACCTTCTCGGTGAACACGCCCCCGAGAATGAGCAGCCCGGACGCATAGGCGAAGTACGTCGTCATCGATACGAACGCAGTGCGCAGCCCATGCCGCAGCAAGGCACTCCGCTGCGAGAGCCCCTTGGCCCTTGCGGTCCGCACGAAATCGGCACGCAGGACGTCCAGCATCAGCCCGCGCTGGTACCGGCTGTACAGAGCGAGTTGGGCCAGCGCGATCGTGGCCATCGGAAGCAGCAGATGCCGCACCTGATCAGCGAGGCTGCGAGGCTCCCCC
>NZ_VCKZ01000703.1 GCF_005889745.1 Actinomadura geliboluensis
CCCTTGGCCACCCGCCTAGGCATGCCCCAAACACCCTCTCTGGAGCCCCACGCCCCGACCACCAGACCTGCCCACCCGTGCACGACGAGACGAGAGCGGGACCACACCCCTGCAACACCGCCAACGTGGCGGACCACCAGCTGAGCGGCCACACCACTGCGTGTATGCATGCCGGAGCCATGGCTCAACGGCACCGCGTTCGAGCGATGCCGTATCGCAACCACACTGATCCAGCGCACCGATTCGAGCGCCACCTCAGAGATGTCGGACGCGACGGCCGCGCACGAAGCAGAGGGCCGACCACGGCCCCTTACCCGCAACCGGCTGGTCGGTTGCATTCAAGTGGAAGGACTGCGCCCGGAGGATCAGGACCAGATGCGGTGGAGCGTCCACGGGGCCGCTTCTGCATCGCTCGGGCTGAGTACCTCCGCGATGGCAGGGCCCTCGGGTGTGGTGACCTGGAGGCGGTAGTACCTCGCCTGACCGGGCGCTTGCCATTCCTCCAGGACCCGGCGCACCCGGTAACGGCCTCGCCGGCCGGTGAGGCAAGACGGACGGCCGGTGGACGTGATCTCTGCGGAAACGGGTTCATCGATCAGCACGGGACGACACGCTACCCGAACATGTGTTCGAGGATGTCGAGACACGCGGACTTGACGTCCGGCCGGGACGACTGGACGCACCGCAAGCGCCAGATGTCAGGACGAGTGGCCCGCCGGACGAAGCCCTCCAGGCGGTCGCTGGCAAAAGTTCGCCGGGACCACCGCGCGGGTTGCAGCAGCGCCACCTCGGCGCCGCGCCTGCATCACCATCGCCCAGGAGGTAAGCGCTGCCCGTCCGGTGCGAGTGTCGAACGTAGGGTGAGAGCGTCGTGCGTTCGGTGCAGTGGCGTACCTCGTGTGCAGATCCGTTCGTGAGATCCGAGCGCCGCGCATCACGGTAGTGCCGCAGGTCAGGTACGAGCACTGCACGTCGGGTGCGAGTGGCGCACCTCCGGTGCGGATGCCGTTCGTCAGGTCCGAGCGTCGCGTGACACGGCGCCGCAAGCCAGGTGAGAGTAACGCGCGTCGGAAGGAGCGCCACAGGGCAGGTGTGAGTGCCGCATGTCGGGTGGGGTGTTGCACGTCGGGTGCGAGCGCCGCGCGTTGGGTGAGTGCCGCGCCTCGGGGGTGAGCGTCCTGCATGGGGGTGCCAGTGGCGCACCTTGGGGGCGAATGCCGTGTGTTAGGTCAGCGCGCCGCGCGACACCAGTGCGCCGCAGGGCAGGTGTGAGCGCCGCATGTCGGATGGGAGTGCTGCGCGTCGGGCGCGAGCGCGGCACCTGAGGGTTAGCGCCGTTCGCCCGGTGTGAGAGGCGCACCTCGGGGGCGAATGCCGTGCGTCGGGTCCGAGCGCTGCGCATCACGACAGGGCCGCAGGCCAAGTGCGAGCGCAGTATGCCGGGTGCGAGTTCTGCACGTTGGGCATAAGCGCCGTGCGTCGGGGTGATGACGCAGGTCAGGTGTGGGTGCTGCGCATCGGGGGCGCTGTGCGTGGAGGGTGCGCTGTGCGTTGCGGGTGGGTGTCGTGCGTCAAGGTGAGCACCACCGGGCGGGTGCGAGCGTCACCGCGTACTCCTGCGGGCACAGCCGCCAGCTCATCAGGGCATCACCCGGACGCATGAGGTTCCCCCCGTAGCACGGACAGCCGGCGTGAGATGGGTCAGGTGGCCGTAGTCGAGGAGCGGTGTCGTTCCTCGTAGCCCACCGGACTGAGCATTCCGATGCTGGAATGCCTTCTGAACGGGTTATACCAGCACTCGATCCATTCAAACACCGCGGCTGCGAGCTCGGCTCTTGTTTGCCATTTCCTGGTGTCGAGGAGTTCGAG
>NZ_VCKZ01000221.1 GCF_005889745.1 Actinomadura geliboluensis
GGGGCCGGGCGGCCGGAGAAGCGGGTGCAGGCCAGGTCCATCGCGCCCCAGAAGAAGTGCACCGGGCTCACCTTGCCGGTGAAGTGGGCGCGGAACGCGCCCAGGACGCGGTCGACCTGGATCAGCTGGCGCCAGAAGAGGTGCGCGGCTTCGGGGTCGTAGGAGGATTTCTCGTTGTCCTCGGCGAACGGGATCGCCGAGTCCACCTCGTTCGGTGTGGCGCTGATCTGGGTTCGGATGCCCAGGTCGTCCATGGTGCTCATCAGCTCGGTGTAGAAGTCCGCCACCGGTCTCGGGGCGAGGTCCAGGTCGCGGGTCTCACCGTTGCTGCGCCTGATGCGGAGCACGTGGTCGACGAAGTCGAACTCGATGTCGAAGGCGCCGTTCCCGTACGGGACCGACGACGTGGTCAGGCCCCTGGGGCTGACGTAGAGGGTGACCTGCCACCAGTGGTTCAGCAGCGGCTCGTGCGCCATCCGGATCTTGCCCACGATCTGCATCCACATGTGCAGGGTCTCGCGGGTGTCGGTCCAGTCCGCCAGCCGCAGGCGCGGCCAGTTCCCGTCCTCGCCTCGCTCTGCCATGACGCCTCCAGGTGACTCGGTCGTTGGCTCGGTCTGATACCCGCCCGATACCGGGAAAATGCACTGGCCGGTCCCGTGTCAGGTCACGGGTCTCCGGCTCTAGCCTGGAGGCATGCGCAACTATCTGGCGGGGCTGGCGGACGTCTGCTCCGTGCTCGTCTTCGTGGCGATCGGGCGGGCCTCGCACGAGGAGGCCGCGAGCCTGGCGGGGTTCGCCACGACCGCCTGGCCCTTCCTCGTCGGAGCCGGGGTCGGATGGGGCCTGACCCGGGCCTGGCGGCGGGCCGACGCGCTGGTGCCGACCGGGGTCGGCGTGTGGGTGTCCGCCGTCGCCGTCGGCATGGTGCTGCGGGCCGTGTCGGGGCAGGGGACGGCGCTCGCGTTCGTCATCGTGGCGACCCTGTTCCTCGGGGCCGTGCTGCTCGGGTGGCGGCTCGCCGCGCGGGTCGTGGAAGGGCGCCGGACGTCCGCCTCCGCCGGGTGACGCGCTTGTCGGGAGCCTCCAAATGACCGCCCGGTCTCTTTGACCGGTCGAACCGGTTGACGGAGGCGTCCGGTCCTGGTGAAGTTACCCGCGAGTCACGTGGGTGGCGGATCAGGGTGAAGGGAAGACGATGGCATCTGCGCTGCGCGAATGGCTGGACCGGCCGAACACCGGACGTGGCGTGCACCTCGCGGCCGACGACGGCGGCTGGGAGTACCGCGACTACGGTGAGCTGGCGTCCGCCGCGCGGCGCACCGCCGGGGCGCTGATCGAGGAGGGCGTCCGGCCGGGCGACGTCGTGTGCCTCATCCTCCCCACGGACTTCACCTGCATCGAGACGTACTTCGGGGTGTGGGCGGCGGGGGCCACCGTCTGCCTGATCACGCCGCCGCTCTTCCAGGACGGGGACGACTACGTCGCCCACGTCGCGGCCATCCTGCGGCAGGCGTCCCCGGCGCTCGTGGTGGCGTCCAAGGACCTGTCCGAGTACGCCGGGCGCGCCATGGACCAGGCCGGGATGAGCGGCGAGCCGTGGCAGCCCCGGCAGGGCGCCGAGGCCGACGTCCAGCCCGCGGGAGAGCTGGCGCTGCTGCAGTTCACGTCCGGGTCCAGCGGCGCCCCGCGCGGCGTCATGGTCACCTGGGAGAACCTGGAGGCCAACAGCGACCTCATCGCGCGGATGGCGGGGTACGAGGACGGCGACGTCGTCGCGTCCTGGCTGCCGCTCTACCACGACATGGGGCTCATCGGGACGTTCATCACGCCCATCGCGCGGCAGGGGATGCTGCGGCTGATGCGGCCCGACCACTTCATCCGCGACCCCGCACGGTGGATCCGCTGCTTCGCGGAGGCGCAGCACACGGCCGCGCCGCCGTTCGCCTACGCGTACTGCGCGCGGCGGGTCAAGCCGGAGCAGCTGGAAGGGCTCGACCTTTCGGGGTGGAAGATGGCGCTGATCGGGGCCGAGCCGATCGACCCGCACGCCCTTGAGGTGTTCGCCCAGCTCGTGGAGCCCTTCGGGTTCTCGCGGTCGATGTTCAAGCCCGCCTACGGGATGGCCGAGACCACGCTGCTGGTCACCATGGACAACGCGCCCCGCGACCCGCTCGCCGTCCGGCCCGACCCGGAGGCGCTGGCGTTCGGGCAGCCCGTGCGGATCCTGGACCAGCACCGGCTCGGGGCCCAGTCGCTCGGCGCCAAGGCCGGGTGGGTCGTCGGGTGCGGGACGCCCGAGAGCGATGTGTCCGTCGTCATCGTCGACGACTCCGGGCGTCCCCTGGAGGACGGGCTTCTCGGGGAGATCGTCGTCGGGGGCGCCTCGGCCTGCCCGGGGTACTACGCGGGGGCCGAGGCCAAGTCGACGCGGTTCGCGGACGGGAAGGTCTACACCGGGGACGCCGGGTTCTTCCACGAGGGGCAGCTGTTCGTCCTCGGGCGGATGGGCGACAGCATCAAGGTGCGCGGCCGGTCGGTGTACGTCGAGGACCTCGAATCCAAGATCGCCGAGGTGAGCGGGCTTGGGAAGGGCCGCATCGTGGTGGTCGGCGTGCCGGGCGCCGGGCAGAAGGGGCTCGCGCTGTTCGCCGAGACGCAGAGCGAGGAGTGGATCCCGTCCGTGCGGGAGACGCTGCGGCGCCGGGTCGGCGACGACGTCGAACTCACGATCGTGGTGGGCACCGGGCTGATCCAGCGCACCTCCAGCGGCAAGCCCCGCCGCCGGTACATGTGGGAGCGGCTGCAGGGCGGCCAGATGGACGGCGCACGGGTCGTCCGCTGATTGCTAAAGCCGGTGATAACACGACAACATGGCGGTGACGCTGTGAGAGGTCGACGATGCCGGCTGTTGCCAGAACGCTGTTCCGCCTGGGCGCCCGCCTGGGCTCCACCGCCCAGAACGCCCTGGAGGTCGCCCGCTTCGGCGGGTTCGACACCGATGAGGACGCCTCGCCGTGCGAGGTGGTGACCGAGCAGCGCGTGTACCGGCTGCGGCACTACTTCCCGGACGCGGCGGACGGGCCCGCGGTGCTGCTCGTCCCGCCGCTGATGATCACCGCGGAGGTGTACGACATCTCCTCGCGGGTCAGCGCCGTGCGCGTCCTGCACGACCTCGGCGTCGACCCGTGGGTGGTCGACTTCGGCGCGCCCGAGCGGGAGCCCGGCGGGCTGGAGCGGACCGTCAGCGACCACGTGCTGGCGGTCAGCGACGCCGTCGACCGGATCCGGAAGGCGACCGGGCGGGACGTCCACCTCGCCGGGTACTCGCAGGGCGGCATGTTCGTCTACCAGGCCGCCGCCTACCGGCGCAGCGACGGCATCGAGTCGGTCGTGACGTTCGGCAGCCCGTCCGACACCAGCCAGGGGCTTCCGTTCGGGCTGCCGAGCTGGCTCGCGTCGGAGGGCGTCGAGCGGATCCCCGACTGGGTGCTCGGCGGTTTCGCGGTGCCGGGGTGGGTGACGCGGCTCGGGTTCCAGGCCCTGAGCCCGGTCAAGTCCGTCCGGTCGCGGGTCGACTTCATCCTGCAGTTGCACGACCGTGAGCGGCTCGCGCCCAGGGAGCGGCAGCGGCGGTTCCTGGAGCGGGACGGGTGGGTGTCGTGGCCCGGTCCCGCGCTCGCCGAGTTCCTCCGCCAGTTCATCCAGCACAACCGGATGCTCACCGGCGGGTTCGTCATCGGCGACCGGCTGGTGACGCTCGCCGACATCACCTGTCCCGTGCTGACGTTCGTCGGGGAGGTCGACGAGATCGCCTCGCCGCCGATGGTGCGCGGCATCCGCCGCGCCGCGCCGCGCGCGCAGGTGTACGAGGCGTCGCTGCGCGCCGGGCACTTCGGGCTCGTCGTCGGCAGCCTCGCGATCGCGCAGACCTGGCCCGCCGTCGCGTCGTGGGCGCTGTGGCGGGAGGGCAAGGACGAGCTTCCGGAGATCGTCGCGCCGGTCGCGGGGGACGAGGAGGCCGAGCCCGCCGGCCTGCCCGGCGGCGCGGCGGGCTACGGGCTGCACCTGGCGATGGGCATCGGGGCCAGCGCCGCGCGGTCGGCGCTCCGGACCGCGTCGCAGGTCGTCCACGGCACCCGGCAGCTCAGCGGGGAGGCCGCGCAGAACCTGCCCCGGCTGGCGCGGCTGGAGCGCATCCAGTCCGACACGCGCATGTCGATGGGGCTGCTGCTGGACGAGCAGGCCCGGGACCGGCCCGGCGAGGTCTTCTTCCTGTACCAGGGCCGCGCGCACACCCACGACGCGGCCAAGCGGCGCGTCGACGCCGTGGTGCGCGGGCTGATCCACATCGGGGTGCGGCGCGGCGACGCCGTGGGCGTGCTGATGGAGACGCGGCCGACCGCGCTGGCGCTCGTCGCGGCGCTGAGCCGGCTCGGTGCCGTCGCGGTGCTGCTGCGCCCGGACGGCGACCCGGCCGCGGAGGCGCGGCTCGGCCAGGTGACGCGGGTCATCGCCGACCCGGAGCACGCCGCGATGGCCGCGCGGCTGGACGGCGTCCAGGGCTACCTGCTCGGCGGCGTCGGGCGCGGCGACCGCGGGACGCTGATCGACATGGAGACCATCGACCCCGCGAAGGTGGAGCTGCCGGGGTGGTACCGGGCGAACCCGGGGCGCGCCGGGGACCTCGCGTTCGTGGTGTTCCGGGGCGACGGGGAGCAGCTGCGGGCCAGCCGCATCACGAACCGGCGGTGGGCTCTGTCGGCGTTCGGCACCGCCTCGTCGGCGGCGCTGTCGTCGTCCGACACCGTCTACAGCATCACTCCGCTGCAGCATTCGTCCGCCTTGCTGATGAGCCTGGGCGGGGCGGTGGCCGGGGGTGCGCGGCTTGCGTTGGCGAGTTCGTTCGATCCTGAGACCTTCTGGGACGAGGCGCGCCGCTACGGGGTGACCGTCGCGTCCTACACGTGGACGATGCTGCGCGAACTCGTGAACGCGCCGCCCAACCCGGCCGAGCGGCACCACGCCGTCCGGCTGTTCATCGGGTCGGGGATGCCGCGCGGGCTGTGGCGGCGGGTCGAGGACCGGTTCGCCCCCGCGCGGGTCCTGGAGTTCTACGCCTCGACGGAGGGCGAGGCGGTGCTGGTCAACATGAGCGGCAAGAAGCCCGGCTCGCTCGGCCGGCCGCTGCCCGGCAGCGCGCGGGTCCGGCTCGCGCGGTACGACCTGGAGAAAGGGCGGCTCGCCGAGGGCCCCGACGGGTTCGCGGTCAAGAGCGAGCCCGGCGAGATCGGCATGCTGCTCGCCCGGGTCCGGCTGTCGGCGATCGGCGCCGCGGCCCGTCCGGTGCGGGGCGTGTTCTGGCCCGAGGACGCGTGGACGATCACCGGCGACCTGTTCCGCCGGGACGCCGACGGCGACTACTGGCTCGTCGGGCGGGAGACCGAGCTGATCCGCACCGCCGACGGCATCGTCCCGCCCGGCCCCATCCGCGACGCGCTCGGCGACCTGCCGTACGTCGACAGCGTCGCCGTCTACGGGATTCCTGTGGGCGGTAGGGAGCTGGCCGCCGCCGCCGCCGCCGTCAGTCTGCGGGACGGCGGCGAGTTGAAGGCCATCGACCTGTCGGAGGCGCTGCTGCGGGTCGAGCCGGGGCTGCGGCCCGCGCTGGTGCGGGTCGTCGACGAGATGCCCGTCACGGCGGGGCGGCGGCTGCGGACGGCGCCGCTGCGGGACGAGGGCGTCCCCGCCGCCGGCGACGGCCGCGCCTACTACCGGGACAAGGCGGGCGCGTACCGGCCGCTGACGGACGCGGCGCGGCGTCGGCTGCTCCGGGCGCCGTCGGCCCGCGAGGCGCGCTGACGCGCAAGTCACGAGCGATAAGTCTGGACTTACGGGCGTCCGCTACGTTAGAACAAAGCAACAGAATCCGGTTTTTTGTTGCACGCGTCCCGGAGGGTTCATGACGAGCGTCCTCGCGCCGCCGCCGCAGGGCAGCGGCCTGAAACCGGTCCCCGGCGTGCCCGGCGTCCCCTACATCGGCAGCACGCTCGCCGTGATGCGCGACCCGATCGGGATGGCCCGCAAGCGCTACGACCAGTACGGGCCCGTCGCGTGGGGCTGGCTGCTCGGGCAGCGCACCTGCACCGTCCAGGGGCCCGAGGCCGCCGAGGTCGTCCTGGTCAACCGGGACAAGGCGTTCGCGAGCGGGCCCGCGTGGAGCTACTACATCGGGCCGTTCTTCAAGCGCGGCATCATGCTCCTCGACTTCGAGGAGCACCTGCACCACCGCCGCATCATGCAGCAGGCGTTCACGCCCGCCCGGCTGCGCGCCTACATGGACGCGATGGCGCCCGGCATCGTCAAGGGCGTCGAGGCGTGGGAGCCCGGGCCCGGCTTCACGGTGTACGACCACATCAAGAAGCTCACGCTCGACCTCGCCGTGGACGTGTTCATGGGCGTCGACCTGGACGACGCCGAGCGCGCGCGGGTCAACGGCGCCTTCATCGACGCCGTCCGCGCGGGCACGGCCTACGTGCGGTTCCCCGTCCCCGGGCTGCGCTGGCACCGCGGGCTCCAGGCCCGCAAGGTGCTGGAGGAGTTCTTCTACCGGCACCTGCCCGCCAAGCGCCGCGACGGCGGCGACGACCTGTTCGCCGCGCTGTGCCAGGCCGAGACCGACGACGGGCAGCGGTTCAGCGACGAGGACGTCGTCAACCACATGATCTTCGCGCTGATGGCGGCGCACGACACCACCACCATCACGCTGACGACGATGTCGTACTACCTGGCCAAGTTCCCCGAATGGCAGGAGCGGCTGCGCGAGGAGTCCGTCGGCCTCGGCAAGCCGCAGCCGGCCTACGCCGACCTGGACGCCTTCACCGGCATCGACATGGTGATGAAGGAGTCGCTGCGGCTGCTGCCGCCCGTCCCGGCGCTGCCCCGCAAGGTCGTCAAGGACACCTCGATCCTCGGCTACCACGTCCCCGCCGGGACGATGGTCGTGGTGCCGATGCTCAGCAACCACCACATGCCGCAGTGGTGGGCAAACCCGGAGCGGTTCGACCCCGAGCGCTTCTCGCCGGAGCGCCGCGAGGACAAGGCCCACAAGTACGCGTGGGCCCCGTTCGGCGGCGGGGCGCACAAGTGCATCGGGCTGTACTTCGCCGGGATGCAGGTGAAGACGATCCTGCACCAGGTCCTCCAGCGCTATCGCTGGAGCGTCCCCGCGCGGTACGAATGGCCCCTGGACACCACGTCCCTTCCCTCGCCGAAGGACGGGCTTCCCGTCCGGCTCGACCGCCTGGAGCAGCCATGAGCAAGGTCATCGCCATCACCGGAGCCGCGCGGGGGATCGGCCTCGCCACCGCCCGCGCCCTCAAGGCCAAAGGCGCCACCGTCGTCATCGGCGACATCGACGAGGCCGCCGTCCAGGAGGCCGCCGCGTCGCTCGGCGTCACCGGCCTCACCGTGGACGTCACCTCCCGCGAGTCGTTCACCGCGTTCCTGGACGCGGCGGAGGAGGCCGCGGGGACCCTCGACGTCCTCGTCAACAACGCCGGGATCATGCCGATCGGGCCGGTCACCGACGAGAGCGACGCCGACGCCCGCCGCTGCATCGACATCAACGTCCACGGCGTGATGCTCGGCACCAAGCTCGCCCTCGGCCGGATGCTGCCGCGCCGGTCCGGACACATCATCAACATCGCCTCGCTCGCCGGCGTGATGTTCACCCCCGGCCTCGCCCTCTACAACGCCAGCAAGGCCGCCGTCGTCGGCTTCACCGAGGCGACCCGGCTGGAGGTGCAGGACCGGGGCGTGCACGTCAGCGCCGTCCTGCCGACGTTCACCAACACCGAGCTGGTCGCCGGGACGCGCAGCCCGAAGGGGCAGAAGAACTGCGAGCCGGAGGACATCGCCGCCGCCGTCGTCGAGCTGATCGGCAAGCCGCGCCCGCAGGTGGCGGTGCCGAAGAAGCTCGGCACGCAGGTCCGGCTCGGCGCGCTGCTCCCCGAGCGGCTCCGCCAGGCGACCTCCCGCCGCCTCGGCCTCGACAAGATCTTCCTGGAGTACGACCCCGACGCCCGCAAGGAGTACGACGCGAGAATCCGGTCGAACTCCTGACCTTCTTCTCGCTCAGGCCCGCCGCGCCTTCCGTGCCTCCCGGAAGGCGCGGCGGGCCTGCGGGAGGTAGCGGACGGACTCGGGCAGCAGCGGCCACAGCCGGTTGCCGGCGCGGACGGCCGCCGCGAAGCGGCGGTGGCGACGCTCGTCGGCGGCGCTCCACGGCAGGTCGAGCAGCTCGCGCATGCGGGGGTGCAGGCCGCCGACCGTGATGAACCGGGCGACCGCGTTCAGCGGCGGCGACACAGTGCGCCACACCGGCGCGGGCACCCGCTTCGGGCGCGGCAGGCCCTTGGTGACGTAGCCGACGCCGTACCGGGCGGTCTTGTGGGGGACGATCTCCTCGTCCAGCATCCGCTTCCAGTACGCCTGGAACGCCTCCCAGTCCGCGGGCATGGCCCGGTCGCTGACCCCGTACATCCGGAACCAGGTCTTCGACTCCTCGTAGATGCGGCGCTTCTCGCCGTCGCCGAGCGGGCGGATGAACGTCTCGATCCCGTACAGCATGTTGTCGAGGAACGTCGCGTGCGCCCAGTAGTAGGTCTCGGGGTCGAGGGCGTGGTAGCGGGTGCCGTCCGGCATCGTGCCCTTGATGTCGCGGTGGTAGTCGCGGACCTTGCGGCCCGTCTCGGCGGACCGCTCCGCGCCGTAGACGGTGTCCAGGATCGGCCCGGCGGAGCGTTTGACCCGCGCGAAGGTCTCCTTGAAGAACACCGAGTGGTCGAGGACGCCCTGGCCGAGCGCGGGGAGCATGTTCTGCAGGACGGCCGCCCGCGGCCCGACGAGGACCATCCGGGTGTCGCCGAAGTAGCGCCAGGTCAGCGAGCCCGGTCCGAGCGGGGCCGGGGGCTGCGTCTCGGCCTGGTCCGTCATGTGCACCGCCGCGAGTGTGAGACAGAAGTACAGAACGACGATTATTGTATCTGTGTAGCATCCGGCGGGCACGGGCCGGGTGCCCGATCCGGCTAGGGTGCGGCTATGACGATGGACGCGACGACCTCGGACGAGCTGCTCGCGCGGCTGTCCGAGCCCGACACCGGGGCCGACGACCTCGACACCCGCATCCTGGACGCCGCGCTCGCGGAGTTCGAGACCTATGGGCTGCGCAGGGTCAGCGTCGAGGACGTCGCCAAGCGGGCGGGGGTCGCGCGCACCACCATCTACCGGCGCTTCAGCAACAAGGAGCAGCTGCTCCAGGCGGTCATCCTGCGCGAGTGCCACCGGTTCCTCACCGCGATCGCCGAGGCCACCGAGGACCTCGGGTCCGCCGAGGAGGCCGTCGTGGAGGGGTTCGTGGTCGGGCTGCGCAGCGCCCGCACCCATCCGCTGATGAGGCGCGTCCTGGAGAGCGAGCCGGAGGCGTTCCTGCCGCAGCTCAGCATGAACGGCGGCGCGGTCATGCTCGCCGCCCGCGACATCCTCGCCGACCGGCTGCGCCGCGCCCGCCCCGGCGACGCGCAGGACCACAACACCGTCGCCGAGGTGCTGCTGCGGCTCGCGGTGTCGCTGCTGCTCGTGCCGGGCGGCGGCCTGCGGCTGGACGACGAGGACGCCATCCGCGCCTTCGCCCGCGACTACCTCACCCGGATGCTCCGCCCCGCGCCCCGGAACGGGTGACGGGGGCGTTCCGCCACCGCCGTCCGTCCCGTACGCTCTGGTCATCGAACTTCGTTCTAGAACCGGAGGCGCGGCATGGAGGCGGTCGTCCAGACGTCCCACGGAAAGGTGCGCGGCAGGACGCGGGACGGCGTCACCGCCTTCCTCGGCATCCCCTACGCCGCGCCCCCGTTCGGGCCGAACCGCTTCCGGGAGCCGCGCCCGCCGGAGCCGTGGGACGGCGTCCGCGACGCCTTCGAGTACGGGCCGACCGCGCCCAAGCCCGGCTACCCCAAGCCGTACGACGCGCTGCTGCCCGACCCCGACATTCCGGGTGAGGACTGCCTCAACCTGAACGTCTGGACGCCCGAGCCGGGGGCCACCGGGCTGCCCGTGATGGTGTGGATCCACGGCGGCGCGTTCCGCAACGGGTCCGGCGCCGTGCCCGTCTACAGCGGGCGCAACTTCGCCCGCGACGGCGTCGTCTGCGTGACCGTCAACTACCGGCTCGGCGTCGAGGGCTTCGCGAACCTGCCGGGCGCCCCGCTCAACCGGGGGCTGCTCGACCAGATCGCCGCGCTGGAGTGGGTCCGCGACAACATCGCGGCCTTCGGCGGCGACCCGGGCAACGTCACCGTGTTCGGCGAGTCGGCGGGCGGGATGAGCGTCACCACCCTGCTCTCCCTCGACCTCGGGCTGTTCCGGCGCGCGATCGCGCAGAGCGGCGCCGGCAGCATCGCGCAGGACCCGGACGACGCCATGCTCGTCACGAAGGAGATGGCGGCCCGGCTCGGCATCGAGCCGACCGCGGAGGCGTTCGCGGCGCTCGACCCGGCCGCGATCCTGCCCGCGCAGTCGTCCGTCGCCGCCGAGGTCTCGATGGTCCCCGACCCCGGCCGGTGGGGCGCCACCACAGCGGCGGGCGGCATGTCCCTCACCCCGGTGCTGGACGGCGCGCTGCTCGCCCGGCGGCCCGAGGACGCGATCGCCGCCGGCGCCGGCCGCGACGTCGACCTCCTCATCGGCTACACCTCCGAGGAGTTCCGGTTCTTCCTGATGCCGACCGGCCTCGCGGACCAGCTCACCGACGAGGTCGTGGGCCTCGTCACCACCGGGATGGGCGTCCCCGCCGGGCTGCCCGGCGCCTACCGGGACCGGTACCCGGAGATGACGGCGGGCGAGCTGATGGCGACGATCATCACCGACCACCTGTTCCGGATCCCCGCGAACCGCGCCGCCGCCGGGCACGCCGCCTCCGGCGGCCGCACCTGGATGTACGAGTTCGCGTGGCGGTCGCCGAACCACGGCCTCGGCGCCTGCCACGCCCTCGAACTGGGCTTCGTGTTCGACAACCTGACCGCCGAGGAGGAGGGGCTGACCGGGCCGAACCCGCCGCAGGCCCTCGCCGACCGGATGCACCGCCACTGGGTGGACTTCGCGGCCTCCGGCGACCCCGGCTGGGAGCGCTTCGACCCGTCCGCGCGGCCGGTGCGGACGTTCGACGGGCCGGGCGACGCGACCGCCGCCGACCCGCGCGGCGACGTCCGCAAGCTCTGGGACTAGAGCCGCTCGACCACGTGCTCGGCGATGGCGAGGGAGGACGTCGCCGCCGGGGACGGGGCGTTGCGGACCGTCACGACCGGTCCGACGCGCCCGATGCGGAAGTCGTCGACGAGCGAGCCGTCGGGGTCCACCGCCTGCGCGCGGACCCCGGCGGGCGCCGCGACGACGTCGGCGGCCGTGAGCGCCGGGACGAACCCGCGCGCCTCGGCGACGAACGCCCGCTTCACCGCCGACCCGTACAGCTCCTTCGCGCCCGTCCGCCAGTGCCGCCGCGCCAGGTGCCGGAAGCCGGGCCAGCGGACCGTCTCCCACACGTCGCCGGGGCGGACGTCCCGCCGCCGGTAGCCCTCCCTGGCCAGCGCCAGGACGGCGTTGGGGCCGATGTCCACGCCGCCGTCCACGCGCCGCGTGAAGTGCACGCCGAGGAACGGGTAGCGGGGGTCGGGCACCGGGTAGATCAGGCCGCGGACCAGGTCTGTCCGGGACGGGACGAGCCGGTAGTACTCGCCCCGGAACGGGATGATCGCCGGGGCGGGCGCGTCGCCGGCGAGGCGCGCCACCCGGTCCGACTGGAGCCCCGCGCACACGACGAGTCGGTCGAAGACCAGCTCCTCATGCGGGGACGCGACCGTGACGCGGTCGCCGGCCCGGCCGAGCCGGACGACCTCGAAGCCGAGCCTGATCTCGCCGCCGGCCGCGGCGACGTCCGCGGCGAACGCGCGGGCGACCGCCGGGAAGTCGGCGATCGCCGTGGTGGGGGAGTGCAGCGCGGCGACCCCGGCGGCGTGCGGCTCGATCTCCCGCAGCCCGCCGCCCGTCAGGCGGCGCAGGCCCGGGACGCCGTTGGCGGTCGCGCGCCGCTCGATCTCGTCCAGCGCGGCCAGTTCGGACGCGTCGCGCGCCACGACGACCTTGCCGCACTCCTCGTAGGGCAGGTTCCGGTCGGTGCAGTACTCCTTGAGCAGCCCGATCCCGCGCCTGCACAGCGTCGCCTTGAGCGAGCCGGGCGCGTAGTACAGGCCCGCGTGGGCGACGCCGCTGTTGCGGCCCGTCTGGTGGGCCGCGACGCGGTCCTCCTTGTCGAGGACCGTCACCCGGACGCCGGGACGCGTCTCCGCCAGCCGGCGCGCGATCGCCAGCCCGAGGATCCCCGCGCCGACGACCCCGACCCGTGTTTCCGCCACCCCCGCACCCTAACGGGCGCCGGGCCTCAGCTCCCGAGCCGCTTGCGGCCCTGCGACCGGACCCGCTTGCGCTGCGACGGGTCGAGCATCATGTAGCCGACGAGCGGCGCGCCGAGGACGCCGAGGATGATCAGCGCGCTCAGCCACCACGGGAAGACGAACAGGGTCAGGAAGCCGACGACGACGCCGCCGATCACTACCTTGGTCTGGGTCGACATCTGGTACCTCCGTTAAGGGCCGCCCATCCGGGACACCGCCCATCTGGTACAACGGCCGCCCCGCGACCGCTGTTCCACGATATGTCGCGAGTGGGGCGGATGGCCATCATGATCTGGCCGCGCGGAGAGTATGCCCAGCGCGGGGAGGTCAGATGCGCAGGGACAGCTGGCCGCCGCCCAGGGCGCGCAGGACGTCGGCGTGCAGCCTGCCGTTCGAGCAGACCACGCTGCCGCCGTCCGGGCCCGGGACGCCGGACAGGTCGGTGAACATCCCGCCCGCCTCCTCCACGATCACCTGGAGGGCGGCGAGGTCCCACAGCGACACCTCCGGCTCGGTGGAGATGTCGACCGCGCCCTCGGCGACCATCATGTGCGACCAGAAGTCGCCGAACGCCCGCGTCCGCCACACCGACCGCGTCAGGTCGAGGAACTGGGTGAGGCGGCCCTGCTCCTCCCAGCCGCTCAGGCTGGAGAACGACAGCGACGCGTCGGCGAGGTCGCCCACCGACGACACGTTCATCCGGGTGGCGCGGGTGAGGCTGCGGCCCGTCCAGGCGCCCCCGCCGCGGGCCGCCCACCAGCGCTTGTTCAGCGCGGGCGCCGACACCACGCCGACCACGATCTCGTCGTTCTCCATCAGCGCGATCAGCGTCGCCCACACCGGCACGCCGCGCACGAAGTTCTTCGTCGCGTCGATCGGGTCGATGATCCAGCAGCGGTTCCCGTAGCCCGTCTTGCCGTACTCCTCGCCGATGACCGCGTCCCGCGGGCGGGCCCGCTTCAGCGTGCCGCGGATCTGCTCCTCCACGCTGCGGTCGGCGTCGCTGACCGGCGTCAGGTCCGGCTTGGTCTCGATGTCGAGATCGAGGGCGCGGAAACGCCTGGTCGTGATGTCGTCGGCCCCGTCCGCCAGCACATGCGCGAGACGAAGGTCATCGGAATAGCCCGCCACGGCGTGCAACGCTACCCTGATCGCCCCCGCCCGGACACACCCGTCCGTGCCGTACCGGCCTTTCCGGCGTCCGGACGTGGCGCGCCGGGCCGCGATCGCCGGTTTCGGTGGGCGGGTGGTGGCAGCATGGGGGCCATGGCGCACGACCTTCCCGCATGGGTGGCCGAGCTGACCGACCCGCGCCGGGCGGAAACGCTCGACGAGCTCGCCGACCGCCTCGTCCCCCTCGCCGAGCACGCGATCGACGTCTCCCGCCGGTTGCAGGCGCAGCTCAACGAGCTCAACGACCCGTTCAAACGCGAGGCCCTCTACGGGCGCGTGGACCGGCTGAAGGCCCGGGTGGGCGAGGCCCTCGACGAGATCACGGCGGAGATCGCCGCGTCCGGGGCCGAGCGCATCGAGCGGGTCTGGGCGGACTGGGCCGGCCGCGCCGGGCCCGGCGACCGCGGCGCGCGGGAGCGCGAGCTGCGCCGGCTGCTGGACCGCGACGTCGTGCCCGTCCTGTCCCGGCAGCAGGAGGACGTCGCCGCACGCGTCGCCGAACGCACCTCCAAGGCGCTGGAGGCGGCGACGCAGACGCTGCTGACGCGGGTGGAGGAGCTGGCCAAGGCGGTCACCGACCTGATCCACGACGTGCTGCCGCTGGCCCGCGAGGGCCTGGAGCTGGCGAGCCGCATCTCGACGCTGTCCGGCCACGCCCGCAAGGCGGGCCGGGGGCCGGTCCCCGACGAGCTGAAGAGCGCGGGCGCCGAGACGTCCCGGGCGTTCGACGAGGCCGTCGCGCGGCTGGAGCTGGAGTGGTCCGCGCTCGGCGCCCGGTCGGCGACCGTGCGGGCGGCGCTGCGCGGCGCGGAGGAGACCGCGTTCAGCCACGTCACCGAGGAGATGACCCGCTGCGTGGAGGAGCTCGCGCCCCGGCACGTCGAGGCGCTGAACGAGGCCGAGGCCAAGGCCCGCACCCTGTTCGAGGAGTCGCGCGGATAAGCCTGGAGGGCGCGGCCGGGCCGCGCCGCTAGGACTTCATGGTGAGGCTCTGCAGGAACGTCTCGTAGTAGGTGACGCTCTCGTCCCAGTGCGCCTGGTCGGTCGCCAGCAGCGCCTGGTAGAGGACGCCGCCCGACTCGAACACCCGCACGCGCGCGCGGCCGGGCGTGCCGTTCTTGGTGAAGGTGAACTGCAGTTCGGCCGCCGGCCCGTACTTGTACGGGACGCTCCGCTCGAAGCTCTCCTGCTTGAAGTCGGGATACGACCCCGTGTCGCTCTTCATCTGGCCGATCGCGGCCGCCAGGCCGTCACCGGGGCTCTGGAAGGACGAGCCGAGGCGCTGGAACGCCAGCCCCCGCGTCACGCCCTTCGTCTCGTCGGTGAACGTCACGTCGTCGCCCTCGGCCTCCTCCTTCCACCCCTTGGGGACGGCCACGACGAAGCTCGACCCGCGGTAGATCCGGTAGTCGGCGGGCGGGGAGGAGGGCGCGGACGACGCCGACGACGGCGTTCCCGACGTCGAGGTGCCGGGTCGGCCGCTCGGGTTCTGCTCGTTGCCGTTGCTGGTGAAGATGACGACCACGATGACGGCGACGGCCAGCGCGGCCTGTCTCTTATACACCTCTGACGCTGCCGACGACGGAGAGCGTGTAGATCCCGG
>NZ_VCKZ01000222.1 GCF_005889745.1 Actinomadura geliboluensis
GGGTCAGGGGACGGCGGCCTGCGGCAGCGCCGCCTTCTCCGGGGCGGCGGTGGCGCGGGAGAGGCGGCGGCCGAGGCGCTGCGCGGGGGCCTCGATCCAGCGGTGGGACGCCCAGCTGGCCGCGACCAGGACCAGCAGGAACACCGACAGGCCGACGGCGTCCTCGCGCTCGGACGCGCCGAGGAACTGCGCCGCGACCATCAGCAGCAGCGGGTGCAGCAGGTAGAGGGAGAAGCTGATGGTGCCGAGGCCGGTCGCCCAGGCGGGGAAGCGGTGGTGCCGCAGCCGCCACGCCGCCGCGAACGTCACGGCGGCGGCGACGACCGCGCCGCCCCAGACGAGTTGGGCGTTGGGGCCGTAGGGGGCGGCGTGCCACAGCCCGGCGGCGAGCGCGCCCGCGAGGACGGCGCCGCCCGCCGCGGCGCCCGCGCGCCAGGTGATCTGGCCGTGCTCGGCGCGGTGGACGGCGGTGCCGGCGAACATGGTGGCGAGCAGGATGAGGCTCTCCCAGGCGCTGACGCGGCCGTTCGCGGAGACCAGCACGAGGGCGACGAGGCCGCCGAGGAGCCCGCCGAGGGTGCGGGCGGCGGCCCACCGCGACACCGCCGCCGCGATCGCCACCAGCAGGGCGGCGGCGGTCACCGCGACGACCGGGCCGGTCCCGGCGGTGCGCGACAGCAGGGCCGCGGGCGCGTACGCGCCGGTCAGCAGGCCGCCCGCCGTCAGCGTGACGGCGACCAGCGCGACCACCGTGAGCACGACGGCGGCCTGCGCGGAGCCGCGGTGCCGGCCCACCACGAACAGCGCGACGATCAGCAGGTAGAAGGCCATCTCGTAGGAGAGCGTCCACAGCACGTTCATCGCGTTGGGGACGTTCAGCAGGTCCTGCAGCATCGTCAGGTGCGCCACGATCGCGGTCGCGGGGGAGTACTGCTCCAGCCCGGCGCGCAGCCCGAGCACGCCCAGCAGGAACGGCAGGACGGCGAGCAGGCAGGTCACCGCGAGCAGCGGGTAGATGCGGAAGAAGCGGCCGATCCAGAACCCGCGGACGCTGCCGCGCCGCTCCAGCGACGCCGGGACGATGTAGCCGCTGACGAGGAAGAAGACGAGCACGCCGAACAGTCCGGGGTCGAACCAGTCGGCCAGGCGCACCCGCAGCGCCGGGAGGTACACGTAGCTCGCGTGGTGCAGTGCCACCGCCAGCGCCGCCCCGCCGCGCAGCGCATCAAGCCACCCAAGCCTGGACGTAGCGGATGAAACGCCGGAAGTGACGACCATTGGGACAGGGTAGTCGTTAGCTTCCCTAAATCGGTTATTTGCCGTGAAATAGGTGAGTACGGTGGCCGGCGCGTCCGCTCAGGGCGCCGAAAGGGAGCGATTCATGCCCGCGATCACGCACCGCTCGACCAGGGAACCGCTGATCAAGTCCCGTTTCCTGTCCCATGGCACGCTCAAGATCACCGATGTGGCGGCGACCCGCCGTTTCTACGAGGAAGTGCTCGGGCTGGAAGTCGTCCAGCCGATGATGGCCGCGCTCTACATCCGGCTCGGCGGCGACCACGCGTACGTGTGCGTGGAGTCCAAACCGGACCGCCCCGACATGCCGCTGCTCTACCACAACGGGATCGACGTCGGCAGCGACGAGGACGTGGACGCCGCGTACGCGCGCATCGCGGAGGTGAGCGACGACTACGGCGTGAAGGAGCTGAACAAGCCCGTCCGCCAGCACGGCGTCTACTCGTTCTACCTCAAGGACCTCGACGGCAACTGGTGGGAGATCGGCCACCTGCCGCCGCGCGGCTACCGCTTCCGCTTCACCGACCCGCGCAACGACCTCACCGGCCGCACCGACCTCACCCCGCAGGAGGCCAAGGAGGTGTTCCTGAACCCGGTGGTCGGCACCGAGTGACGTCGGGCGGCTGGGGCACGATGGGCGCATGACGACACCGCCGCTGAGCCCGGACGAACTGCTGACCACCACCCGCACCGTGCGCAAGCGCCTCGACCTCGACCGGCCCGTGCCCCTCGGGCTGGTCCGCGAATGCCTGGAGATCGCGCTGCAGGCGCCGAGCGGCAGCAACCGGCAGGGCTGGCAGTGGATCGTCGTCACCGACGCCGGGCAGCGCGCGGCGATCGGCGAGTACTACCGGCGCTCGTTCGCCGCGTACGCGGCGTCGAAGGAGTCGGCCGGCTCCCTCTACAAGGACGACCCGGACCGCGCAGAGGTGCAGCGCCGCGTCGGCGACAGCGCCGCCTACCTCGCCGAGCGCATGGGGGACGTGCCCGTCCTGGTGATCCCGTGCCTGCGGGTGGAGGGCGGCAAACTGCCGGGCGGCAACCAGGCGGGCCTTTGGGGCTCGCTACTGCCGGCCGCGTGGAACTACGCGCTCGCCGCACGCGCCCGCGGCCTCGGCACCGCCTGGACGTCGCTGCACCTGGTGTACGAGCGGGAGGTCGCCGAACTGCTCGGCCTGCCCGAGGACGTCCGGCAGGGCGCGCTGCTGCCGACCGCCTTCTACACCGGCGACACGTTCCGTCCCGCCGCGCGCGTCCCGCTGGACGAGGTCCTGCACATCGACCGCTGGTGACACGCTCCTGAACCTTCCGTGAAGCCCTCGGGGACGCCGGCCGACCGTCGGCCACGGTCTTATTGGCGGATCGCCAATAGGTTATTGCCACCCCGCCAATAGTTGTTCTAGTGTGCGGTGGCACAGGAGAGGCACCTGCCACCCCGGCCCCGGCGGCCCCGTGTGACCCACGTCTTCGCGCCAGACGCACGCGGGGCCTGCCGGCTCTCCCGCCCCCCGACGGGAAGGTGAACCCGGCCTTGTCCGCCATCCAACGGTCCGCCGTCCAACGGTCCGCCGTCCGCCTGCCGCGCCGCGTCCACGGCCTGCTGGGCGAGGTCGGCGAGCTGTTCGTCATCGCCCTGGAGGCCGTCCGCCGGACCTGGGACGTGCGCACCTGGGCATGGGATTTCGCCGAGCAGGCGTGGTTCCTCGCCCGGGTCACCAGCGTCCCGGTGATCCTCGTGTCGCTGCCGCTCGGCGCGACGGTCGCGCTCCAGGTCGGGCAGCTCGCCGCGCAGCTCGGCGCCCAGTCCGCGACCGGCGGCGCGGTCGTCGTCGGGCTGGTCCGCGAGGTCGCGCCGATCGCCGCCGCGCTGATCATCGCGGGCGCGGGCGGGTCGGCGATGACCGCCGACATGGGCGCCCGCCGCATCCGGGACGAGCTGTCGGCGATGGAGGCGATGGCCGTCAACCCGGTGCACCGGCTCGTCACGCCCCGGCTGTGGGCGGCGAGCCTGGTCTCCACGCTGCTCGCCTCGCTCGTCATCGTCGCGGGCGCGGCCGGCGGGTTCGTGTTCAACGTGCTGCTCCAGGACGTCACGCCCGGCGCCTACTTCGACGGCGCGGTGTCGCTGCTCCAGACGTCCGACCTGGTGGTGACGCTGCTGAAGTCCTGGCTGTTCGGCGTGATCGCGGCCGTGGTCGCCTGCTACATGGGGATGAGCTGCGCGGCCAGCCCGGTCGGCGTCGGCCGCGCCGTCAACCGCGCGATCGTGGTCGCGTTCATGCTCGTGTTCGCCCTCAACTACGTGATCACGACGGTGTACTTCGTCGCGTTCCCGCCGAGGATCTGATGGCGAACCTGCCCGTGATGGAGAGGATCGCGCCGCGCGCCGCGCAGGCGGGGGCGGCGGCGCTCCAGCGCTCCGGGGACCTCGCCCAGTGGCCGGTCTTCGTCCACCGCATCCTGCTGTACTCGGCGCGCGACCTGGTCCTGCGCCGCAAGTACACCAAGACCATCGCCCGGCACGTCAGCGACGTCGTCGTGGGCGTCGGCGCCAGCGTCGTCGGCGGCGGCATGATCTTCGTGATCTTCACGATGGCGTTCTTCGTCGGCACCGAGGTGGGCCTGCAGGGCTACACCGGGCTGGAGTCGATCGGCGCGCAGTCGTTCATGGGCCTCGTCGGGTCGTTCGCCAACGTCCGCGAGATCACCCCCGTCATCGCGGCGGTGGCGCTCGCCGCGCAGTGCGGGTCGGCGTTCACCGCCGAGCTCGGCGCGATGCGGATCTCCGAGGAGATCGACGCCCTGGAGGTCATGGGCATCGGGTCGTTCGCCTACCTGGTGTGCACCCGCGTCGTCGCCGCGCTCATCGCGCTCGTGCCGCTCTACCTGATCGCGCTGTTCGCGAGCTTCTTCTCGACCCGGCTGATCAGCACGAGCTTCTTCGACCTCGCGCCCGGCGTCTACGACTACTACTTCCGGCTGTACCTGCCGACCATCGACCTCGTCTACAGCGCGATCAAGGTCGCGGTGTTCGCCTTCGCGGTGATCACCATCCACTGCTACTACGGCTACTACGCGACCGGCGGGCCGGCCGGGGTGGGCCGCGCGGCGGGCCGCGCGATCCGGCTGTCCATCATCGTGATCGTCGCCCTGAACCTGCTGCTGTCCTACGTGTTCTGGGGCAACGGCGCGACCGTGAGGCTCACCGGATGATCAACGAGGAGATCCCGCTGTCGCGCCGGCTGCTGATCAGCGCGGTCACGCTCGCCGTGCTGGCGGGGCTGCTGTACGTGCTGGTCGCTCGGCCGGGCCGCGACCCCGGCACGGTGCTGACCGCCGAGTTCGGCCGCGCCGGGCAGGGCCTCGGCGCCGGCGCCCCGGTGAAGATCCGCGGGGTGACGGTCGGGTCGGTGGCGGACGTCGCGCTCACCGGCGGCGGCCGGGCCCGCGTCGCGCTGCGGCTGGACGCGGGGACGCGGATCCCCGACACCGTCACCGCGTCCATCGAGCCCGCGTCGGCGTTCGGGCCCAAGTTCGTCGCCCTCGTCCCCGGCGCGCACGCCGGCACCGGGCCCTACCTCGCGTCCGGCGCCCGGATCGCGCGCACCTCCGACCCGCGCGACCTGTCGGACCTGCTCGCCCGCGCCGACGCCGGGCTCGGCGCCGTCGACGCGGAGGAGGTCGGCACGATCGTGCACACCGTCGCGACCGGCCTGCACGGGCAGGGCGCGCGGCTGCGGCAGACCATCGACCAGTCCGGCATCCTGCTGGACGTCGCCTACAAGAACCGCGCCAACGCCCGCCGGTTCGTCGGCGACGCCGCCGACCTGTCCGGCGCCCTGTCGGACAAGGGCGACGAGCTGGTCGGGATCTCCGGGGACACGAACGCGCTGATCGGCACGGCGGCGCGGGGACGCGGCCGGCTGGCCGGGTTCGCCGACGGGCTGTCGGACGTGTCGCTGCTGGTCGCGCACGGGTTCGACAAGCGCGGCGGGCAGCTCGGCCAGGCGTTCCGGTCGTCGGAGCGGACGGCCCGCATCATCTACGCGCAGCTCGGGCTCATCGGCGACGCCGTCCGGACCGGGAACAAGCTGCTGCCCCTCTACGGGGAGCTGACCGACCTGAAGGGCACCGGCGGCAAGAACTACATCCGCACCCAGGGCTACCTGCCGACCGACCCGTGCGAGCTGGTCCTCGGCCTGTGCGGGCCGTACGGCGGCGGCACACCGCAGCGGGGAGGGCGGTGAGATGGCGTCCACCCTGTCCCGCCGCGCCCGGATCGGGCTGGTCGTCCGGCTCACCACGTTCGTCACCGTCACCGGCGTCCTCACCGCCGTCATCGGGATGCAGATCGCCCGCGTCGACACCGCCGGCGGCCGGCACTTCACCGCGACCTTCGACGACGCCAGCGGGCTGATGAAGGGCGACCAGGTCAAGATCGCCGGGGCGCCGGTCGGGCAGGTCGACGAGGTGAAGGTGGTGGACGGCAAGGCCCGCGTCGGCCTGACCGTCCGCCACGCGGTGCGGGTCCCCGCCGACAGCGAGGCCGCGATCCGCTGGCGCGACGCGATGGGCCGCCGCGTCGTCTACCTGGTGCCCGGCAAGAGCACCTCGGCGATGCGGGACGGCGCGTACATCACGAGGACGCGGTCGGCCGTGGACGGCAGCGCCCTGCTCGACCAGCTCGGCCCGCTCGTCCGCGCCCTCGACCCGAAGCAGGTCAACACCGTGCTGGTGTCGCTGTCGGAGGCCCTCGACGGGAACGCCGGCAACATCGACCGGCTGATCGCCGACATCGACACGCTGTCCGCGACGATCGCCAAGCGCCGCAAGCTGCTGCGGCAGATGCTGGACGACTACGCGACCGTCACCGGCGTCATCGCCCGCCGCGACAAGCAGATCGGCTCCGCCGTCGACGACCTCGTCAGCCTGAGCGACGCGTTCACCGGCAACCGCAAGCTGATCGACGACACGCTCGTCCAGCTCGCCACCCTCGCCCGGACGTCCGACGCGCTGCTCGCGGGCAACGAGCGCGAACTCGGCCAGGTCGTGGACAAGCTGTCCGCGTTCTCGGCCGGGGTGAACCGCAACGGCGGCACGCTGCTGAAGGTGCTGCAGTCGGTGACGCCGAAGCTCCAGCACATCTTCGCCGCCGTCGACAACGGGCAGTACGTGGAGTCCGCGATCCCCTGCCTGTCGCTCGCCGCGCCGCCCTGCCCGTACCCGACGCGCCTGCCCGGCCCCCGCGAGGGCGCCGCCGGCATCGACACGCCGAAGGAACTGGAGAACCTCATGGTCGGGGGTGGCCGATGGCGCTGAGATCCTTCCGCGACCGCAACCGGATCGCGGTCGGGCTGGTGTCGGCGGGCACGCTGGCCGCGCTGGTCGTCGCGGTGTACCTGGTCGGGACGCGCGGCCTGTTCCAGGACCGCTACACCGTCACCGGGGTGTTCGCCGCGACCGGCGGGCTGCGGTCCGGCGACGAGGTCCGGGTCGCCGGGGTCCGGGTCGGCGAGGTCGGCTCCGTCCGCCCCGACCACCGCCGGGGGTACGTCGTCGTCAGCTGGAAGGTCGACGGCGACGTGGACCTCGGCCCGAACACCCGCGCCGAGATCAAGGTCGCGAACGTGCTCGGCGGCCGGTACCTGCGGCTGTCCGGCCCGGTCGCGGACCCGCACCTGGCCGACCTGCCCGACGGCAGGCGCCGCATCCCGCTGGACCGCACCCAGGTCCCGACGACGATCAACGACGTGCTGGACGCGTCCACCCGCACGGTGTCCAAACTCGACACCAAGGCCATCAACAAGATCGTGGCCGAGCTGAACGGGATCGGCGGCGACGACCGGGGCCGGCTCGGCCGCGCGCTGACGAACCTCGCGGGCCTCGCCGAGACGGTGAACGAGTCCGACCCGCAGATCAAGAGGCTGCTCGACAGCGGCGACCGGATCCTCAAGCTCGCGGACGCCAAGGACGCCGAGCTGTCCCGGCTGCTCACCAACGTCCAGGCCATGCTGGACGAGCTGCGCAAGCGCCGCACCGAACTGGCGGCGTTCCTCGGCTCCGGCAACCGGGCCGTGGCGAGCCTCACCCGGCTCATCGACGCCCGGCAGGCGAAGCTGCTCACGCTCGTCGCCGACCTGCGCGGCACGCTCGGCACCCTGCGCCCCGCGACCGGCGACTTCAACCAGCTGCTCGCCTGGGCGGGGCCCACGCTGTCCGGGCTGTCCGGCACCGGCGGGCAGGGGCCGTGGCTGGAGGTCGTCGCGACCGGGCTCGGCCCGCTGTCGCCGAAGGACCTCGCCGACCTCGCCCGCATCGCCCCGAAGGGAGCCCGCCGATGAGCCCCGAGGGGAGCCCGCCGCCGCGCCCCGGCGGACGCCCGGTGGCGGCGGTCGCCGTGCTCGGGCTGACCGCGGCGCTCGGCGGCTGCGGCATCGCCGCCGAGCCGTCCTACCCGATGACGATCTACTTCGCGAAGGCGCCCTCCCTCTACGAGGAGTCGCAGGTGAAGGTGATGGGCGCCGACGCGGGGACCATCACCTCCATCAAGGACGAGGAGCACCGGGTCCGCGTCGACATCGAGGTGAAGCGGTCCGTGCCCGTCCCGGCCGGGGTGCACGCGGCGATCGACTCGTCCGACGCGCTGGGGGAGCGGTTCATCAGCCTGCACCCGGTGTGGAAGCCCGGCATGCCGGAGGCCGAGCCCGGCACGGTCGTCCCGCAGGAGCGCACCGAGCTGCCGGTCGAGATCGACGACGCGCTCGCCGCGTTCGCCAAGCTCAACAACTCGATCGACGCGGGCGCGCTCGGCCCCGCGATCCACCGCGCCGCCGGGTCCGTGCGCGGGCGCGGGCAGGGCATCAACGACGCCCTGCACAACACCTCCGAGCTGACCGGCGACCTCGCCGCGCAGGACGAGAAGATCGCGTCCCTGGCGAAGGGGCTGCACAGCCTCGCCGCGGACCTCAACGGGCGCGACCGCAAGTTGTCGGACCTGCTGCGGTCGTTCTCCACCACCAGCCGGACGCTCGCCGACGAGCGCACGCAGCTCCGCGACTTCGTGGCCGGGCTCGCCGCCGCGATCCGCAAGAGCGACGTGCTGATCACCGCCTACCGCGAGACGCTGCCGGCCACGGTCGCGGACCTGTCGAACATCGTGCTCAGCCTCAAGGGCAACGCCGCCGGGCTCACCCAGGCCATCGACAGCCTCGGCCGGTTCGCCGACGTCGCCGTCCAGGCATGGGACAAGCGCAACCACGTCGCCACCATCCGGCTCGTCGTGCACGGCACCGTCCGGGCCTGGCTCCAACCGCTCTTCACCGCGATGGGCTGGGGGGACATCCCGTGCCTCGAAGGCCGGCCGGCGCTCGCGGACTGCCAGCCGCCACCGGGAGGACGGGGATGAGAACGTTCGTGACCTGCCTCCTGGCGTGCGTCCTGGCCGTCGCCGCCGGGGGCTGCTCGCTGCAGACCATCGGCGCGCCGCGCGGCGACGTGACCCTCAACGCCACGTTCGACGACGTGCAGAGCCTCGTCGTCGGGCACAGCGTCCAGGTCGCCGACATCCGCGTCGGGACCGTCACCGGCATCCGGCTGGACGGCTACCGCGCCCGCGTCACCATGTCGCTGCGCGAGCGCGTCCCGTCCGGGACGACGGCGACCATCGCCAAGTCGTCGCTGCTCGGCGAGAACTACGTGCGGCTCAACCTGCCGGCCGGAGCGCGCCTGGACAGCGGACCCTTCCTGGCGTCCGGCGCCACGATCGGGAACACCAGCGTCCAGCCCGACCTGGAGCAGATCAGCGAGAAGGTCGGGCCGCTGCTCGCCGCCCTCGGCGGCCAGGACATCGCCACCATCAGCGCCGAGTCCGCGACCGCGCTGGGCGGCAAGGGGACGAAGCTCAACACGCTCATCGCCCGCGCCGCCGACGTCGGCGACCAGTACGCCGCCGCCAGCGCCGACCTCGGCCGCGCCCTCGACTCCCTCGGGCAGCTCGGACGCTCCCTCAGCAAGGGCTCCAAGGACCTCGAGCGGCTGCCCGGCAACGTCGAACTCGCCACCCAGCGGCTCCAGGACGACCGCGAGAACCTCAAGCGCACCATCCAGGCGCTGCTGAAGCTCGCCACCTCGGTCAACGCCAAGGTGCAGAAGCGGCACGCTGCACGGCTCGCGGCGCTGCTGAAGCGCGCCGACGAACTGCTCGCCGCCGCGCTGCGCGGGCGCGACGAGCTGAAGACCCTCGCCGGGACCGTGCTGAACTTCCTGAACGGGCCGTCGGTGTCGTCCAGCGGGCAGGCCCTCCTGTTCCTGTGGATCAAGGGCTTCCTGCCGCACCCCGGCGCCGCCGCCGCGGCAGCGTCCGGGGCGTCCGGCAAACGGCAGAACCTCCAAGGATTGCTGGGGCCGCGCCCATGAGATATCCCCGCGTCGCCGTCAACCTCGTGTTCTTCGCCGTGCTCGGGGCCGTCCTCGCGGTCTGGGCGGTCCGCAGCGTCATCCACATCGAGGCGCTCGAACGGCCCTTCACCGTCACCGCCGACTTCGCGTCCTCGCCCGGACTGCACGGCGACCTGGAGGTCACCCACCTCGGCGTCCGGGTCGGCGAGGTCGGGACCGTCCGGCTGCGCGGCGACCACGTCGCCGTCGGCCTCGACCTCGACCGGGACGCGCGGATCCCCGCCGACGTGGGGGCGCGGGTGCTGCGCAAGTCGGCGATCGGGGAGCCGTACATCGAGCTGACCCCGGCGGCGTCCCCGTCCGCCGGGTCCCGGACGCTCAAGGCCGGCGACCACATCCCGGTCGCCCGCACCGCCGGGACCACCGACTACAAGCAGCTGTTCGACGGCCTCAGCCGCACCCTCGACGCCGTCGACCCGCGCGACACCCGGACGCTCGTCCACGAGCTGGCCACCGGCCTCGAAGGGCGCGGCACCGACCTGCACGACATGATCTCCGACGCGCACCGGCTGACCGGCACCCTCGCCGCCGACGCCGGCACGCTGGACGCGCTGGCCCGCGAGCTGACCCGCCTCACCGCGACGCTCACCGCCCACCGCGGCGACATCGCGTCCGGCGTGGACGACCTCGCGCTGCTCACCGCGTCCCTGCGGCAGTCGAGCCGCGACCTCGACAGCGTCCTCGCCAAGGGGCCCGGCGCCATGAAGAACCTGCACGCGCTGCTGCGGGACGCCCGGCCCGGCCTGGACTGCCTGCTCACCGCCGCCGCGACGCCCACCGCGCCGCTGATGACCCCCGCCAACCAGCGGAAGATCAACCACGTGCTGCGGCTCGTCCCGACGCTGCAGGCGCTCGTCTCCGACATCACCGCGACCGACGCGAGCGGCAAGTACCTGCGGGTCACGCCCGTCATCACGCTCACCGGACCGGCCAGGGCGGCGACCGAGTACACCACCCCGGTCCCGAAGCCCGCCGCGCCGAACCTCACCTTCTGCGCGGCGAGCGGGGCGGAGGGCCCGCAGGCCGCGAAGGCCGCCTCGAAGGTCAGGCCCACCCCGGCGGCGGGCGGCGGCGACGCCGGGACCGGTGCGCCCGCCGGCACGTCCCCGGACGGCGACCTGCGCCCGGTGAACGCCGGCGGGGCGGACCGGGACGCCCGCTGGCTGCCCCTCCTGCCACCCGTGCTCGGCGGCCTCATCGCCGTCGTCGCCGTCCTCAACACCCTCCGCGTCGCCCTGCGCCGCCGTTCCCGATAGGCCCCTGGAGGACCCGTGAGCAAGACCGACACCCGCCCGAAGGACGACGCCGAGACCGAGGAGCCCGAGGTCGCGGAGGACGCCGAGGCCGAGGACGCCAAGGTCGCCGAGAAGGAGGCCGTCAAGAAGGAGCCCGCGCGGCGGGCGTGGCGGCGGGTGCCGGACAAGGCGTGGCTGGTGCGGGCGACGGTCGCGGTGGCGGTCGTCGGGTCGGCGGTCACCGCCGGGATGCAGTGGTACCAGGCCGATCGGGCGGCGCAGCGGGACGCGGAGCGGGCGCAGGTCAGGGCCAGTGCCGCCGAGTTCGGGCAGGCGCTGCTCAGCTACGACCACACCAAGCTGCAGGACGCTCGCAACCACGTCCTCTCGCTGGCGTCCGACGACTTCGCCAAGACCTACGACGAGGCGTTCACCGGCGGGCTCGAAGGCGTCATCGGCAAGTTGAAGGCGGACGCGACGGCGACCGTCCGGACCGTGTACCTGGGGGAGGTCGAGTCGGGGACGGCGAAGGCGGTCGTCGTCATGGACTCCGAGGTGCACAGCACGGCGGGCACCCGCCGGGTCCTCGGGTCCTACCTCGACATGCGGCTGGTGCGGCGCGGCGGCGAGTGGAAGGTCACCGACGTCACCTCGGTCGGGGCGGCGAACGAGAGCATGACCGACCCGGACGGCAACCGGCAGGACCCGGGGAAGGCCGTCCCGCCGCCGAAGCCGGGCGGCTGACACCCCGGGCCGGGGCATGGAACAGGGCCGGCGCCGCGAGCGGGGCAGCGACGCCGGCCCTGGGATCGGGGACGGGGTGCGGTTCAGGCCGTCGGGCCGGGCCTCACTTCAGGCCGTCGTCGAGGGCCTTCGTCAGGACGCCCGGGTCGCCGGACATCTCCCAGATCATGGCGCCGAGCAGGTTCTTGCTCCGCAGCCACGCCGTCTTCTTCTGGATGGACCAGGCGTCGTCGAACGACCACCACTGCCCGTTGTCGCCGGTGTAGCAGGACGTCGCGACGGCCTGCTCATCGTGGACGATCTTGCAGTTGGGCAGGCTGGAGATCAGGTTGCCGTAGCCGCGGGTGCCGGCCTCCTCCTGGAACTGGCCGGGCGCCGCGCCCTTCGCGTCCTGCCATTCGCCGCCCTTGCCGCCGTCGGTCACGTTCTGCCAGCCGCGCCCGTAGTAGGCGAGCCCGACGGTCAGCTTGCGCGGGTTGACTCCCGCGTCGAGGTAGGGCTGGACGGCGTTCTCGACGCTGAAGTGGAACGAGTACGGGTCGTCGGTGTCGGTGTAGAGGTTGCCCTGGTGGCCCGTCCGGTTGGGCTCCCAGGAGTTGTCGCTGCCCGCGCCGTGGAAGTCGTAGCCCTGGATGTTGAAGATGTCCATGGACTTGGCGACCTGGCCCAGCTCCCAGCCGGCCTCGATCTTCGCCGGGTCGGCGGGGGTGAAGGCCGACAGCAGGTACCGCTCGCCGGTCGACTTCGTCAGCTCGTCCAGCTGGCGGCGGAACTCCTCGATGAGCAGCGTGTTGTTGTGCTTGTCGTCCGGGCCGATGTGGTTGCCGGCGTGCCCCTCGGCGCCCGGCCACTCCCAGTCGAGGTCGATGCCGTCGAAGATGCCGGCGGCCGTGCCCGGCCCGCCCGCGCCGTTGTAGTCGGGCAGGTTGCCCTTGATGTAGGTGTCGATGCAGGACGCGACGAACTTCTTGCGGGACGCGTCGGTCTTGGCGACGTCGGAGAAGTACTTGGAGTACGTCCAGCCGCCGATGGAGATCAGCACCTTCAGCTTCGGGTACTTGGCCTTCAGCTTCTTCAGCTGGTTGAAGTTGCCGCGCAGCTTCTCCCAGCCGGTGTCGCCGACGCCGTCCACGGACTGCGCGGCGCTGAACGGCCGCCCGTAGTCGGCCTCGGCGTCGCCCGCGCCGTCGCCCTGGTTCGGGTCCTGCGGGTCGGACGTCGTGCCCTTGGTCACGCCCTGCAGGCAGGTCAGGTTCACGGGGTCGATGTTGGCGAACGCGTAGTTGATGTGGGTGAGGCGCGCGGCGTTGCCGGTCGTGTCGAGGTTCTTCACGAAGTACTGCCGCCCGTAGATGCCCCACTGGACGAAGTAGCCGACGCGCGCGTAGCCGTTCGCGACGACGTCGTCGGTCGTGACCTTCACGGCCGCGCTCTCCGCCGACAGGTTGTCGTACTTGTCGCGGGCCCGGACGGTGAACGAGTACTCGGTCGAGGGGGACAGGCCCGCGACGGTCGCGGACGTGCCGGTCACGGTCGTCGCGACCTTGCCGCCCACCAGCACGTCGTAGTTCGCGACGCCGGTGTTGTCGGTCGAGGCCGTCCACGCGAGCTTCACGCTGGCGGAGTCCTTGCCCGTGCTGTGCAGCCCGGACGGGACGGACGGCGCCTGCGTGTCATCGGCGGGGTTGTTCGTCTTCACGGTGACGGGCGCGCTGGCGGGGGACAGGTTCCCCTTCCGGTCGCGGGCCTTCACGGTGAAGGTGTAGTCGGTGTTGGGGGTGAGGCCGGTGACCGTGGCGTTCGTGTCCGGGACGGTCGTCGCCAAGGTCGAGCCGTTGTAGACCTCGTACGCGGTGACCGGCAGGTTGCCGGCCTGCGCCGCGTCCCAGGCGAGAGAGACGGTCTTGGTCGTCTTGACCGTGACCTTCAGCCCGCCGGGCGCGGTCGGCGGGACGTCCGCCGACCCGTCGCAGTTGGCGTCGTTGACCCGGCAGCTCGTCGGCTCGGCGCCGGACCGGCTGACGGTGAACGTCGGGCTGTACGGGTCGGTGGTCCGCCCGGCGCCGATCGAGGCGTTGTAGTAGGCGGGGCTGAGCGTCACCGTGGTGCCGCTCTGGCTGATCGAGCCGTTGTCGGCGTTGCTCGCCGTCACGCCCGCCGGCAGGTCGAACACGATCGACCAGTTGCTCACCGTCGCGGAGGTGTGGTTCGCGACCACGAACTTCGCCTGCGTCCCGCTGACGGTGTACTCGGCGGTCACCCCGTTCAGGACGGGCGGCGGCGCGCCGGTGCCGTCGCAGTTCGCGCCGTTCAGCAGGCAGTTCGACGGCTGGACGGCCGAGCTGAGGGTGAACGTCGGGCTGTACGGGTCGGTGCTCCCGCCCGCCTTGACGGTGTTGATGTAGAACGCCGGGGTCAGCGTGACCTTCGTGCCGTTCTGCGTCAGCGTGGCGTTCTGCGGGTTGCTCGCCGTCACCCCGGAGGGCAGCTCGAACGTCAGCTTCCAGCCGGTCACGGCGGTCGTCCCGGGATTGCTGACCACGTACTTGCCGGTCGTCCCGGACAGGCTGAACGCCGCCGTCAGCCGGTCGGCCGCCCGCGCGGGCGCGGCGGCCAGCGCCGCGACCACGACGAACGTGAGAAGGATGCCGATTAATCTGCGCATGCGTACACCTACTTCTGGGGGAGCTTCTTCTGGGTCGGGGAGCTCGTGGCCCGGGCGCCGAGGAACGCGAGCATCTGGTCGATCTGGGCGGAGCGGGACCGCTCGACGCGCTGCGCGAGCCGCTTCGTCCACGCGTCCCGGCCCTTGCCGGTCTCGAGCCGCGCCATCTGGACGGCGTCGTCCTGATGGGCGATCAGCAGGTTGAGGAACGCGCGCTCGAACCGGTCCGGCGGGGTCTTCGCGAGGGCCGTCAGCTCGGCCTCGGTCGTCTGCGGCATCCCGCCGTGCGCGGCGTGCGCGCCCGGGTCCGCCCGCAGCGGCCGCCGCCAGCTGCGCAGCTGCCCCTGCATCTGCCGGGCCTCGGCGACCTCCGTGGTCTCGATCGCCGCGGCCAGCGTCCGCACCTCGGGCCGGACGCGGTGCCGCTCCGCGAGCCGGACCAGCTTCACGCCCTGCTCCTGATGCGGGAGCATCATCTGCAGGAACATCACGTCGGCGGCGTTGAAGCCGGCCCCGCCGCGCGCCGCGGGCGCGGGGCCACCGGACGGGGATCCGCCGGTGGTCCCGCACCGCACGATCAGCAGCAGGCCGCACACCGCGAGCAGCGCCGCGGCGGACCTGGACCATGCTCGCCCGCTCATCGCGCGCGCCTCACCGTGCCGCGCTCAGACCTGGCGCCAGAGCGCGGCCGTGTTCGGCGGTTCCCATCCGGCGATCGCCGTGTGCGCCTGGAGGCACGCGTAGGTCACGCCGTTGTAGGTCACCCGGTCGCCGGTGGCGTAGGACGTCCCCGCCTGCCAGGTGCCGCTCGGGGTCTCGGTCGGTGTCGGGG
>NZ_VCKZ01000704.1 GCF_005889745.1 Actinomadura geliboluensis
GGTGGGGGTCGTGCCCAGGCAGGTCGCGACGGGATCCTCGATCGAGCACCAGCCGGGCGCGCGCACCGGCACATACCCGGACGGGACGCCCCGGTGCGCGATGATCGAGCGGTAGGCGGGAACGGCGTCGGTCGGACGGCGCGCCAGGGTCGGGTCAGTCAGCGCGTCCACCGTATAGAGGCCGAACCGTGGCCGGTAACTGCCCCACTCGTAGTTGTCGGTGAGGCTCCAGTAGTTGTAGCCCATCATCTTCACGCCGTCGGCCATCGCACGCTGGATCCAGTAGATGTGGTCGCGGAGATGGTCCGTGCGCGTGTAGCCGTCCGGGCGCGGCTTGCCGTCGTCGGTCGGCATGCCGCTCTCGACCACGTAGACCGGTAGGTGCGGTAGGCGGCGCTGGTAGTTCTTCAGGACGTAGTACAGCCCCTCTGGTTCTGGGTCGATCTTCCAGAACTCGCCGGTGAGCGAGTGCACCGCGGTGAGGTTCTGCAGGTTCGCGCCGTAGTAGTAGTCGATGCCGATGAAGTCGAGCTTGTCGGTGACGTCGTTGAACATGGCCGCGTCGAAGATGCCGTTGAGGGCCGTCCCGTAGGCGACGTTGCTCGACACCAGGGCGCCCGGGTCGACCTTGTGGATCATGTCGTACGCGGCCCGGTGCGTCTTGATAAGGGCGTCGCGCATCTTCAGCATCTGCCCGAGGTCCATCGGGCGGGTGGTGAGCTCCTTGTAGATGTAGGCACTGGCCTCGTTGAAGGTGATCCAGATGACGCCCTGGCCCTTGTAGCGGTCGACGACGTAGCGGGCGTTGCGGAGCCAGTCGTCCCGCGTGCGGGGGTTGTCCCAAGCGCCCTGGTCGGCGACCCAGCCGGGATACACCCAGTGGTCGAGGGTGAGCATGGGCCGCATGCCGTTCGCCTTGATGCGGCGGACGAGGTCGTCGTAGTAGGCGAGCGCCTTCGGGTCGCGGTGGCCGCGGCGCGGTTCTACGCGGGCCCACTCGACGGACGTCCGGAAGACGTTCACACCGAGGCCCTTGGCGAGCTTCAGGTCGGACGGGTAGCGGTGCAGGAAGTCGACGGAGTCGCCGTAGGGGTCGGTGACGCCCGGCGCCTTGCGATCGGCATAGCGCGTCCAGTTGCTGTCGGGGAAGTGCCCCTCGCTTTGGAAGCCGGACGTGGACACGCCCCAGAGGAAGCCGGGCGGGAACTTCGCGGTCGGTGGACCGCTGTCGGCGAGGGCCGGCGGCGCCACCACGAGCCCGACGACCAGGACGAGACCTGACACCACACGGCCGAACACAGGGCTCCCTTCGCCGGGCGGAACCTGCCCTCTCCTTCGGACTACAGGCGGCCGGATCCGGTCCGTCAAGCCCTCGGCCGGGCCGGATCCGGTGCTCGCGTCCGTCCGCAACCGGCCACCCCGCCCCGCCGCGTCCGGCGGCCAAAAGGAGACATGAACCACATTTACCGATACGTGATACACGCCACAGACCATTACGGAGCGTCAGGGAGTTTTCCACAGAACGACATTCCACTTACCGGGCGACGCGCGGCGGGTCACCATGAAATGGATCTTCTTTCCGGGAAAGGTGACCTAGTTCACACTTACCCCACAGTGCTCGAAATCAGCGCAGGCCACGACAGGGGCGACCGCCCCTTTCCCAGCGCCCGCCCCCATCGGAATGACCGGAGTGATTTGCCATGCCGACCCGACTCTGCATACGTTCCTGCCGGTTCATGCGGCACTGCAGCCGCCCGGATAACAGAACACGCACCCGACGCGCGGCTCGCGGCCTGCACGGCCGCCTCCACGGGCCGGGCCCGGCCCCCCAGGCCGTCCGCCCGCGGAC
>NZ_VCKZ01000223.1 GCF_005889745.1 Actinomadura geliboluensis
GGTCGGCAGGCCGTTGCCGGTGCCGGGCCGCATCGACGGCGACCCGAACGACTTGGGCTCGTAGTCCTTGATGTCGACGGCGTCGGTCATGTAGGTGCGCCAGATCTGCGCGGGCAGCTGCCCGCCGTACGCGCCGTAGCCCGGGATGTTCAGCGGCTTGCCGTCGCTGCGGAACATCGCGACCGACGTCGCCATCTGCGGGATGAACCCGTTGAACCAGATCGCCTTGCCCTTGTCGGTCGTGCCGGTCTTGCCCGCGACGTCGCGGCCGTCGGGCAGCTGGGCGCCCGTCCCGGTGCCGCCCTCGACGACCTTCTCCATCGCGTACGTCGCGTCCCGCGCGTTCTGCTCGCTGAGCGCCCGCTTGCCCTTCTCGGTGAACGTGCGCTTGTGGTCGTCGTTGTCGGTGACGGCCTTCACCACGAACGGCGCCCGGTACACGCCCTCGGACGCGAACGTCGAGAACACGCCCGCCTGCTGGACGGGGTGCAGCGACACGATGCCGAGCGGGAACGTGGCGGCGCCGCGCTGCGCCTTGGTCATCTGGCTCGCCGGGATGCCCATCTTCTCGGCCATCTCGGCGATCTTCTCGGTGCCGATGTCCTGGCCGAGGTTGACGTAGGCGGTGTTGATCGAGTTCTGGGTGGCCGTGACGAGGTTCACCGACCCGAAGCTCTGGTTGCTGTCGTTGCGGATGGACGACCCCGCGAACGTCTGCGGTGAGCTGCCGTCGTAGGTGGAGCTGAGCGAGCGGCCGTCCTCCAGCGCGGCGGCCAGCGCGATCGGCTTGAACCCGGACCCGGCCTGCGCCCAGTCGCCGAAGGCGCTGCTCAGCGCCTCCTCCAGATAGCCGCGGCCGCCGTAGAAGGCGAGCACCTGCCCGGTGGCCGGGTCGACCGACACCGCCCCGGTGCGGATCTTCTTGCTCATCCCGTCGGGGGCGTTCTGGTTGACGGCCCGCTTCATCGCGTCCATCAGCCGCTTGTCGAACGTCGTGGTGATCTTCAGCCCGCTGCGGTTGAGTTCGTCCTCGCTGTAGCCGCGGCGCTCGGTGAGCTCCTTCTTGGCCACGTTGACCATGTAGCCCTTCTGGCCCTTGAGGACGTCGGTGATCTTCTGCTTGACCGGCGTCGGGAACTCCATCGCGGCGGCGTCGGCGGACGTCAGGTAGCCGTCCCGCGCCATGTTGCCGAGGACGGAGCGCCACCGCTGCTCGGCGGCGGTGCGCTGGGCGCCGGTCGGGTCGGCGAAGTTGCTCGGCTGCTGGATCGCCGCGGCGAGGTAGGCGCCCTCGGCGGGCGTCAGCGCGGAGACGTCCTTGCCGTAGTAGGCGTGCGCGGCGGCCTGCACCCCGTAGGCGTTGCGCCCGAAGTAGATCGTGTTGAGGTACTGCTCCAGGATCCAGTCCTTGGACTTCTCCCGGTCGACCTTCAGTGCGACCATGATCTCTTTGAGCTTGCGGGTGACCGAGCGCTCCTTGCCGATGCCGCCGTAGTAGTTGCGGACCATCTGCTGCGTGATCGTGGACCCGCCCTGCAGTTGCTGCCCGGTGACGGTCGACCAGAACGCCCGCGTCGTGCCCTGCACGGAGACGCCGGGGTCGTCGTAGAAGCTGCCGTTCTCCGCCGCGATGACCGCGTTGCGGGTGCTCTCCGGGATCCGGTCGAGCTTGACCGCGTCCCGGTTGATGCCGGTCTTGGCGATCACGGTCTTGCCGTCGGCGTAGTAGAACGTCGGGCCCTGCGCGATCGCCTTCTCCTGCGGGGACGGGACGGGGGTCAGCAGGTAGGCGACGCCGAACGCGGCGACGCAGAACCCGATGAACCCGAGCAGCAGGAAGACCGTCCGGCGCAGGATGCGGGCCTTGCGGCTGCGCGGCTTGCGCGGGCCGCGGCCGCGGCCCGCGCCGCTCCCGTCGCCGCCTCCGCCGCCGTCGCTTCCGGGCGGCGGCGGTCCTCCGTGCTTGGACGAGGCGGCGGGCATGCTCTTGGTATCACCGCCGTCCGGCGCTCCGACACCGGCGGACGCCGATTCGCCCGCGGGATCGTCCGGTTCGTCGGCTAGATCACCTGGTTCGCCCGGCGCCGTTTCGCCGCCCTCTTCCCGGTCGCCTTCCCGGTCGCCTTCCGGAGCGTCTTCCGGGTCGCGCTCCGCGGCCGCCGATTCGCCCGCATCGTCGCCGGAGTCACCCGATTCGGGAGCCTTATCGCCGTTCTGAGATATGCCGTCCTCGCCGGTGAATTCGGCGTCCGGGGCGGATTCCTCGGCCTCCGCGGTCAGCGTGGCGGTCGCCGGACCGTCCTGGTCGGCCGGTGTCCCCGCCTCGGAGCCGTGCAGGTCCACCTCGGCGGCCCCGGTGGACGCGTCGCCCTCCGGGACCTTTTCGCTGTCGCTCACAAGCCCCCCGTGATTAATGCGTTACCGACCATACCTGAGGGGATCCGTGCGCCGGACGCCCAATGCGCGACCCGGTGCCCGCCCAATAGGAGGACGGGCAATCCGCGCCGCCGGTTGTCGTGACGGACGTCGCAATGCGCGCTTTCCCGCAACGCGGAGCGGCGGGGGCCCGATCCGGGCACCCCGCCGCCGTCACGCGCCCGCCGGGCGCTACTTCTGGATCTTGGCCAGGATGTCCACGACGAACACCAGGGTGTCCGTGCCCTTGATCTTGGGCGGGCTGCCCTCCTTGCCGTAGCCCTCCGCCGGCGGCAGCACGAGCAGCACGCGGCTGCCGACCTTCGCGCCGGTGAGGCCCTTGTCGAAGCCGGGAATGGTCGCCCCGGTGCCGATCGGGAAGTTCGCGGGCTGCTTGTTGTCCCAGCTGGAGTCGAACTTGTCGCCGCTCTTCCAGATCTTGCCGACGTAGTTCACCACCGCGTCGTCGCCCTTGGCGAGCGCCGGGCCGGTGCCCTCGACGAGCGTCTTGACCTGGAGCTTGCCGGGCGCGTCCGCGTCCGGGACCGTGATCTTGGGCTCCTTGGCGCCCTGGTCCTCGACCTTCGGCAGGTTCTTGTCGTCCAGCTTCTTCGGGGTGCCCTCGGGCTTCGGGTCCTTCGGGACGGCGGCCTGGATGTCCATGACGAACACCACCGCGTCCTTGTCGGTGATCTGCTGCGGGCTCAGCTGGCTGAGGTCCTTGGACGGCGGGAGCTGGAGCACGACCCGGCTGCCGACCGTCTGGCCGACCAGGTTCTTGTCGATCTCCTTCAGGCCGCTTTTGCCGATGACGAGGGGCCGCGGGCCGCTCGGCTGCTGGGCCTGCTGCTCGTAGGTCGAGCTGACCTTCTCGCTGGTGCTCTTGACGCGCGAGTTCTCGTCGTCCTTGTCCTTGGACCACTTGTAGGTCGCGAACTGGACGTAGACGGTGTCGCCGTCGGCGACCGCGCGGCCGTCGCCCTTGATCGGGTTGGTGATCTTCACACCGGTGGCGGGCGCGAGCTTGGTCGGGATCTCGACCTTGGGCTCGGCGGCGAACTTGCCGGTCACCTCGATCACCGGGTCAGGGCGGTTGACCCACCAGTACACGCCGCCGGAGATCGCCAGCGCGGCCACCACGATCCCGGCGATCATCATCATCCGCCGCTTGCGCGCCTGCTTGGCGGTCAGCGCGGACGGGGCGGACGGCCGGTTCAGCCCGCTGCCCCGCCCGGCGCTGATGCCGTGCGGGGTGAATTCGGGGCTGCGGATGCTCTGGGCGTTCGGGATCTTCGCCTTCGCCTTGACCGCCGGCTTGCCCCGGGGCTTGTCATCCTCGGACATGGTTCCTCACTTGCTCCGGGTTCGACGACATCACGAACGTGACCACCCTTCCAGGGCCGGGCTAAGCGCAGCGTGAAAACCGTGCAAAGGAGGCCGACCCGCAATCTACCGGTCACGCGTGGGTCGCGGTGCCGTCCGGCAGGGGACAGGAGAAGCCGCCAGGATATCCCCGCCGGCGCGATGACTCACGCCCTCTGGATGGCAGGCTGGGGGAATGCGCCTCGCGACGTGGAACGTCAACTCGGTGAAGGCCCGGCTGCCGCGCCTTCTGGCCTGGCTGGACGAGACGAAACCCGACGTCGTCTGCCTGCAGGAGATCAAGTGCCGCGCGGACCAGTTCCCGTCCGCCGAGGTCGAGGAACTCGGCTATGCCACTGCCGCGCACGGCGACGGCCGGTGGAACGGCGTCGCGGTTCTTTCACGGGTCGGCATTGAGGACGTCTCCAACGGATTTCCCGGTGAGCCCGTATATGAGGGTGAAGCCGAGGCGCAGGCGAAGCTGACAGAGCCCGCCCTCCTCGTTCCCGAGGCCCGCGCGATCGGCGCCACATGCGGCGGTATAAGGGTCTGGTCGCTGTACGCGCCGAACGGCCGCACCCCGGAGTCGGTCCACTACCGGTACAAGCTCGAATGGTTCGCGGCCCTGCGCGACGCGCTGGCCGCGGAACTGTCGGCGGGGGCGCCGCTGATGGCGACCGGCGACTACAACGTGGCCCCCACCGACGACGACGTCTGGGACCCGTCCGTCTTCGTCGGCTCCACCCATGTCACGCCCGCCGAACGGCAGGCCCTCGCCGAACTCCGCGAGCTGGGCCTCCACGACGTCGTCCCGACCCCGATGAAGGGCCCCCACCCTTATACCTACTGGGACTACCGGGCCGGTGCCTTCCACAAGAACCTCGGCATGCGCATCGACCTCGTGTACGGGAACGACGCGTTCGCGGGGCGGGTCCGGTCCGCCTATGTCGACCGGGAGGCCCGCAAGGGGAAGGGGCCGTCCGACCACGCCCCGATCGTGGTCGACCTGGACTGACGCCGCCGGCCGCCCACTCCACCAGGCCGCCCGCACTCTCGGGTCAATCGGGGAAGCGGGCGAGGAGTCGGCGCTTGCGGGCGGCCGGGACGTCGGTCTCGTCGAGGACGGTGCAGCCGTCCGGCAGCAGCGTGGCGGGCTCGCCGGGCGCGAGGCACCATTCGGCCGGCATGCTCGGGCGGTCGCGGCGGGCGTCCTCGGTGAACGCCTCCCAGCCGAGCAGGCCGCCGGGCAGGACGGCCGAGACCGCGCGCCCGAACACGGCGCGGTCCCAGAAACCCGTGCACAGGACCAGCGCGTAGCCGTGCGGCGGCCGCCACGTCCCGAGGTCGGCCTGGACGAGCGTGATCAGCGGTTCGAGGCCGCGCCGCCGGGCCTCCGCGCCGAGCCGGCCGAGCGCGGCCTCGGCGATGTCGACGGCCGTGACGCGGCGGCCGGCCCCGGCGGCCAGCAGCGCGCCGCCGGACGGCCCCGACGCCAGGTCGAGCACCGCGCCGTCCGGCATCGGCAGCGCCAGCGCCCGCTCCGCCAGCGGATGGACGGGCGACAGCGCCGGGTCGTCGCCGTACTTGCCGTTCCACCGGAGCCTGTCCGGATGCCCGGCGAGCTCGGCCGGCACGTCGTCCATGCGGGCGACTCTAGCGGCGCTCCGCGATCAGGAGCATGAACATCGCCGTGGGGAAGCCCTTGCGCCACCACGGGTCGTCCCGCAGCTGCTCCGGCGTCGGGTGCGGCTCGCGCAGGTCCGCGATGACGAATCCGGCGTCTCGGAGCGTTCCAGCGTAGTACTCCAGCGGCCGGAGCCAGCTCGTGATGAGCGAAGGGGACTCCAGGCCGTCCACCAGGAACCGCTGATCGACGCCGCGGGACGCGAAGTACTGCGACGCCGGGACGCTGTTCATCGCGCCCTGCTCGGAGTTCTCCACGTAGAAGCAGGGGTGCAGCGTCAGCAGGACCAGCCGCCCGCCGCTCTTCAGCACCCGCGCGAACTCGCCGATCGCGCGCGTCGGGTCGTGCAGGTGGCTGAACAGGTGGTTGCACACGACGAGGTCGTACAGGCCGTCCTCCATGGGGAGGTCGTCGACGCTGGCGCGGGTGAAGGTCGCGCCGGGCGACGGGTGGGACGCCGCCGCGTCGACGAGGCCCTGCGCCGCGTCCACGCCGGTCACCTCGGCGCCCATCGAGGCGAGCGTGCGGGACAGGTAGCCCTCGCCGCACCCCGCGTCCAGGACCTTCAGGCCCGCGCAGGGGCCGACGGCGTCCAGGACGGCGGCGTCGGTCAGCTCCGTCCGGTACCGGTCGCGGCGCTCCCTGATGACCTTGACCCAGTACTGCGCGTTGGCCTCCCACCTTTCACGCGTCAGATTCGCGATGGCTTGCGCCGAGTCCTCCACCGGCTCCCCATTCCGTCGTGCGGCCGTGTTCCACGTCCGGTTCAGGCGAGGCCCTTGAGCCGCCGAACCAGCGCGTTGCAGGTCTGTCTGGTCGTTCTGTCCCGGCAGTCGGCCCCGCGCAGCTCGAGCGCCTGGACGAGCTCGGCGAGCCTGCCGCCGAACGCGGGGTCGCGCTTCAGCGCCAGCGGAATGTACGTGGACGCCAGGTAGTACAGGTAGGCGTCGTTGTACACCGCTATCTCGCGCAGCACCTCGGTGGCCGTGTTGCGCAGCGAGAGGGAGCTCGGCAAGGTGAAGTCGCTGCTGATCCGGCCGTCTCTGGTGTAGGTCGGGAACGCCCATTCCTCCAGCGCCGCGTACACGGGCGTCGCGTCGAGCTCCCGGCGGTACCGCTCGGCGAGCTCGAAGTCGTTCGAGCCGATCAGGGAGCCCATCACGACGCCGCGCATCATGAACGCGGCCTGGCGCCCGGGGACCTCGAAGCCGAGGTCGGCCTCCAGCTTCCCCGTCACCTTGCTGACCTGGTGCGTGAGGATGTTCAGCGCCAGGATCGAATGGAACGAGTACGTCTTGCGGTTCAGCCGCGGGGCCAGGTCGACGGACGCGTCGAAGAGCTTCTGCGGGTCCTCCAGGAGGCCGCGGTCCGTCGAATAGATGGCTTCGAGCGCGCGGTCCTGCTCCTGGCCCCAGAAACGGGCGATGAAGGACGACGTCTTCTGCGTCGCCTGCCCGCGCACGATGTGCAGCGCGGCCTCCAGCGCGTTCAGCAGGTGCTGCTGCGCGACGGGGGAGTTCTCCAGGGCGTCCAGGTCGACCGCGAGCCCTTCGCCGTGCAGTTCGCCGACGAGCCCGTCCCGCCTTTTCCGGACGGCGTGCGCCATCGAGTACTCGGCGATTCCCGGGACGGACGACATCAGGCTCTGCAGGGACCGCCCGCTGATCCGGTCCAGCCATTCGGTGTTGTCCCACAGCCGGAAGATCGTGCTCTCGTCGAGCCCGGAGAAGGCCGCCACGTCGGACATGTTGAGGCCCATGTCCCGGGTGATGTCGGAGAGGGACTTCGGCGCACCGTCCGCTGTCATCGCTCGCCCTCGCGGTGGCAATTGTCGACGCTTCGATCCTAGCGAAGCGCCGGCCGCCGGGGGCGGGCGATCGGCGGCGAGCAGCGCGGCCGTCATGTCACCGCGGGGCGTCCAGGAGGCCCCCGCCCGCCTGGACGGCCCGCGCCGGCGCCGTCACGGCAGCCGCCACCCGTCCCGCACGCCCACTCCGAACCAGAACGTGAACGTCCCGTTGCGGCCCCGGTGGGCGCCGAAGTCGGTGGCGAGCGCCTTGAGCACCGCGAGTCCGCGCCCCCGCATCGGCAGGTGCTCGTCCTCCGCGCCGCCGGGGGCCGGCCCGCCGTCGGTGACCTCGACGCGGACGTACCGGTCGAGGTGCAGCACCGACAGCATGATCGTCCCGTCCCGCCGGGGGCGGCCGTGCAGGACCGAGCCGGTCACGGCCTCGCTGGTCAGCAGTTCGAGGTCGCCGAGTTCGGAGCGGTCGGCGCCGAAGTGCTGCCCGACGAGCTCCCGGACGTAGGACCGCGCGAGCCGCACGGCCGGCGGCGTCGCCGCGAGGTCGATCTCGCCGATGAGCCGTCCCGACGACGCCTTGCCGTTGTGCCAGGCGGACGGGATCCCGAGTTCCAGCGATGGCGCGGGGGCCGGCGGCGGGCCCCCCGTGCACGCGTCTGATGCGTTCATGGCGGCGTAAGCTTCACGTCTCCGTGTCGGGCTGTAAGCGAACATGAGTTCTCAGGCCAAGTCGAAGTCGGACGTGGAAGTGGAACAACCCACAGCCTGACGCACTCCGGACACGCCAGTCACGAACCCTTGCACGCACGCAACCCGCCTACCGCGGCCAGCAAACCGTCACTCGGCGTGAGCGTCCTCGCTTCGGCCCCGCACGGGTATGGCCTCGTGCGCGTCCGAGTGGACGTTTTAGTCCCGGGGCGCCATCCAGTGGCCGGTCGTGGACCAGCCGAGGAAGCGGCGGGCGTGCGAGGCCGTCCCGTCGTCCAGGGTGTCGCCGGCCAGGACGTGCCGCAGCCCCGCCAGCACGGGGTCGAGCCGCCGGACGGTGTGCGCCGGCTGCCGGTCCAGTTCGTCCTGCATCCAGGCGATGGCGGACACCTGCTCCTTCAGGCCGCAGAGCGCCAGGTAGAAGACGGTCTGGCGCCAGGCGTAGGCGGCGTCCTTGACCGTGCGCAGCGGCCGCGGGTTGCCCTGGATCCGCCGCACCAGCCGGTGCGTGACGCCGAACGAGCGGCGGGCGAGGCCGTCCCAGCCGTCCAGGGGCGTGACGCCGATCGGGTGGACGAGCGCGGCCAGGTTGTGCGTGGTGATGATCTGCGCCTGCTCGATCACCATGCCGTTGGCGGCGACCCGGCCCCACGGCCCCGCGCCGGGGTTCCCGGCACGCTTCGCGCAGAGCTCGTCGAACCCCTTCCGCATCGAACCGACGGCCGCGTAATCGATGCCGTAGTAGCGGGCGTAAAGCGTGCCGTCGAGGAGTTCGCCCGCCAGTTTCGCCGCGTCCAGGAATTTGCGCGTGAACGTGCCCATGAAGATGTCGACGGCGAGTTCCTCGACGAAGGGAACGGCGAAGCCCGCCTGCTTGGCGAGTCCGGAGAGCTGGCTGATCATCGGGTTGGGAATGGCCGTTCCCGGAAAGGCGTGCAGGGTCAGGCCGCCGAGCTGCGTCAGCACGGCGTGCGCGTTCTGCCGTGCGTCACCGTCCGTCCGCCGGTACTTCTGGACGGCCTCGACCCAGGGGAGTTCGTCCACCCTCACCTGGTGCTCCAGGTTCAGCAGGAGCAGCGACCGCCGGTTGCGGAACGCCCGGTGGACGGACGCCATCAGGGTGCGCAGCGCCGGGTCCGGGTAGGAGAGCGCCGTCGTGGACGCCACCAGCTGCGGCACCAGGTCCGCCAGCACCTCCGCGGACCGGACGATCCCGCGCTCGGCGAGCGTGCTGACCGGTGCCTCCAGCGCCCTGTCCACCACCGCCCGGATTCCGTCGGGAAGCTCGACGTCGCGGCCGTCGACCGGGACGGGCGCGGTGAACGGGTCCGTGGACGGGACGCCCCGGTCCTGCGGCACCGCGTCAAGCCGCTCGACCACGGCCTGCGCCAGCGCGTGGTGCGTAGGCCGCGCCGCGTCGGCGGACTGCCGAGCACGCAGCGCGGCATGCCGTGCCTCGCCGGGCGCGCCGCGCTTCGCCACCATCGAGTCGATGGCGTGCTGGAGCAGCGGGGAGGGCCGCCGCCCGGCGAGCACCTCCGCGAGGGACGTGCGGAGGATGGCCGGGTTCGACTTCGGCTTGCGGTGCTTGGTGCAGAGAGTGTGCTCGGCCGCGAGGGCCGTGTAGCGGGTGAGCAGGGCGGCGCCCCGGTCCCGCCAGCCGTCCGGCTCCGCGGCGAGGATCCGGCCGTCCCGGACGGTCTCCAGCCAGTGCGCCAGCAGCTCGTCCGCGAACGGGTTCCAGACGGCCAGCGCCTCGTTCATCGCCGCGACCGCCGGGTTCGGGCGCCGCGACGCCAGGCTCCGCCGCACGTCGCCGGCCGTCTCCCGGCTGACCAGGGACGCGTCGCCGGGCGGCCGCGCGGCGGGCCTCGGCAGGAACCGCAGCGTGCCGGCGAACGGGCCGATGCTCTCCAGGACGTCCAGCGCCGCCGTCCGGTCCCCGGCCCGCAGCAGCCACGCGACGGTCAGTAGCGCCGCCTCCTCGGGCAGGGCGATCTCGTACCGCCCGCTGTCGAGCAGCGCCTCCAGGCGGGCCAGCCCGGCGTCGGTCAGGTGGTGCGCGAACAGCGCGCGGCGGTTGGCGGGGATCCCGGCCTGCCGTGCGGCGTCGAGTTCGGGGCCGGTCAGGTCGCCGCCCGCGGCCGGGGCGCCGGTGGCGAAGCCGCCCTTGACGACCTCGGGCGTCACCCAGGCGGGCAGGCCGGCGACCGGGGTGCGCGAACCGATCCGCAGCGTCCCGTCGCCCATGCCGGAGAGCACGCGCGACCAGCGGTCCAGCCGCTCACCGGCCCGGCGCCGCGTCTCCGCGTCCTCGTGCGACCGCGCGGTCACGAGCGCCTTGGTCAGCTGTCCGGCGGCGTAGCCGGGGTTCGCCCGCAGCTCCTCGTCCATGCCAGCGTGGCGGGTCCCGCCCCCGCGCTCTCCGGGATGGAAGCCCGGTGCTCTGCTGCTGAGCTACACGCTGTTCACGAACACGCTAAAGATCGGCATTTCCGGAGGCAAAGCATTAATCGGTCGGAACCCGTCCCCAGGCGGAGATCAGCGGCGCCAGGGTGAGACCGAGCCGGTCCTCGGCGATCGCCGCGAGCAGCCGCCGGAGCTCCCCGCTCGTGGCGTGGCCGCCGGCGATGAGCCGGTCCTTGACCTGGAGGATCGTCGCGGCCTCCAGCAGCCCGCAGGCGGGCGACGCGATCGGGAAGTACGCGTCCGCGCGGACGTCGGTGAGGCCCGCGTCCCGCAGGACGCGGGGGAGCGTGCGGCCGTAGGCGAGGTCGGCGCCGCGCTCGGCGAGCAGCTTGCGGAACCCGCGCCGGACGCTGTTGGCGAGGCGCTCGTCCGGCCCGCGCTCGTCGGGGCAGGCGAGCGGCTGCAGTTCGGGGTCGGCGTCCTCGATGAGCAGCACCCCGCCGGGACGCAGGCTGTCGACCATCGTGCGGAGCGCCGCGTCCCGGTCGGCGAGGTGCACCAGCACCAGGCGCGCGTGGACGAGGTCGAACGGCCCCTCCGGCGGCGCGTCGCGCACGATGTCGTGCCGCCGGACCTCCACCGGCGCGTCCCGGAGCCACGACACGTCGATGTCGGTGGCGAGGACGTGCCCGCTCTCGCCGACGCGTCCGGCCAGCCATGTCGGGACGGACGGCCACCCCGCGCCGACCTCCCAGCACCGCCAGCCCTCGCCCACCCCGAGGTCGTCCAGGTGCCGGAACGTCCACGGGTCGAACAGCTCCGAAAGGGCGGCGAACCGGTCCCCGGCCTCGACTTGCCGGTTGCTCAGCAGATACTCCACCCGTCGATGATGGCGCGGTCCGGCCGGAACGTCACGGGATCAGCCGGGGGAGAAGGGCGTCGCGGAGCGCCGTGAGGGCCTGGGTCTCGGTCGTGGCGGCCTCCACGCGGGCGGCCAGGGGCGCCACGAAGCCCTGGAACTCCCGGACGCGGGCGTCGCCCGGCCACGGGATCTCGAACGCGGCGATGTCGGGCCAGCGGGCGCGCGGCATCCGGGTGCCGTCGCCGACGGCGGACGCGTGCGCGACGACCTCGTCGCTCGCCAGCGCCGCGAGCAGCCAGCCCCGGTGCGCGGGCTCCTTCGGCCGGACGACGAGGATGTCGGTCGAGGCGACGCCGTCCACGAACGCCAGCCCGGCCTTGTGGAAATAAGGTCGCAGCTTGCCGAACAGGATGTCGCCGGACGCGAAGCGCAGTTTCGCGCTGGTGACGCCGGACGCGTCCGCCCACGCCGACAGCCACATGCGGCGCTTCGGCATGTGCTCCAGCGCGATGTAGTTCTCGGCGCCGCCGATCCGCGCGGGCGGGACGTTCGCCCGGACGAGGTCCCCGAGTTCGCCGATGCGGACCGAGGCCCCGGCGCGGGACGACGCGTAGCGGGCGCGGACGAGTTCGTCGGCGCAGGCGGCGATGCGCTCGTTCACCGCGATCTTGTCGTCCAGGGCGCCGAGGACGGACGCCGCCGAGTCCTGCTGCGCCCTGGTCAGCCGCCCGGTCGTGAGCCGATTCAGGATCCCGTGCGTGAGGAGCGGCTGCCCCGAGCCGATGCGGTACCGGTTGAGCCCGAGCCGTTTCAGCAGGTAGTAGACGTAGCGCGGGTTCACGCCGTCCTTCGGCGTCGCGATGATGGCGTTGTCGGTGACCCAGCACGGTTCCGGGCTGTAATGGACGGCGCCGCAGTAGGAGCCCACGCGTCCGACGACGGTCGTGTGCGCGGCGGCGTTGAAGTCACCGGATGCGCCGATGACGCCGTTGGCCCCAAAGGTGCGGTAGGCGGAGCCCTCGGCGGGACGCGACTTGCCGTTCGCGAAGGTGACGATCTCGCCGAGCGCCGCGTCAGCCATCCAGGCGCCCCAGCTCCGTCCGGACGACCTCGTCGAGCCGCGCCGACTCGTCCAGGTGCGCGAGCAGTTCGCGGGTGAGGCGCGCGACCTCGTCGTCCGCCGGCTCCGCACCGGACGAGGCCCGAGCGGCGCCGACGTACCGGCCGGGCGTGAGGACGTGGTCATGGGACCTGATCTCGTCCAAGCCGGCCGAATGGCAGAAACCCGGGACGTCCGCGTGGCCGCCGCTGCGCCAGGAACGGTACGCGCCCGCGATCCGGGCGATGTCGTCCCCGGTGAGGACGCGTTCGGTGCGGTCGACCATCGTCCCCATGTGCCGGGCGTCGATGAACAGGACGCGGTCCTGCGGGGTCCGGTCGAGGAACCACAGGCACGCGGGGATCGGGGTGCTGCGGAAGAGCCGGTCCGGCAGCGCGACGACGCACGACACCAGGCCCGCCTCGACCAGGGCCTCGCGGATCCCGCCCTCGCCCGACTGCCGGGACGACATCGAGCCGTTCGCCATCACCACGCCCGCGCGGCCGCCCGGCCCGAGCTTGGAGATGATGTGCTGGATCCAGGCGAAGTTGGCGTTCCCGGCGGGCGGGACGCCGTACCGCCAGCGCGGGTCGCCGGGGTCGCGGTACCAGTCCGACATGTTGAACGGCGGGTTGGCCAGCACGTGGTCGGCCTGAAGGTCCGGATGCGCGTCCGCGTGGAAGGTGTCGGAACGGCGGATGTCGCCGGAGATCCCGTGCACGGCGAGGTTCATCTTGGCCAGCCGCCACGTCCGCTCGTTGGCCTCCTGCCCGTGGACGGCGATGTCGTCCAGCCGCCCCCGGTGGCTGAGGACGAACTTCTCCGCCTGGACGAACATGCCGCCCGAGCCGCAGCACGGGTCGTACACCCGCCCCTTGAACGGCTCCAGGATCTCGACGAGCAGCCGCACCACGCAGGGCGGCGTGTAGAACTCGCCGCCGCGCTTGCCCTCCGCGCGGGCGAACTTCTCCAGGAAGTACTCGTAGACCTCGCCCAGCACGTCCCGCGCGGCCCGCCCGCCGAACCGGACGTCCCCGATCACCGCGACGAGCTCGCCGAGGCGCCGCTGGTCGACCCCGGTGAAGATCTTCGGGAGCGCGCCGTCGAGGGCGGGGTTGGCCCGCATGACCGCGTCCATGGCCGCGTCGATCCGCGCGCCGAGCCCGCCCTGCTCTCCGGGCTCTCTGGGCTCGCCGGTGAGGTCCGCCCAGTGCGCGCCGTCCGGCACGGTGAACGACCCCTCGCCGGACGCGTCGGAGACGTACTTGAGGAACACCAGCCCGAGAACGAAGTCCTTGTACTGCGCCGCGTCGACCGAGCCCCGCAGCGTGCCGGCCGCCTTCCAGAGGGCCTTCCAGAGGACATCGTCCACCCGCGTGACTCTAGCGTCCGCCGCCGCGCCGCCCGGCGGCCGAAGCGAGCCGATTCCCGAAAACGTCCCAACGGTGTGTAATGATTCGATTACCATCGGCGTTCATGGGAGAGCGGGCGCACTATGTGATCAAGGACGGCGGCTCCTGGGAGCTGTACTACTCCCAGTGGGGCGGGTACTCCATCGAGCTGGACATGCTCCCCGGGCCGGAGTTCGCGGAGCGGTTCGCGCGCGGGCAGCGGCGCGTGGACGCGTGGATGAACGAATGCGAGTGCAGCGGGGCGGCCCTCATCGACCGCGGCGAGCGGCGGCTGCTCTGGTTCTCCGACTGCCTCGACGGCCCCGCCTACCGGGCCGCGGCGCTCGCCGCCCTCCGGCGGACCTGGCCGGCGGGCTGGCGGCTCGACTGGGCCTATGACGGCCTCCGCGAGATCGCCGGCGCGGTCGGGCAGGACGAGCGGGGCGTGCGCCGCTGGAGCGGCATCCCCGTGCCGGACGACATCCGCACGCCCGAGCAGTTCATGGCCGCGCTGCCCCAGTTCGAGCTGAACCCCGACGTCTACCCGCCCGGTAGCGAGCTGCCGAGGGAGCTGCCGATCCCGGTGCCTCCGGTGCGGCCGGCCGAGGAGGCGTCCCCGGCGACCCTGGTCACCGTCGTCCGGGGCGGCGTGACCCGCGCCTACATGGTCCGCGCCACCGCGTCCATGGTGATCGAGAACGGCGCCGCCTCGCTGGACGCCTACCGAGACTGGTCGCCGGTCGTCTCCTGGCCCGCCTTCCCGGACGAGGGCGTCCACCTCGACGCCGATGCCGAGAGCGCGGGCGTCTGGACGCTCCGCACCCTCGACCGCGTCCTCGACGAGGCCGGCGCGCACTGGCCCGGCTGGCAGTGGACGCCCTGGCAGGACCGCTACCACGAGCACCTGGCACTCGCCGCCGGAGCGATCGTGCTGCCGGTGCCCGACCAGGCGGCCGGGCTGCGCAGCCTCGCCGCGGAGTTCGAGCGGCACCAGAAGCTCGACGCCGGGACGCGCGGCGCGGCCACCTCCCTCGCCGTCGTCGGCGCGCTCACCTCCGCCGCCGAGGCCGCCGAGGCGCGGCTGCGGACGGCGATCGACAACATGTGCGCGCACCGTCCGGCGGACGTCACCGCCGAGGAGCGCGCCCTCGTCCGCTCGGCGTTCGACGCGCTGAGCTGACCCGGCTGGTGGACGGCGCCCCGGCGCGGTGCCACGCTGCGGAGAATGGTGATCGTGGACGTCGCGGCGGTGGCGGCACTGGCCGGATGGCTGTACCTGGCGTTCGGCCACGGCGCCTTCTGGCGCACCGGGCCCGGCCTGCCGGACGCGCCCGACCCGCCCGAGTGGCCGGAGGTCGCGGCGGTCGTCCCGGCCCGCGACGAGGCGGCGATCCTGCCGGAGACGCTGCCGACGACGGAGAGAGTGTAGATCTC
>NZ_VCKZ01000705.1 GCF_005889745.1 Actinomadura geliboluensis
AACACACACCCACGGCACCACCCCCACCTGGAACCACCAACCCGCCCACAAAACACCCACACACAAACTCCCCACCTACCCCTTCCAACACCAGCGCTACTGGCTGGATACTCCGCCCGGCAATGGAGACGTCTCCGCAGCGGGATTGACGCCCACCGGGCATCCGCTCTTGAGCACGGCGGTGGAACTCCCCGAGGGGAAGGGGACGGTTTTCACCGGCCGCCTGTCCGTCAAGGACCAGACGTGGCTGGCCGACCACGCCGTGCTGGACGCGGTCGTCCTGCCCGCCTCCGCGATCACCGAGCTCGCCCTGTTCGCCGCGCTGCGCGAAGGCGGCGACCGCGTCGAGGAACTGGCGATCCGCACCCCGCTGGTCCTCCCCGAGGACGGGTCGGTGCAGTTGCGTGTGACGGTCGCCGCCTCCGAGCTGTCCCTGCACGCGAGGGAGGCGGACGACGCCCCCTGGACTCTGCACGCCACCGGCGTGATCGGCAGCGGCGGCGAGACCGCCGAGCGGTCCGTCACGCCCGGACCCGGAGCGCGCCCGATCGACGTCGCCGGCCTCTACGACCGGCTGCTGCGGACCGGCCTCGGCCACGGCCCGGTGTTCCAGGGCGTCCGGGCGGCATGGCGCGACGGCACCGACGTGCTGGTCGAGGCGGACCTCCCCGAGGACGCCACCGCAGCGGACTTCGGCGTCCACCCGGCGCTGCTCGACGCCGTCCTACAGCCGGTGCTGCTCGACGGCGAGGGCGACGATGACGGCGCACTGCGGCTGCCCTCCGCGCTGACCGGCGTGACCCTGCTCGGCGCGCCCGGCGCGACCGCGCTCAAGGCGCGGATCTCCCCGGCCGGGGACGACGCCGTCACGGTCTTCCTCACCGACGCGGACGGCGCCCCGGTCGCCCACATGGACGCGGTGACGTTGAAGCCCTTCTCCCCCGCCGACCTGCCGCGCCGGACCGGCACCCACGACGCCCTGTTCGAGGTGGAGTGGCACGCGGTCTCCTCCCCGGCCACGGCGGCGACGGCAGGGGTCACCCTGCACCAAGACGCCGACGCGCTCCGCGCCGCTCTCGACACGGGCGCGGCAACGTCCCTGGCCGCGGTCTTGTGCGTCCAAGAGGCCACCGGCGAGGACGGCGAAACCGAACCGCCCGCGCGGACGCGCGCCCTCACGCACCGGATGCTGGCGCTGCTCCAGGACTGGATCAGCGACGAGCGGACCGCCGACACCACGCTCGCCGTCGTGACGCGCTACGCGGTCGCCGCCCGTCCGGACGAGGACGTCGCCGACCTCCCGGCCGCCGCCGTGTGGGGGCTGCTCCGCGCCGCGCAGGCCGAGCACCCCGACCGGTTCGTCCTCGTGGACCTGGACGGGACGGACGCCTCCGCCGCAGCACTGCCCGCCGCCCTCGCGACCGGGGAGCCTCAACTGGCGATCCGCGAAGGCCGCCTCTATGCCCCGCGGCTCACCCGTTCCCCGGCCGCAGACCCCGGCGACCGGCCGTCCGCGTTCGGCGACGGAACCGTCCTGATCACCGGCGGCACCGGCACCCTCGGCACCCTCCTCGCCCGCCACCTCGTCACCCACCACGACGTCCGCAAACTGACGCTCACCAGCCGACGAGGCACGGACGCCCCCGGCGCGACCGAACTCGCCGCCGAACTCACCGGCCTCGGCGCGGACGTCACCATCGCCGCCTGCGACACCGCCGACCGCGCCGCCCTCGCCGCGCTCCTCGCCGAGACGACCGACCTCACCGCCGTCGTCCACACCGCAGGACACCTCGACGACGCCACACTCCCCACCCTCACCCCCCACCACCTCGACAG
>NZ_VCKZ01000224.1 GCF_005889745.1 Actinomadura geliboluensis
AGCCACGCGTGCGCCGGGTCGGGCAGCAGGCGGCCTGCCGCGCCGGGACGCCCGCGATCGGGCCGGTCCCGGCGCGGACGCGGGTCATATCGCCCGGATGAAGGTGCCGCCCTGCTGGAACGCGGCGGACAGGACTTGGCCGACCTCGTCGAGCTTCCTGCGCACCTTGGCGACGCCGATGGCGCCGCCGGACAGGCCGGTCGTCGCGGGGCCGAGGTCGACGACCACGGTGCCGTCCTGCTGCTGGACGAGCATCACGCGGTACTTGTAGTGCGTGGCGAACGCGCCGAGGAGCAGCGCCTTCGTGCGGCTGCCCTTCTCGATGATCGCCTGCGCCGGGTCCTCCCAGGTGAAGCGGAAGCCCTCGGCCTGCAGGGCCTGCTCCACGACGGCGCGGACCTGGTCCGGCGTGCCGTTCACCTGGAGCTTGACGGAAGTGGACATGGTTCTCCTTGCATCAGGGGGAGGGCGAGACCCGGCCTGCCGATCACCGGCGACGAGATCGTCCGGCAATGGTGAGCGATTCGGTGATTTCGTCCTTCGAACGTCGTGATGCTCCCAGATTCGCAGGGAACGCGCCCAGCACAATTCGAGAAGAGCACCGGGAACCTGTCCGCACACGGCCACGGTGAAGCGGTCAGGAAGTGGCCGCTATCGCTGCCAGAGTGGAAAACGTCCGGTAGGCGGAGAGGGGATGCGGCAGTGACGGTTCTGGACGATCGGGCGCTCAACCGGGCCGCGCTCGCCCGGCAGCTGCTGCTCGACCGCGCGGACGTGCCGGTGCTCGACGCCGTCGCCCGGCTCGGCGGGCTGCAGGCGCAGGAGCCGCAGGAACCGTTCGTCGGGCTCTGGTCGCGGTTGCGCGAGTTCGACCCGGCGGAGCTGTCCGGCCTGCTGACCGGCCGCCGCGTGGTGCGCCTGCCGCTCATGCGCCGCACCATCCACCTCGTCGCCGCGGACGACGCCCTGGCCTGGCGGGCGCGCCACGACGCCATGCTGCGCCAGCGTGTCCTCGGCGTCTACCGCCAGGAGCTCGACGGGGTGGACCTGGAGGAGCTTGCGGCGGCCGGCCGGGCGGTGATGGACGATGGGCAGCCACGCACCATGGCGGAGTTGGTCGAGGCGGTCGCCGACCGCTGGCCCGCGCCGGGACGGCGCGCGCTGGGCGAGATGCTGGTCTCGGCCCTCCTGCCGATGGTGCAGACGCCGCCGCGCGGGCTGTGGCGCGCCAAGGGCGGTGTCCGCAACGCGCTGCTCTCGTCCTGGCTCGGACGGGAGATCGACCCGCTGTCGTCGGACGACTCCGACCCGGTCGGGCAGGCGCTGGTGCGGCGCTACCTCGCCGCGTTCGGCCCCGCGACGTCGTCCGACCTGCGGGCCTGGTGCGGTCTCGCCGGGCTGCCCGCCGCCGTCGCCGCGCTGCGGGACGAGCTGGTCGTCTTCCGCGACGAGCGGGGCCGCAAGCTGCTCGACCTCCCCGACGCCCCGCGCCCCGACCCGGACACCCCCGCTCCGGTGCGCTTCCTGCCGGCCTTCGACAACGCGATCCTCGGCTACCAGGACCGGCGCCGCATCATCGACGACGCCCACCGGGGCCTCTCGGTAGCCGGCGAGCGCGTCGTCCTGGTGGACGGCCGCGTCGCCGCGACCTGGACCGTGAAGGCGGACACCGTCACCGTCTCTCCGCTGCGCCCCCTCGCCAAGAGCGACCAGAACGCCGTCGACGAGGAGGCGGCCCGCCTCGCGTCCTTCCTCTGGCGGCGATCGTGAACAAGGCGTGGATCCTGGGCGCTCAGGAGGAATGGGCCGAGGCTCTGCAGTTCGCTCGCACGCTCAGCGGGTACCAGCCGCCCCTCGAGCACCAGGTCCTGCACCCCTCGGCGGTCTGAACCGGCGGTCGGACGGCCGGCGGCGCGCGCCGCCGGCCGGCCGTCATCCCCGGTCGTCGAGGTCGAGGAGGCGGGCCCAGACTTTCTGGGCGGTGTCCTGGTAGGTCTTGGTCAGCGCGACCAGCCGCCGGTGGGGGGCCGGGTCGCACAGTTCCTCGGGGAGCAGCGGGTCGTGCAGGATCGTCGCGATCGCGCGGCTGCCGAGCAGCAGGGACTCGCGGGCGAACTCCTCGGGGCTGAGGGTGGTCAGGCGGTCGCGGCTGCGGGTCAGCTCGTCGGCGGTGCGGGTGAGGGCGCCGGTGAGGGCCTCGGTGTCCCAGAGGCCGCGCAGCTCCCGGTCGGTGTCGGGGGCGAGTTCGTCGACCGCGAAGACGACGGCGCCGGGGGCCATGCCGGTGCCGGCGAGCGTCTCGCGCAACCCCGCCACGCCGCCGCGGAGGTTGTCGGGACGGACGTGCAGCGCGCCGCGCCAGGCGTGGAAGCCGAGGAGCTGCAGGGCGCGGTCGTGGTGGCGCAGGGCGGCGCGGTCGCTGCGGGCGGTTGCGGAGTTCTCGACCGCGGCCCAGCGTCCCGTCCACGGGACGCGGGTGCCGTCGCGGGCCGTCCAGTGCTCGACGTGCGGGTAGGTGCGCAGCCGCTCGGGGCGCGGGAGGTAGACGCCGCGGCCGGTGCGCTCCAGCACGCCCTCCTCGTTCAGCCGCTTCGCCGCCATCCGGACGCTCGGCGCGCTCAGCCCGACGATCTCCCCGGCCCGGCACAGCGCCGCGATCGAGAACCGGGTGCGCGGGCTGGCCGTCACCAGGTCCAGGACGAGCTTGCGGGCGGTCGGCTCGAGCATTTGCAACACCTTCTAGACTGTTCTTGCCAAGATGCGTTATAAGTGGGGCGGTCGTTTCACTGTAGGACCGGGAGGTGGCGATGGCGGACGTGCGTGTCGAGGTGGCGGGCACCACCACCACGATCTGGATGGACCGTCCCGACCGGCGCAACGCCGTCGACGGGCCCATGGCCGCCGAGCTGCGGGAGGCGTTCGCGGCGTTCGAGGCCGACCCGGGCCAGCGCGTCGCGGTGCTCGCCGGCAGCGGCGGGACGTTCTGCGCCGGCGCCGACCTGACCGCGGTGAGCGACCCCGACCGCCACCATGATCTCGACCCCGACGGCGGCGGCAGCGGCCCGATGGGGCCGACCCGGATGGCGCTGAGCAAGCCGCTCATCGCTGCCGTCAGCGGGTACGCCGTGGCGGGCGGGATGGAGCTCGCGCTCCTCGCCGACCTGCGGATCGTCGAGCGCGACGCCGTGTTCGGCGTCTTCTGCCGCCGCTGGGGCGTGCCGCTCATCGACGGCGGCACCGTCCGGCTGCCCCGCGTCGTCGGCCTCGGCCGCGCGCTCGACCTGATCATGACCGGCCGCCCCGTCGAGGCGGACGAGGCCCTCGCGATCGGCCTCGCCAACCGGGTCGTCGAACCCGGGGAGGCGGTCGACGCGGCCCGTGAACTCGCCGACCAGATCGCGGCGTTCCCGTTCGAATGCGTGCTGGCCGACCGCGCCTCGACCTACGCCGGCCTCGACCTGCCCCTCGCCGAGGCGCTGCGCGGCGAGGGCGCCGCCGGCGTCCCCGTCGTGGCGCGCGAGGGCGTGAGCGGCGCCGCCCGCTTCGTCGCCGGCGCCGGCCGGCACGGGCGCTTCGCCGGAGAGGAGACCACCCCGTGAGCCCCACCACCCGTGAACTGATCGTCCGCGGCGCGCGGCAGCACACCGACCGGACCGCCGTCGTGTTCGGCGACCGGGAGCTGACGTTCGGCCAGGTCGACGAGCTGAGCAACCGGCTCGCGCACGCGCTGGCGCGGGAGGGCGCCGGGCACCGCCGGCGCGTCGGCCTGCTGGTGAACAACGGCCTGCTCAGCGTGCCGCTCGACTTCGCCTGCGTGAAGGCCGGGATCAACCGCGTCCCGCTCAACGCGCGGCTGTCGGTGGCCGAGCACGTCACGATGCTCACCGAGACCCGCTGCGAGCTGGTCGTGTTCGGCGCCGACCTGACCGACCGCGCCCGCGACCTGGCCGCCGCCCTGCCGGACGTGCGCTTCCTCGGCCTGGAGACCGCGCTGGACGGCGAGGCGCCGCTCATGGAGCGGGCCGAGAGCGCCCCCGCGACCCTGCCCGACGTCGAGGTGGCCGCCGAGGACGTCATCCTCACGCTGTTCACGTCCGGGACGACCGGCACGCTGAAGGCGGCGCAGCACACCCAGGCGTCCTTCGCGGGGATCTGCCGGAACGTGCTGCTCAACCTGTTCCCGGCCACGGCCGACGACGTCATGCTGCACGCGGCGAGCCTCATCCACGCCAGCGGGGTGTTCGTGCTGCCGCTGTGGCTGCGAGGCGGCCGCACCGTCATCCTGCCGGGCTTCGCGCCGGAGCCGTTCCTGGACGCGATCGGCCGCTACGGGGCCACGGCGGTCAACCTGGTGCCGACCATGATCCAGATGCTGGTCGAGCACCCGGCGTTCGCGGCGGCGGACGTCTCCACGCTGCGCCGCGTCATCTACGGCGCCTCGCCGATGCCGCGCCCCGTCATCGAGCGCGCCATGCGCGCGTGGGGCCGGGAGCGGTTCTGGCAGTACTACGGGCAGACCGAGATCCCGCTGTGCATCGCGGTGCTGCGCCCCGAGGACCACACCGGCGACCGGCTCGCCGCCTGCGGGCAGATCGCCGTCGACATCGAGCTGCGGCTGCTGGACGAGGACGGCCGCGAGGCCGCGCCGGGCGAGCCGGGCGAGATCGTGGTGCGCGGGCCGTCCGCCACCGCCGGGTACTTCGACGCCCCGGAGCTGACCGCGCAGACCTTCCGCGACGGCTGGGTGCACACCCGCGACGTCGGCGTCCTCGACGGCGACGGCTTCCTGTTCCTCAAGGACCGGACGTCCGACATGATCATCAGCGGCGGCTACAACGTCTACCCGCGCGAGGTCGAGGACGTCCTGCTGGAGCACCCGGCGGTGCGGGAGGCCGCTGTCGTCGGCACGCCCGACGAGCGGTGGGTGGAGGCGGTCACCGCCGTCGTCGTCCTCGCCGAGGGCACCGAGCCGGACGACGGGCTCAGTGACCGGCTGGTCGAGCACGTGACCGAGCGGGTCGCCTCCTACAAGAAGCCGCGCAAGATCATCTTCGCGGACGCCATCCCGAAGACCGCCGTCGGCAAGCTCGACCGCAAGACCCTGCGCGCCCGCTTCGCCGCCGGACCGGAGGCCCAGGCCCCCGACCCGGCGGCCCGGTGAGCCGGCGGGCCGGGCGTCAGCGCGGCTGGTACGCCTTGGGCAGCCGCATGCCGCGCTCGGCCATGATCCGGCGGACCCGGTTCGGGTAGTCGGTGATGACGCCGTCCACGCCCATGTCCATGAGCGCCTCGACGGTGGCGGGGTCGTCGCACGTCCACGGGACGACCCGCAGGCCGCGGGCGTGCGCGTCGGCGACCATCGTCTTCGAGACGTAGAAGCGGAAGCCGGGATCCCCGACCGTGCCGTTCTGCGGGAAGCCGTAGACGGGCGACAGCGCCCGCACGCCGGGGATCGCGGCGGCGGCCCTGACGAAGTCGCCGCCGTAGTCGTCGGTGTCGACGCCGCCGAGCCACGGCGACGCGCCGGGCTTGCCCACCTGCAGGAAGTCGTAGTTGGTGAGCGCCACCAGCGGGTAGGACGGCGCGAGCCGGTGCATCGCCTTCAGCGCGCCCCAGTCGAACGACTGGATGGTGACCTGCCGCTCGATGCCGGACGCGTGGATCTCCTCGTACACCCGGCGGACGAACAGCTCGCGCGGCGCCGTCTCGTCGGGGGCGCCCGCCTCGACCTTGGTCTCGACGTTCAGCTTCACCTGCTTGGCGCGGTAGCTCTTGACCAGGTTCAGGACGTCCTTGAGCTCCACCATCCGGAAGCCCTTGACCTGCTCCTGCTCCGGGAAGCCGGGGAGTTGCTGGTAGCCGCAGTCCATGGTCTTGACCTGGGCGAGGGTGAGGTCCTTGATGTACTTGCCGACGTAGGGGTACATCGGGTCGCCGGGCGTCGCGGGCGCGGTGTCGCGGCACTTCTGGGCGCTGACCCGCCGGTCGTGGGTGACGACGACCTTCCGGTCCTTGGTGATCTGGGTGTCCAGTTCGAGCGTGGTGACGCCCAGGCGCATCGCCTTGCCGAAGCCCTCCAGCGACTCCTCGGTCGTCATGCCGATCCCGCCGCGGTGCGCCTGCAGGTCGAAGTGGGTCTTCTGCGGAAGGACGCCGTGCCCGCCGCCCGGCGATGCGTGCGGGGACGCGTGCGCGGCCGCGGGCCAGGCGAACACGGACACGACGGCGGCGCCGGCCAGCACATGTCGTAGCGACATAACAACCTCGGTTTCGGAGCGTGTGTTGCCCCGCGAAGCTAGGGCCGGGGCCCGCCCCGCGTCCCGAACCGGGTGTGAGGGGACGGTGAAGCTCTGCGGAACACCCGATCCAGCGCCGGTGCGCGGCGCGAGCGTTGACAGGCCCCCGACCGCCCTCCTAGGTTCTGAAACGGCATTCCGCATACTGAAACGGGGTGGCAGGGTGGTGGAGCAGCTGGGGCGGTTCGGCGTCGTCGTGGTCGGCGGCGGCGGCGCCGGCCTCTGCGCGGCCATCGAGGCCGCCGCGGGCGGCGCGAGCGTGCTCCTGATCGAGAAGCGGCCGGTCCTCGGCGGCATGCTCCACATCGCCAACGGCGAGATCAGCGGCGCGGGCACCCGACGGCAGACCGCGCGCGGCATTGACGACGACCCGCGCGCGCACTGGCAGGACGTCATGCGCCTGTCCCACGGCAAGGCCGATCCCGAACTCTCCTGGGAGACGGTGAGCAGGCAGGGCGGCACGGTCGACTGGCTGGAGGACCTCGGCTTCGACTTCCATCCCGACACCCCGGCGCTGGTGCACGGCCACGAGGTCTACGCGGCGCCCCGCACCTACTGGGGCGTCGAGCAGGGGCGATCGATGCTGCGCGTCCTGGAACGGGAGCTGCGGCGATGGGTGCGGGACGGCGCGGTGCGGCTGGTCACCGGCGCCCGGGTCACCGGCGCGCTCGTCGGCGGCGGACGCGTGGTCGGCGTCACCGCGTCCCGCGACGGCGAGGGCGACTTCACCGCGCACGGCGGCGCCGTCGTGCTGGCCACCGGCGGCTACGACGCGAACCGCGAGCTGCGCAACCGGTTCCTGCCGCCAGGCTGCGAGGACGCGCTGATCGGCTGCCTCGACCACGCCACCGGCGACGGCCTGGCCCTGGCCGCCGAGCTGGGCGCCGACGTCAGCGGCAACGGGACGTTCCTGCCGGTCATGGGCCTGATCCCCGACCCCGGCCGCCCCGGCTTCGCGGTCGACTACCGGGAGGCGTTCATCGAGGTGGCGCCCGCCTACCGGACGCCCCACGAGATCTGGGTGAACCGCGCCGGCGAGCGGTTCGTCGCGGAGGACGTGACGAGCCCCGAACGGCGCGAGCTCGCCCTGACCGAGCAGGCCGGGCTCGCGATGCACATCGTCTGGGACGACGCCGTCGCCCGGGTCGCGGACCCGCTCCTCAGGAACGGGGCGGGCGACTGGACTCGCGAGCGCATGGCCGCCGAGCTGCGGCGCGGCCGGTGGATCGTCGCGGCGCGCACCCTGGAGGAACTCGCCGGGCGGCTCGGCGTGGACGCGGCCGGGCTGACCGCCACCGTCGGGCGCTACAACGCCGCCGTCGCCGCCGGGCACGACCCCGAGCACGGCAGGACGACGCTCCCGATGCCCATTCGGACGCCGCCGTTCTACGGGGTGACGTCCGTCGGCGCCTCGATCCTCAGCCGGGACGGCCTCCGGGTCGGCAGTGACCTGGCCGTGCGGGACCGCGAGGGCGGCACCATCGGCGGCCTGTACGCGGTGGGCGAGGTGCTCGGCAACGACGTGTTCGCCGGTGACAACTACGTCGGCGGCATGAGCGTCGGCCCGGCGCTGACGCTCGGCCGCTTGCTGGGCGCGCGCCTTGCCGCGCAGGCCCGGGAAGCCGGTGACTCGGAACGCACCGACCGTCCGGCGACGAGAGAAGAGGCCACGTGAGCACCGACCCCGCGCCGCTCGTCACCGGCATCACCGCCGTGCTGATCGGCGTCACCGACTTCCGTCCCCACCTGGACCTGCTCTGCGGCGAGCTGGGCTTCGAGGTGGCCGCTGAAGGCGTCGTCCGGGCGGCGGACGCGGCCCGGCTCTGGGGTGCCGAAGCCGGTCGCCGCGATGTCGAGGCCATGATGCTGACCGCCGCTGGAGCGTCAACGGGCCGCATCCACCTGCTGAAGGTCGACGATCCGGTGGCAGTCGTTCCATTAACGGGAATCTCGTTCCGATATATGGGCGGCTGGGGTCTCGAAGGTCAAGGCGCGGGCGCGGCGTGTTGCTACACGTGTAGTTTTATGACCGCGCGCCGGGACCGGCGTGCTGCGCATCGGGACGAGGGGAGGCATCGGCCGTGGCGGTGTCGATGGTCAAGGGGCAGCGGATCTCGCTGGAGAAGCCGGGCGGGACGCTGAGCAGGGTCCGGATGGGCCTGGGCTGGGACGCGGTGAAGAAGAAGGGCCTGTTCGGCAAGCAGCGCGAGCAGGACATCGACCTGGACGCCTCGTGCGTGCTGCTCGCCGACGGCGGTGTGGCGGACGTCATCTACTTCGGCAAGCTGGCGAGCGACGACGGGTCCGTCCGGCACACCGGGGACAACCTCACCGGCGCGGGCGACGGCGACGACGAGTCGGTGATCGTGGACCTGTCGCGCGTCCCGGCCCCGGTGACGTCGCTGGTGTTCACGGTCAGCTCGTTCTCCGGGCAGACCTTCGACGAGGTCGAGAACGCCTTCTGCCGGCTCGTCGACGAGACCACCGGCGAGGAGCTGGCGCGGTACACCCTCAGCGGCGGCGGACGCCACACCGCGATGGTGATGGCGAGCGTGTACCGGCAGGACGGCGGGTGGAAGATGAACGCCATCGGCGAACCCGGCCAGGGCCGGACCCTGCAGGACATGCTCCCGGCCATCACTGCCTACGCTTGACCGCACGTCCATCAGGGAAGCCGGCCGGACGGGAACAGGGGAGCACGTGAGCGCCGAGGAAAGCACGTGAGCGCCGAGGGAAGCACGAAGGCGGTCGTCACCGCGCTGGGCGCGAACCTGGGGATCGCGGTCACCAAGTTCGTGGCGTTCGCGCTGACGGGGTCGTCCTCGATGCTGGCCGAGGGGATCCACTCGGTCGCCGACTCCAGCAACCAGGCGCTGCTGCTGATCGGCGGGAAGCGGGCGGAGCGCCGCGCGACCGAGGAGCACCCGTTCGGGTACGGGCGCGAGCGCTACATCTACGCGTTCCTGGTGGCGATCGTGCTGTTCAGCCTGGGCGGGCTGTTCGCGCTGTACGAGGCGTGGCACAAGATCTCCGACCCGCACCCGATCGAGGAGTGGCAGTGGGTGCCGATCGTCGTGCTGCTGATCGCGATCGTCCTGGAGGGGACGGCGCTGCGCACGGCGGTCAAGGAGTCCAACCGCAGCCGGGGCCGGGCGAGCTGGGTGCAGTTCGTCCGGCGGTCGAAGTCGCCGGAGCTGCCGGTGATCCTGCTGGAGGACACCGGCGCGCTGGCGGGCCTGGTCTTCGCGCTCGCCGGCGTCAGCCTGACCCTCGCCACGGGCAACGGCGTCTGGGACGGCATCGGCACCGCCGCGATCGGCCTGCTGCTCGCGGCGATCGCGATCGTGCTGGGCACCGAGGTGAAGAGCCTGCTCATCGGCGAGTCCGCGACCGCCGAGCAGGTCCGGGAGATCCGGCGGGCGATCGTGGCGAGCCCCGACGTCCCGCAGCTGATCCACATGCGCACCATGCACCTCGGGCCGGACGAGCTGCTCGTCGCGGCCAAGATCGCCGTGGACCTGCAGGACGACGCCCGCGAGGTCGCCGACGCCATCAACGACGCGGAGGCCCGCATCCGCGCGGCCGTGCCGATCGCCCGGCTCATCTACCTGGAGCCGGACGTGCTGCGGAAGGGAGGCTGACGGAGATGACGCGCAGGCCGCTCGGGCAGCTGGAGGCGGAGGTGCTCGCCGCGCTGGCCGGGCTCGGCGGATCGGCCAGCACCGCCGAGCTGGTGGAGCGCCTCGACGGCGAGCCGGCGTACACGACGGTGAACACGATCCTGCACCGGCTCCACGAGAAGCGGCTCGTCTCGCGCACCCGCGCGGGGCGGCACTACCGGTACCGGCTCGCGGTGGACGAGTCGGAGCTGGTGGCCGGGCGCATGCACGACCATCTGCGGCACGCCAGCGACCCGGGCACCGTGCTGAGCCGGTTCGCGCGCTCGCTCAGCGCCGAGGAGGCGCGGAAGCTGCGCGAGGTCCTCGACGGTCCGGACGGCGGCAGGTGAACTGGTTCACCTTCCTGCCGCTGGCCATCATGGTCACGCTGAGCCTCGTGCTCGGACTCGCCGCCCCGTTACGGCTGCACCCGTCCTGGTCGGCGCGGCTGCTCGCGACGACCGGGGCGATGACGGCCGTGGCGGCGCTCGGCACCGGCGTCTTCGTGGCGATCAACTACGCGGCGACGCTGGCCCCGGCCGCCGCCGCGCACGTCCCCGAATGGGCGCTCTTCGGCGACGACAGCCCCGTCCCGCACGCGGTCGGGATCCCCGCGGCGGTGCTGGCCGCCGCCGGGTTCGCGGTCGCGGGCCGGACGGTCGCGGCCTGGTCGCGGGAGCTGCGCGCCGCGCGGCGCGACACGGGCGGGCCGCTGGAGACCGACACCCCGATCGCCGTCGCGGTCCCGGGCCGGCACGGCGGGGTGCTGCTGTCCCGCGGCCTCCTGCGCGACCTGACCGCCGCGGAACTGCACGTCGTGCTGGAGCATGAGACGTCCCATCTCAGGCACCGCCACCACCGCTACCTCGCGGCCGGCGCGCTCGCCGCGGCGGTGCTGCCGCCCGTCCGGGCGCTGGACGAGGCGCTGCGGCTCGCGGTGGAGCGGTGGGCGGACGAGGACGCCGCCGAGGCGGCGGGCGACCGCGCCCTGGTCGCCCGGACGCTGGCGAAGGTCGCGCTCGCCCAGCCGCCCGCCGCCGGACCGGTCACCGCGTTCGCCGACTCGGGGGTCGTGCAGCGCGTCGAGGCGCTGATGGGCACGCCCCCGGCCAAGAACGCGGTCACCGGCCCGCTGCTGCTCCTCGGCAACGGGGTCTTCACCGGCTCGCTGACGGCCGCGACCCTCCAGTTGGACCACGTGATCGCGCCGGCCCTGCTGTCGCTGCTCGCGTTCCGGTGACGGCGGGCCCCGGCCGGCTCAGAGCTCGAACTCGGCGGGGTCCAGGCCGACGGCGAAGCACGCCTCGCGGACGACGGCCTTCTCCCGGTCGTCGAAGTGGCCGTCCGCGCCGCCGATGACGATGCCGATCTGGATGACGGCGCGCGCCTCGGCGGGCTTCTTCTTGGTCTTGCCGATGTCCTGGAGGACGGAGACCTTCCCGAAGTCGAAGTCGGCCGTCAGCTTGGACACGTAGTCGTTGAAGCGGCGCTGCAGGTCGTCCGCCGGGAAGTTCTGCAGCACCTCGTTGGAGGCGATCAGGGACGCGGTGCGCTGCCGCTCGGACGGGTCGACGCTGCCGTCGGCCGCCGCGACGAGCGCGCACATCGCCATGCTCGCGTCCCGGAACGCTCCGCTCTTGAGTTCGTTCTTCTTACTGAGCAGCTGCGTCTGCATGGTCTGGGTCGACTCCCGCAGCTTGTCCCAGAAGGCCATCGGATCCTCCTCCACTCGCTGTTCGTCTCACCCTGCTGCTACAAGTGTAGTAGCAAGTGCCACGGGTCAGTCCTCGCCCTCGAAGTCCTCCGAGGCGTCCTCGTACGCCTCTTCGTACGCCTCCTCGTAGGCGTCCTCATACGCGTTCTCGTAGGCGTCCTCGACGGCCTGCTCGAACGCGGCCTGCTGGTAGGCGTTCTGCACGGCCTGCTCGCTCATCTGCGCGAAGGCGTCGCCGACCGACGGCTCCTCCTGCTCGTCCTCGTCGTCGCCGAGCATCTGGTCGACGACGGCGCCCGCGACGAGCCCGGCCGCCAGACCGCCCGCCGCGCCCGCGGCGACGCCGCCCCAGCCGGGCCCGTGGCCGTGCTGCTCGCCGTGGTGGTGGGAGTCATGGGCGAAACCAGGGGCGGCGTAACCGTTCCCTGTGTATCCGTGGCCGGCGTGCCCGTGGCCGGCGACGGCCCGCAGCCAGTTCTCCAGCTCGTGCTCCCAGGACATCTGCAGGGCGTCCTGGTGGGAGACGTGGTAGCGGCCGAAGACGTCGTCGCCCTCGGTGAACGCGGTGCCGCGCCGGTCGGCCTCCAGGATCACCGCCAGCCCGTGCGGGTCGGCCACGAACGTCAGCTCCACCTCGTTGATCTGCCCGGCGTACTCGGACGGGGCGTAGAACTCGATCTCCTGGTAGAACGGCAGCTCCTGGTGGAGGCCGGCGATGTGCCCCTCCTCCACGTCGGCGCTCTTGAACGTGAAGCCGAGCGTCCCGAACGCGTACAGCACGCGCTGCTGGGACGGGAGCGGCGTCACCGAGATCGGGTCCAGGTCGCCGGCGTCGACCGCCCCGGCGACCTCCAGCTCGGTGCGGACGCCCATGGCCATGCCGTGCAGGTGCTGCCCGTTGACCTCGGTCACCGGCAGCTCCCACGGCAGCGGCAGCTGGAACGGGACCGACTGGTACTGCCCGGCCCCGATGTGGAGCGGTCCCGCGACCGCGCCCCGGTAGAACTCGCGGGTCCCGGCGCCCTCGTGGTCGCCGTGCTCGTACTCGGCCTGGGTGACCAGGCTCACGATCACCCGGGTGATGTGCGCGTCGTGGTCGCCGCCCTGGATCCGGACCTCGCCGGACAGGTGCTCCCCGGGGCGGGCCTGCGCCGTGCCGAGGACGGTCTCGACCGAAGGTCCCCCCACCCCGAAGGCGCCGAGCAACCGCTTGAAGACCATGGGCCCCTCTCTCTTCTGCTGTGATCGCCGAGCGGCCGACGGCTCGGCTGCCTACTACATTTGTAGCAGCAGACGGCGAGAACTCACCAGAAGACAGGACTTCCCGTAACTCTCTATCAGCCTTGCCGCGCGGTTAGATCGCGCGCCCTCGCGATGGCCTACGGCTCCGGTGACGACGTGCGCGGCTCCGTTGCGCATCCGGAGACGGAGGCGCGGTGCGCGAGGGCCGCGGCCTGCCCCCGGCTGCGGCAGCCGGCCTTGGTGAGCAGCCGGCTGACGTGCGACTTCACGGTGTGCTCGGACAGGACGAGCCGCTCGGCGATCTCCGCGTTGCTCAGGCCGTCGCCGATGAGGGCCAGGACGTCCCGCTCGCGCGGCGTCAGCGCCTCGACGCGGGCCAGGTCGGCGGGGGCGGGGCGGGCCGCGCGGCGGTGGGCGAGGTAGCCGTCGATGACGCGGCGCGCGACGCCGGGGCTGAGCGCGGCGTCGCCGGACGCGGCGGCGCGGACGGCGGCGAGCAGCTCCTCGTAGGAGGAGCTCTTGAGCAGGAACCCGGCGGCGCCGGTCGCGAGCGCCTCGTCGATGTACTCGTCCAGGTCGAAGGTGGTGAGCATCAGCACGCGGGTGCGGCCGAGCAGGCCCCGCCGGGCGAGCCGGTCGAGGACCCACAGGCCGTCGCGGCCGGGCATGCGCACGTCCAGCAGCAGCACGTCGGGGCCGGTGCCGGTGGCGAGCCGCAGCGCGGCGTCGCCGTCCCCGGCGGTGCCGACGACCTCGATGTCCCGCTGGGTCTCGATGATGGCGCGGAGCCCGTCGCGGACGACGCGCTCGTCATCGGCGATCGCGACCGTGATGCGGCGGTCAGCGGACGGCATCGCGGGCTCCGACCGGGATCGTGGCCGCGACCCGGAAGCCGCCGCCGGGCGTGGCGCCCGCGTCGAGCGTGCCGCCGAGCGCGGCGAGGCGCTCTTCGAGGCCGTGCAGGCCGATGCCCGCGCCGGGCGCCCGCGTGACATCCCCGTCGGGTGCTCCACTGTCGATCTCGATGCTCACGTCGTGCCCGCAGGCGTCGACCCGGACCGTGACCTCCGCACCGGGCGCGTGGCGGCGGGCGTTCGCGAGCCCCTCCTGGACGACGCGGTAGCCGGTGAGCTGGACGGTCCTGGGCAGCTCCTCCATGTCGCCGGTGACGGTGAGGCTCGTCGGATTCCCGGCGGTGCGGGCGGCGTCCACGAGCGCGGGCAGCCCGGCGAGGGTGGGCGCGGGCGCGCGGGGCGCGGCGGTGGTGCCAGGCGCGGCAGTGATGCCAGGCGCGGCGGTGGTGCCCCCGTCGTGGAGCACCTGGAGGAGTTCGCGCATCTCGCTGGTGGCCTGGCGTCCGGCGGCGGCCATCGCGTCGACGCGCTCGCGTGCCCAGGGCGGCAGCTCCCCGGACCGGGCCCGGACGGTCTCGGCGTGCACGACCAGGAGCGTCAGCGAATGCGCGACCACGTCGTGCATGTCGCGGGCGATCCGCACGCGCTCGGCGGCGGCCGCCCGTTCGGCGAGCAGGTGCTGCTCGCGGCGGGCGTCCGGCGGCGCGCTGCTCCGCGGCGGCCAGCATGCCCCGGTGGCCGCGCGCGGCCACGCCCAGCGCCCACGCGACCGGGAGCGCGGCGACGTAGGCGAGCACGTCGGAGCCGCCGCGCCAGCCCTCGGGCGCGGTGAGGTGGTTGGCGGCGAGGCCCCCGGCGACGAGGGCGGCGCCGAGCAGCAGCGCCGCCCCCGACCGGCGCGGAGCGCTGTACGCCCCCGCCGCGTACAGCGCGAACGCCACCGGCAGGACGGTCAGCCCGCTCGGCTTCACCTCGGCGGTCGCGGCGGCGACCTGCACCGCCGCGAGGACGGCCAGCAGCACCCCGAACGCGGTGAGCGGCCGGTGCCGCCGCAGCGCGAGGCAGCCGAGCGCGACGGCGCCGTAGCCGGCCAGCGCCGTCCACGCCGCCGCCGAGGTGTCGGTGGTCGCCTGGTCGATCAGCGCCGGGGCGACCGCGGCCGCCGCGAGCGCCGCCTCGGCCGCGGTCTTCCGCAGCACCGGCGTGTCCATGCTGGTCATCGCCTTGATCCTAGGAAGCGGCCGGGGGCGGCGGCATCACTCGAAAGAGCGAACCGGACGCTGGCTCTCCGGCCCTACCGCACCGGCCGGGTGCACTCGTTCTGGCGATGCGGCGGCCCGGCCGCGGCGGCTGGACTGGACGCCATGTCGCAGACCGAACCCG
>NZ_VCKZ01000706.1 GCF_005889745.1 Actinomadura geliboluensis
AGAGACGGGGGGCGGACCGCAGGTGGTCGCGGAGCCCGGCTCCGTACGCGGTCGGGGTGCCGTCGTAGGAGCTGATCAGGGAGGGGCCGCTGGAGCAGTCCCAGGTGTTCCACGTCCAGCCGAGGTAGGACGCGGCGTGCGCGTCGAGCCAGGCCATCAGCGTGTCGACGTAGGCGTGGCCGCAGGTGTTCTCGCCGATCTCGCCGGCGACGAGCGGCACCGCGGCGGCGACGGGCGCGAGCTGCTGGTCCCAGCAGGCCGCGTCCCTGCAGTAGTTGAAGTTGTAGGAGTGCCAGGCCGCCGCGAGGTTGCCGGCCGGGTCCGACGGCTTCAGCGCGAGCCACTGGGACAGGTCGTTGGAGTAGCTGCTGCCCGCCACCATCACGACGTTCTCGGCCCCGGTGGAGCGGACCGCGTCGAGGAGGTCCTGCATGCCGGCGGCCTCGTAGGTCAGGCCGGTGCAGTCCGCGCCGCCGTCCCGCCAGCACTTCCACGACTGGCCGTAGTCCATGACCTGCAAGTTGTTCGGATACGGCTCGTTGAACAGGTCGAATACGACGGCCCTGTCGTCCTTGTACGCGGCGGCGACCTGCCGCCAGAACTCGGGCGCGTATTCGGCGTCCGGCATCGGTTTCTGGCATTCGGCGGCGGCCGTGGCGCAATGGTTGTCATTGCCGGTCCACAGGCCGTGGCTCCAATGCAGCTCCAGAATGGGCGTGATGCCGTTCTCTTCGAGAAGGCCGACGTAGTTCCGCACCGCGTTCCGGTAGGCGGTGCCGCGGTAGGCCGGGTCGACGTCGTCCAGCCCGAGCCAGCAGTCGGAGTTCAGCGGCACCCGGACGGCGTTCGCGTTCCAGCCCTTGATGGCGGCGACCGAGGCCGCGTCCATCGGGCCGTCCCAGATGCCGTTGCCCTGGACGCACGCGAACTCGCCGCCGGAGCGGTTCACCCCGCGCAGCCGGACGGTGTTGCCGGCGGCGTCGGTGAAGGCGGTGCCGGAGACCTTCAGCTCCGGTGCCGGCCCGCCGGGCGGGGGAGTGGTGGGCGTCGTCGGCGGATCGGTGGGCCCGGCGTCGCCGTTGCAGGCCGTGCCGTTGACCTTGAAGTCGGTGGGGTCGGCGTTGCTGCCGCTGTAGGTGAACTGGGCTCCGGCCTGGACGGACGCACCCGTCGCGAGGACGCCGTTCCAGCTCTCGTTCTGGACGGTGACGGCCGCGCCGGACTGCGACCAGCGGCCGTTCCAGCCGTTCGCCAGCCGCTGGTTCCCGGCGTAGGAGTAGGTCAGCGTCCACCCGGTGGCGGCCGCGCCGCGGTTGGTGATCGTGACGGCGGCCGTGAAGCCCGTGCCCCAGTCATTGGTGGTGTAGGCGACCTCGCAGGCGACGGCCGCCCGGGCCGGCGGCGCGCCGAGCACGGCGCCGGTGGCGGCGAGCGAGCCCGCCGCGCACAGTGCGCCGGTCAGGGCGGCCGCCGCGGCGGTGCGCGGGGAAGGCGATCTCATGATCTCGGCTTTCACGTCGTGACTTTTCGCTTGGGAGCGCTCCCACTCCTGGACTGCGGTGAACGTAGAACGGCCCGGACGCGGCATGGAACCCCTGTTCCATTCCTTTCACGAATTTTCACGGCGGCTCGCGCGCGCGGTGAGGGACCGGGGAGCCATTCCGTGCATCCATGTGGCCTGTGACCCTTGACACAATCCGCGTCCGATCGGATTCTTGGGAGCGCTCCCACTACTCCCGCTGTCCCTTATACACATCT
>NZ_VCKZ01000707.1 GCF_005889745.1 Actinomadura geliboluensis
TGGTGGTGCCGCGCTTGCCCTGGCGGCGCCGTTCGTTCTTGGCGGCCTTGGTGCGCCGGGCGGGCTCGGCGGGCTTGCCGGGGCCCGGCCCGGCCGCCGCGGGCGGCGGTTCGGCGCCCTCGGGGCGGGGGCGCGAGACGTCCCGCGCGCGCATCGCCGCGTCGACCGTGATCCGCATGCCGGGCTGGACCATGCGCCCGCTCCTCTCGCCGTGTCTCCGCCCCTCGCCGGGGCTCTGCCTTCACCGGGGCATCATGTGTCCCCGCGGTGACACATACCCAGATAAAACCGTCCTGGACCGTTACAAGGAGTCACCGGTGGCCCGGATACCGACCGTCCGGGGTGATTGCTCGATACAGTGCCGGAGTCATGCTTCAACGACTGGTGCAGCTGCTACCGCCGCGGGTGCGCGCCGTCCTGCGGCGGATCCCCCTGCTCGTGGCGCTGTACCGGTGGGCCCGGCAGGGCAAGCTGACCCGGGAGCGGTACGTCTTCGCCGTGCTCGCGGCCGGTGCGATCGCGATCGGCCTCGCCACCACGAGTGACTCGCGCGGGCTGGCCCCGTCCGGCGCGCTGGTACTGATCGTGCTCGGCGGCGGTCTGCTGCTGAAGGTGCGCAGTCTTCTCGCACTTCTCGGCGTCGTCGTCGCCATGGTGACCTACAACGCCTGGCAGGACGTGGCCGCCATCGGCCCCGGCATGATCGCCACGCTGACCATCACGGCGGTGCTCGCGCTCACCCTGGCTCGGACGCGGCAGCAGCTCGGCGTGCAGGGCCTCCGCGGCGACTCGATGCTGCTGGAGTTGCGCGACCGGCTGCGGCGGCAGGGCGAGATGCCCGAGTTGCCGGACGGCTGGTCCTCGCAGGTCGTGATGCTGCAGGCCGGCGGGTCGTCGTTCGGCGGCGACTTCGTCGTGTCGTCCTGCGACGACGGCAGGCTGGAGGTGGCGCTCGTCGACGTGTCGGGGAAGGGCACCGACGCGGGGACCCGGGCGCTGATGCTGTCGGGCGCGTTCGGCGGGCTGCTTGGATCGGTCCAGACCGACCGCTTCCTGCCCGCCTGCAACGCCTACCTGCAGCGCCAGCGCTGGGACGAGGGCTTCGTCACGGCCGTGCACGTCGTCGTCGACCTGAAGTCGGGGGAGTACACGGTCGAGTCGGCGGGGCACCCGCCCGCGGTGCAGTTCGACGCGAGTCGCGGCGAATGGCGGGTCAGCTCCGCCAAAGGCGTCGTGCTCGGCGTGGTGCCCGACCTGAACTGCGTCCCCGAGCGGGGCACGCTTCGGCCGGGCGACGCGCTCCTCCTCTACACCGACGGGCTGGTGGAGTCGCCCGGCAGCGACCTGGACGCCGGTATCGACCGGCTGCTCGGCGAGGCGGAGCGGCTCGTCCCGCAGGGGTTCGGCAGCGGCGCGCGGGAGCTGGTCGAGACGATGGCGGCGGCCCGCGACGACGACTGCGCGCTCGTCCTGATCTGGCGCACCTGACGACGCACCGGACTGCTCAGCCGCGCTTGTGCCTGCCTTTGTGCCCGGCGTGCCGCGCTTTGTGCTTCGCCCTGTGCGCCCTCGTCGGCACGACCGACGCCGTCGGCGTCGACCGGATGTGGGCGGACGGCGCGGCCGGGGTGTCCCCCCGGCCCTGCGCGAGCCCCGCGATGATGGCGCCGACCAGGACGGTCCCGGCGGCGGCGCCGACGCCCGCCAGGAACCGGGTCCGGGTGGACGAGGCGGTGCCGTCCATGCCGGGCGGCGTGAACGCCCTCGTGTCGGCCCCCGCGCGGTCCGCCGGGCGGGGCCGTCTCGTCGGGGC
>NZ_VCKZ01000225.1 GCF_005889745.1 Actinomadura geliboluensis
GGTCGGGAAGATCGCCGGCGGGGCGGAGGCGACCCCGATGCCCGACGGCAGCCTGGTCATGGCCCGGCCGGGCGTCACCGCGCCGGTCGTCGACATCTACGAGGACTTCGCCTGCCCGCACTGCGGCAACTTCGACCGCAAGCACGATCCCATGCTCAAGCGGCTCGCGGTCGCGGGGCAGGCCAAGATCGTGTTCCGCCCGATGGTCATCTTCGGCGAGGGCAACCAGCCGGCGTTCGGCAACGCCCTCCGGGCGGCCGCCGCGCTGCGCTGCGTGCGCGACGGCGCGGACTGGCTCAAGTACCAGGACGCCCTGTACGCCCACCAGCCGCCGAACCTCGGCACGGAGGGGTACCGGATGGAGGAGCTGCTCCTCTACGGGGCTTGGATCCCGAAAGGCGACGGCGACTTCTCCTCGTGCGTGACGAGCCAGCGCCACGCCGAAAGCGTGCGGAAGGTCAGCCGGGGCTACATATCGTCCGGCGTCCGGGGGACTCCCAGCGTGCGGATCGACGGGCGCACGCTCGGCTCGTCCGACACCGAGACGCCCGAAGCGCTGCGCCGCGCCATCGAAGCCGCCTCGTGACCGGCTAGTCTCACCCGCGACGAGGGAGGTCGACGCGATGGCGTGGAGCTGGCGTTTGGAGCGGGGCGACGGGAGCGCGCTCGGCATGTCGGAGGAGACCTTCTCCACCCAGGCGGACGCGGAGAGCTGGCTGGGGGAGAACTGGCGCGGCCTGCGCGCCGACGAGGTCGACAAGGTCGTCCTGCTGGACGGCGAGACGCTCGTCTACGAGATGAGCCTGCTGGACCCGGAGTGACGCGGGCCGCGGAGCCGCCGGCTCCGCGGCCCCCGGTCGGCGCCGGCCCGGCGCCGGGCCGCGGGCCCGGGTCAGGGGCGCTTGGGCGGGCTGGCGGTCTTGGCGGGGTCGCGGATGACGACCTCGCCGAGCACGTCGTCGATCCGCTTCAGCACGTCGGCGTCCAGCTTCACCCCGGCGGCCTTCACGTTGTCGGTGACCTGCTCGGGACGCGACGCGCCGACGATCGCCGCCGACACGTTCGGGTTCTGCAGCGTCCAGGCGATCGCCAGCTGCGCCATCGACAGCCCGAGCTCGTCCGCGATGGGCCGCAGCTCCTGGACGCGGGTCAGCAGGTCGTCGTTCAGATAGCGCTTGATCATGTCCGCGCCGCCCTTGTCGTCGGTGGCGCGCGACCCCTCGGGCAGCGGCTGGCCCGGCTTGTACTTGCCGGTCAGCACGCCCTGCGCGATCGGCGACCAGACGATCTGGCCGACCCCCTCGCGCTCGCACAGCGGGACGACCTCCTCCTCGATGACCCGCCACAGCATCGAGTACTGGGGCTGGCTGGAGACGATCCGGTCGAAGCCCATCTCGTCGGCGATCTTGAGGGCGCGCTCGATCTCCTCGGCCCGCCACTCCGACACGCCGACGTAAAGCACCTTGCCCTGCCGGACGAGGTCGTCGAACGCGCGCAGGGTCTCCTCCAGCGGCGTCTCGTAGTCGAACCGGTGGGCCTGGTAGAGGTCCACGTAGTCGGTGCCGAGGCGGCGCAGGGAGCCGTGGATCGACTCGAAGATGTGCTTGCGGGACAGGCCCCGGTCGTTCACGCCGGGCCCGGTGGGCCAGTAGACCTTGGTGAAGATCTCCAGCCCTTCGCGGCGCCGCCCCTTGAGCGCGCGGCCGAGGACCTCCTCGGCGCGCGTTCCGGCGTAGACGTCGGCGGTGTCGAAGGTGGTGATCCCCTCGTCGAGGGCGGTCCGCACGCACGCGTGCGCCGCGTCCTCCTCGACCTGGGAGCCGTGGGTGAGCCAGTTGCCGTACGCGATCTCGCTGATCTTCAGACCGCTCCGGCCCAGGTTTCGGAACTCCATGTCTCCGACCCTAGCCCGGAGATGATCGCCGTTCCCAGGCCGCGGACGGGGGGCCGGGCGGCGCCCGGCCCGCGTCCGGTCAGACCTTCTCCTTCTCGCCGATCCGCACCTGCGGGTTCGGGACGCGCAGCCGGCGGATCTGCATGGCGCGCATGGCGGCGTACAGCCCGACGCCCTTGGCGTCCTCCTCCGGGAAGCGCTCGGCGGCCAGCCGCTTGATGCCGCGGCTCAGCCAGAAGCCCTCGCCGAACACGACGATCAGCAGCAGCGGCGGCGCGAACAGCACCAGCAGCCGGGCGGCCGGGATCGGCAGCATGCTCAGCAGCACCATCGCGAACATGGCGTACATGAGGTACGAGCCGACGGTGCGGCGGGAGTCGACGTAGTCGCGGGCCATCCGCCGCACGGGGCCCTTGTCCCGCTTGAGCAGGTGCTTCTCGTCGCCTTGGGCCATGCCCTGGCGCGCCTTGGCGCGCTCCTCCGCCAGCTGCGCGCGGCGCCGCTTGTAGGCCTCCTTACCGGAGGCCGGTGCGGTGATCGGCTGGCGGCGGCGCTTTTCGGCGTCCTTCCGCTTCGGGGTGGGACGGCCCTTGCCTCCCGGCTTTACTACCTGAGGAGGATTCGCCGGGGGCTCCGGGGTACGACGCTTGAACACGGGATCAGACTACCGGCTGCGAACATCGTGGCTGCCTCGCGCGTTAACGCGTAGGGTGATAAGAACCCCAGCAGTGGTCAATGAGCCCAGTTCACGACTGAGGCGACAGCACGAAGGGACCGGCGCCGCGCGATGAGCGTGATGAAGCGAATGTCGATGATCTTCAAGTCCAAGGCGAACAAAGCCCTGGACCGCATGGAAGATCCTCGGGAGACCCTCGATTACTCCTACCAGCGTCAGCTGGAGATGCTGCAGAAGGTTCGTCGCGGGGTCGCCGACGTCGCCACCTCGCGCAAGCGTCTCGAACTGCAGATCAACCAGCTCGAGCAGCAGCAGAGCAAGCTGACCGACCAGGGCAAGAAGGCGCTGCAGGTGGGCCGCGAGGACCTCGCCCGCGAGGCGCTGACCCGCCGGGCCGGGCTGGAGAGCCAGCTGAACGACCTGCGCGGCCAGTACCAGCAGCTCCAGGGCGAGGAGGAGAAGCTCACGCTCGCCTCCCAGCGGCTGCAGGCCAAGGTCGACTCCTTCCGCACCCGCAAGGAGACGATCAAGGCGACCTACACCGCCGCCGAGGCGCAGACGAAGATCAACGAGGCGTTCTCCGGCATCTCCGAGGAGATGGGCGACGTCGGCCTGGCGATCCAGCGCGCCGAGGAGAAGACCGACACGATGAAGGCGCGCGCCGGCGCGATCGACGAGCTGCTGGCCTCCGGCGCCCTGGAGGACTTCTCCGGTCCGAAGGACGACATCCAGGCCGAGCTCGACCGGATGGGCTCCGGCCCCGGCGTCGACCTGGAGCTGGAGCAGCTCAAGGCCGAGCTGGGCCAGGCCCCCGCGCCCAAGCAGCTGAACCAGGGCAGCCCGAACGCGCAGCCGCAACAGCAGCAGCAGGACACCCCCCAGCAGGCCCCGTGGCCGAACAACCCCGGGGGTGCCCAGTGATCGTCCGCCTCATGGGCGAGGGCCAGCTGGACGTGGCCGACGAGGACCTGTCCTCGCTCAACGCCCTCGACTCCGAGCTGGAGTCGGCGATCGAGTCGGGCGACGAGACGGCGTTCCGCGCCGCCCTGCACGCCCTGCTGGAGAACGTCCGCAAGGTGGGCAGGCCGCTGCCGGCCGACAGCCTGGAGCCGTCGGAGCTGATCCTGCCGCCGGCCGACGCGCACATCGACGAGGTGCGCTCCATGCTCGGGGACGAGGGGCTCATCCCGGACTGACCCCGCGCACCGGGGGAAGGGGACGTCCCGTGACACGACGCCGCGGGGCCCCGGGTGTGCCGGCCGGTCCGGACAGCCGTTCTGGACGCACAGGCACAAAACCCGGGTCTCGTGCGTTGGTACAAATGAATAGAGCAAGACTTGGGGGTGGCCGCATGGCCAGGACGCGCTACGCCTCCGACCGGGGGCTGACATCGCGGATGCTCATGACGATGTTCCTGCTGGGGCTGGTCTACGTCGTCTTCGTGGGGGCTTTCTTCGTCTTCGTGCCGCAGTGGGCGTTCGTCGCCCTCGGCGTCGCGGTGGCGTTCCTGTTCGCCCAGTACTTCTTCTCCGACCGGATGACGCTGTTCGCCATGCACGGCCGCGTCGTCTCGCCGGAGGAGGCGCCGGAACTGCACGGCGTCATCGACCGGATCTGCGCGATGTCGGACGCTCCGAAGCCGAAGGTCGCGATCTCCGACACCGACGTGCCGAACGCGTTCGCCACCGGCCGCAACCAGAAGAAGGCGGTCGTCTGCGTCACCACCGGCCTGCTGCGCCGGCTCGAACCCGTCGAGCTGGAGGGCGTGCTCGCGCACGAGATGGCGCACGTCGCCCACCGCGACGTCGCGGTCATGACGATCGCCTCGTTCCTCGGCATCTGCGCCGGCCTGATCACGCGCTTCGGCCTGCAGTGGGGCCTGTGGGGCGGCTTCTCGCGCCGCAGCAACGACCAGAACACCGGGCTGATCCTGCTCGCCGTCGTCGCGGCCAGCGCGCTCGCCTACGCGGTCAGCTTCCTGCTCACCCGCGCCCTGTCGCGGTACCGCGAACTGTCCGCCGACCGCGCCGCCGCGCTGCTGACCGGCCGCCCCTCCGCGCTCGCCAGCGCGCTGACGAAGGTCAGCGGCGAGATCGCCCGGATCCCGACCAACGACCTGCGGTCCGCGCAGGCGTTCAACGCGTTCTTCTTCACCCCGGCGTTCGGCCGCGGCGCCAGCGTCGCGACGCTGTTCTCCACCCACCCGCCGCTGGACAAGCGGCTCGCCCAGCTCTCGAAGATCTCCGCCCAGCTCAGCAGGGGAGTCTGATCCCGTGGGTTTCCTGGACACCCTCCTCGGCCGCTCCAAGCCGGCCAAGCCCGACCTCGACCAGATCTTCGGGCTGTCGTCGGCCGCGATCACGCTGGAGGCGGCGACGGGCTTCCGCCCGACGGGCCGCGGCTCGGTGTGCTTTCGCGCGGCCGAGGGCGGCGCGTTCGCGCGGCTGCAGGCCGACGTCCAGGAGCTGCTCGACGCCGACCAGGGCCCCAAGGTGGAGATCAGCAACGACGCCTACGGGTACACCTGGCTGCTCGACACGCACGCCCCCGAGGAGCTGCCCGACCTCGTCACCGACCTGCACGCGGTGAACTCCACGCTGGAGTCCGGCGGGTTCGGCCCGCACCTGCTGTGCTCGCTCGCGGGCTTCCGCGGCCCGGAGGGGCAGCGGCTCGCCCTCGTCTACCTCTACAAGCGCGGCACCTTCTACCCGTTCGCGCCGCTGCCCGGGGACAAGCGCGACAACGCGCTCGAACTCCAGGTGCGCGGCGCGATCGGCGCCGACCTCCCCTTCGAGGAGGACCTCGGCCGCTGGTTCCCCGTCTGGGGCGCCCCCGGCCTGTAGCCGTCCCGTCACCCGCTTCTGCGTCGCACGACGCTGAATCCTCTCCCGCGCCGGTCTACTGTCAGGCCATGACGCCCTCCCGCGACGCGGACGAGCCGAGCCTGACGTGGCGGATGCTCGCCACGATGGGCCTCGTCGCGCTCGTCTACGCGGCCGCCGCGCTGCCCGCGTTCCTCGCCGGACCGGTCTGGGGCGCGGCCGCGGTGGCCGCCGCCGCGGCCGTCGCGGTCTGCTCGGCGCGGGCGGCGGACGGGCTGGTCCTGCGCGCGATGGACGCCCGCCAGGTGACCGCCGCCGAGGAGCCGGAGCTGCACGCGGTCCTGGACCGGCTGTGCATGTCGTCCGGGCTGCCGAGGCCGCGCCTCGCCGTCTCCGCCGTGGCCGCGCCCAACGCCTTCGCCGCGGGCTCGGGCCCCGGCTCGGCGGTCGTGTGCGTCACCGAGGGGCTGCGCGCCCGGCTCGACCCCGCCGAGCTCGCCGCCGTCCTCGCGCACGAGACCGCGCACGTCGCGAACCGGGACGTGCTCGTCGCGGCGGTCGCCTCGTTCCCGAGCCTGGTCGCCGGGCTCTTCCTCGACTGGTGGGCGGGCCTGCTGACCGGCCGCGGCAGGAGCGCCGCGGGACGCGTCGCCGCGCTGCCCGCCGGGGTCGTCCTGCTGCCGCTCGCCGCGGCGGCCGCGGTGCTGTACGCGGCGGGCACGCTGGTGCTGCTCGCGCTGGCGCGGCAGCGCGAGCTGTGCGCCGACGCCACCGGGGCGCTGCTGACCGGGCGGCCCGCCGACCTCGCGACCGCGCTCGACAAGATCACCGATGAGCTGCGCGACGCGTCCCGCGACGACCTGCGGGCGCTGCGCCCGGCCGCGGCGCGCTGCGTGGTCGCGGCGCGCGGCGGCGGCGTGTCCGGGCTGCTGGCCACCCACCCGCCGACGGCGCGGCGCAAGGAGCGGCTGACCGGCCTCTCCTGGCGGCTCGCGAGCGGGGGATGAGCGTGGGCCTCCTGGACGGGCTCCTCGGCAGGCCCGCGCCCGCGCCCGCGTCCGGCGCCGGCCGGCTGTTCGGCCTCCCGGCCGCCGCGCCGGTGCTGGAGGCGGCGACCGGCTTCGTCCCGACCGGGGAGGGCGGCGTCTGCCACCGCCTCGTGGAGGGCGGGCCGTTCGGCGCGTTCGGGCGCGCGCAGCGCGAGGTCGAACGGCTGCTGTCGGGGGACGCGGCCCGGCGGACGGGCGTCAGCGCCGATCCGCACGGCTGGGGATGGATCCAGGTCACGCGCCCGCCGGACGACTTCGAGGCCCTGGTCGCCGACCTGCACCTCATCGAGTCGACGCTCGCGGACGCCGGATACGGGCGCTACCTGCTCTGCTCGGTCGCGGGATTCCGCAGGGGCGCGGAACGCCAGCGGCTCTTCCTGGTCCACGCGCCGGTGCGGGACGCGTTCTACCCGTTCGCGCCGCGCCCGCCGGACGGCCCGGACGGCATCGCCGACGCCGCCTCCCGCGGCCGCAACAACCTCGTCGAGACCCGCGCCAGGGACGCGCTCACCGGGACCCTGCCGATCGAGCCGGACAGGGCCCGGTGGTTCCCGGTATGGGACGCCCCCGGCCTGTGACCGGCCGGGCGCGCCCCGCGGGCTCGGCTAGGGCAGGGCGAGCATCTGGTCGAGGGCGGCGCGCGCGTAGTGCGCGGTCTCCGCGTCCACCTCGATGACGTTCTGGACGTCGCCCGCCGCCAGCGACTCCAGCGACAGCACCAGGTGCGGGAGGTCGATGCGGTTCATCGTCGAGCAGTAGCAGACCGTCTTGTCGAGGAACATGACGTTCTTGTCCGGGTGGGCGTTCGCGAGCCGCCGGACGAGGTTCAGCTCGGTGCCGATCGCCCAGGACGAGCCGGGCTCGGCGGCCTCGATCGTCCGGATGATGTACTCGGTGGAGCCGATCTGGTCGGCGGCCGTGACGACCTCGTGGCGGCACTCGGGGTGCACGAGGACGTTCACCCCGGGGACGCGCTCCCTGACCTCGTCCACCGACTCCCTGGTGAACCGGCCGTGCACCGAGCAGTGGCCGCGCCAGAGGATCATCTTGGCGTCGCGCAGCTCCTGGTGGGTGAGCCCGCCCTCGCGCCGGTGCGGGCTGTAGACGACGCAGTCGTCCAGCGAGAAGCCCATCTCCAGGACGGCGGTGTTGCGGCCGAGGTGCTGGTCGGGCAGGAACAGGACCTTCTTGCCCTTGCCGTAGGCCCAGTCCAGGGCGCGCTTGGCGTTGGACGAGGTGCAGACCACGCCGCCGTGCCGCCCGACGAACGCCTTGATGTCGGCGGAGGAGTTCATGTACGTGACGGGGACGACGTCGTCGGCGACGCCGGCGTCCTCGAGGACGTCCCAGCAGTCCTCGACCTGGTCGAAGGTCGCCATGTCGGCCATGGAGCAGCCGGCGCCGAGGTCGGGGAGGATCACCCGCTGGTGGGCGGCGGTCAGGATGTCGGCCGACTCCGCCATGAAGTGCACGCCGCAGAACACGACGTAGGGCGCCTCGGGACGGGCCGCCGCCTGCTGCGCCAGCTTGAAGGAGTCGCCGGTGACGTCGGCGAACTGGATGACCTCGTCCCGCTGGTAGTGGTGGCCGAGGACGAACACCCGGTCGCCGAGGGACGCCTTGGCGGCGCGGGCGCGCTCGACCAGCGCGGGGTCGGACGCCGGCGGCAGCTCGCCGGGGCAGTCCACGCCGCGTTCGCTGGCGGGGTCGGCGCCGGTGCCGAGCAGGAGCAGCGGAAGGTCGCGTACCGGGGTGGTCATCGGGAGTCTCCCTTCGGCGACGGGACTTATCGTCGCTTTGACGACTAATGATGGCACATCCCGGGCCCGGCGGCGGTGTGACGTAGAACGCACCACGGCGGGGAGTTAAACCCGGCCGATAAGCGGAATGGCCCTGTACCGAGGTACGTTGTCCTACGGGAAGAGGCGCATCACGTCCTCGGACAAGCGACAGCCCGCCGCACCCGCGGCGCAGTGAGACCCGGGAGCTGAACACATGACGGTTTCAGGCGAGACCACGCAGGAGACCACGCAGCAGGGCGTCGTCCTGACCGACGCCGCCGCCGAGAAGGCCAAGGGCCTGCTCGAGCAGGAGGGCCGCGACGACCTTGCGCTGCGTGTCGCCGTGCAGCCGGGCGGCTGCTCCGGCCTGATCTACCAGCTCTTCTTCGACGAGCGGGAGATGGACGGGGACCTGGTGCAGGACTTCGGCGGCCTCAACGTGCGCGTCGACCGGATGAGCGCCCCCTACCTCACCGGCGCCACCATCGACTTCGTCGACTCGATCGAGAAGCAGGGCTTCACGATCGACAACCCGAACGCGTCGGGCTCCTGCGCCTGCGGCGACTCCTTCAACTGAGGAGCCGGCGCGGCCGCGGCGCCGCGCCGAGCGGGCGCGACCCGAGCGGTCGCGTCCGAGTGGAACGTCCCGGAGGGGCGGTCCGGGCCCCGGCCCGGGCCGCCCCTCCGCATGCCCGGCGGCGGGCGTTTTCGCGCCGCCCGCTGGGGCACGGCGACGATCTGTGGTGCGATGGGGAAGTAGTCTTTCGGGGTTCGAAACAGCCGGTGAATCAGCCGGACGACCACGACGAGGAGAGCGACGCCGTGCGCATCGCCGTGACTGGCTCCATTGCGACCGACCATCTGATGACCTTCCCAGGCAGGTTCACCGACCAGCTCCTGCCCGACCAGCTGGACCGGGTGTCGCTGTCCTTCCTGGTGGACGAGCTGGAGATCCGCCGGGGCGGCATCGCCGCCAACATCTGCTTCGGGATGGGCAGCCTCGGCAAGGAGTCGATCCTCGTCGGTTCCGTCGGCGACGACTTCGCCGACTACCGGTCCTGGCTGGAGCGCCACGCCGTGGACACCGCGTCCGTGCACGTCTCGGACGTCCACCACACCGCCCGGTTCCTGTGCACCACCGACCAGGACCAGAACCAGATCGCCACGTTCTACGCGGGCGCGATGAGCGAGGCCCGCTCCATCGAGCTGAAGCCGGTCGCCGACCGCGTCGGCGGGCTCGACCTCGTCGTCATCAGCCCGAACGACCCGGACGCGATGGTCCGGCACACCGACGAGTGCCGCACCCGCGGCATCCCGTTCGCGGCCGACCCGTCCCAGCAGCTCGCCCGCATGGACGGCCCCGAGGTGCGCCGCCTCATCGACGGCGCCGCCTACCTGTTCAGCAACGAGTACGAGAAGGCGCTCGCCGAGGAGAAGACCGGCTGGAGCGGCGCGGAGATCCTGTCCCGCGTCGGCGTCCGCATCACCACCCTCGGCGCCAAGGGCGTCGTCATCGACCGGGAGGGCGAGGAGGGCGTGCACGTCCCCTGCGTCCCGGTCGAGAAGGTCGCCGACCCGACCGGGGTGGGCGACGCGTTCCGCGCCGGCTTCCTGTCGGCGACGGCCTGGAACCTGCCGCTGGAGCGCGCCGCGCAGGTCGGCTGCGCCATCGCCGCGCACGCCCTGGAGGCCGCCGGCCCGCAGGAGTACGCCCTCGCCACGCAGGCGTTCCTCGACCGCTTCAGCGCCGCCTACGGCGCCGAAGCCGCCGCCGACGTCGCGGCCCACATCACCTGCCCGAACCCGTAGCGCACCGCATACCGGAGGGCCGCGCCGCCCGGCGCGGCCCTCCGGCGCGCAAGTGGGTGCGGCGGGCGCGTCAGTACGTGCGGCGGATGTGGAAGCCCCAGCCGCCCTGCTGGAGGGTCTCCTCGCGGACGAAGTCCTGCGACTTCATCCGGCACCAGGCGGGGACGTCGGTGCGGGCGGCGGCGTCGTCGGCGAGGACGGCCACGACCTGCCCGACCGGGACCTCGCGGATCCGCTCGGCGAGCATGATGATCGGGATGGGGCACTTGCGGCCGAGCGCGTCGATGACGAGCACGGGCGGCGGGCCGGCGGGGGCCGGCTCGGGCGCCGGTGCGGCGTCCGCCGGCGGCGTCCCGTTCCTGCCGCGTCCTCGGAACCTCATGGGCGCGACCGCCTCCCCGTCTCGAAGGTGCCGACCGTACGGCGGCCCGTCCCGTCGCGGCTCGTCATCTCGCGGCTCGTCATCTCGCGGCTCGTCATCTCGCGGCTCGTCATGTCGCGGCCCTCAGCGTCTCGCGGAGCCGGGCGACGGCGGCGGGCAGCACGCCGAGGAAGCGGTCGACGTCCGCCGCGGCGACGCCGCGCGGCAGCGATACCCGGACGTTCCCATGGGTGAGCACCCCCATCGCCTCCAGCACATGACTGGGACGCAGCGTATCCGCCGTGCACGAGCTCCCGGAGGAAACCGCGAAACCCAGCCGGTCCAGTTCGGTCAGCAGCGCCTCGCCCTCGACGTACAGGCACGAGAACGTCACCAGGTGCGGCAGCCGCCGGACCGGGTCGCCGACCACCTCCACGTCGGGGACGCTCCGCGCCACCTCCGCGCGGATGCGGTCCACCAGCGCCGAGACGCGCGGCGCGTCCGCCGCCATGTCCGCACGGTACGCCTCCAGCGCGGCCGCCGCCGCCGCGATGGCGGGAACGTTCTCGAACCCGGGGACGCGGCGGCCCTCGCGCTCGTCGTCCGGCAGCGGGGAGCGCCACCGGGTGCCCTTGCGGACGGCGAGCACGCCGACGCCCGCGGGACCGCCCCACTTGTGCGCGCTGCCCGCGAGGAACGACCAGCCGGCCGGGACGTCCGCCCGGCCGAGGGACTGCGCGGCGTCCACGAACAGCGGGACCCGGGCGGCGCGGCACGCCTGCGCCGCCTCGGCCACCGGCTGCACGGTGCCGACCTCGTGGTTGGCCGACTGCAGGCACGCGAGCGCTGTGTCGGGCCGCAGCGCCGCGGCGAACTCGGCCGGGTCGACCCGCCCGGCGCGGTCGACGCCGACGACGGTCACCTCGCCGCCGCCGCGCTCGTGCGCCTCGGCGGCGTGCAGCACGCTGGAGTGCTCGACGGCGCTCACCACGAGGTGGCGCCCGACCCGCCGGCGCGCCTGGAGCCCCCCGAGGACCGCCAGGTGCACCGCCTGGGTGCCCGAGGACGTGAACGACACCTCGTCCGGGCGCGCGCCGAGCACGTCCGCGACACGCGCGCGGGCGCGGTCGAGCAGCAGCCGGGTGGCGCGCGCCGGCCCGTACAGCCGCGCGGGGTCGGCCCAGCCCGCGTCCAGCGCCTCCAGCAGCGCGGCCCGGGCGGCCGGGTGCGGCGCCTCGGTGGACGCGGCGTCGAAGTAGGCGACCCCGGACGGAGCGCCCGCCGTGCTCGTATCGGCCACGCTCAAACACTAACCGGGCACCCGATCGGGGGTTCCGCCGACCCTCGCGCTAGGGTGTCCACCACACGTGTAAACAGTGATCTCACCGCCCGGCCGACCGGGCTTCATCCGTGGGGAAGGCATTCCGTGAGTCCGACCCGCTCTAGGGAGCGGCGTACGCCTGTGCGCAGTCGCCGCGCATTGAAAAGCGCCGGTGCGCTAGGGCTGCTGGCGCTCGCCGCCACCGGCTGCAGTGGTTCCCGGCTGGGCCTGCCCGAGCCGATCAGCGTTCAAGGCGAGCGCATGCTGCACCTGTGGCAGGGCTCCTGGATCGCGGCGTTCGCGGTCGGGGGCGTCGTCTGGGGCCTGATCATCTGGGCGGTGCTCTTCCACCGCAAGCGCTCCGACGACCTGCCGCCGCAGGTCCGCTACAACATGCCGATCGAGATCCTCTATACGGCGGTCCCGTTCGTCATCATCGCGGTCCTGTTCTACTTCACCGCACGCGACGAGAACTTCGTCGAGAAGACCACCGACAATCCCGCGGTGGTCGTCGACGTGACGGCGTACCAGTGGAGCTGGCAGTTCGACTACAAGGAGAACGGCAAGACCGTCGCCACCGTCACCGGCGTGCCGGTGGCCCCCAACGGGCCCGCTCCGGGCAAGCCGGTCATGACGATCCCCGCCGGCAAGACGGTCCGGGTGAAGCTGCACTCCAACGACGTCATCCACTCGTTCTGGGTCCCCGCGCTGATCTACAAGAAGGACGTCATGCCGGGGTACGTCAACGAGTTCGAGTTCACGGCGAACAAGCTCGGCACCTATGAGGGCCGCTGCGCCGAACTCTGCGGCGTGGACCACAGCAAGATGCTGTTCCAGCTGCGCGTCGTGACGCCGGAGCAGTACGACAAGTTCATCGCAGATTCGAAGCAAGCACTGGCCGCGGGAGGTGGGAAGTGACCGCGACGAGTCACGCCCCGAGCGCGCCGATCGCCGCGCCGCGGACGAGCAAGGGGCGGCTCATCGCCTCCTGGATGTCGTCCACCGACCACAAGGTGATCGGCTACCTCTACCTGATCACCTCGTTCTTCATGTTCCTGTTCGGCGGTGTGCTCGCGCTGCTCATCCGCGCCGAGCTGTACGAGCCGGGGCTGCAGGTCGTCAGCAACGAGCAGTACAACCAGCTGTTCACCATGCACGGCACGATCATGCTTCTGATGTTCGCGACGCCGCTGTTCGCGGGCTTCACCAACGTGATCATGCCGCTGCAGATCGGCGCCCCCGACGTGGCGTTCCCGCGGCTGAACATGCTGGCGTACTGGCTGTTCCTGTTCGGCAGCCTGATCGTCATCGCGGGCTTCCTGACCCCGGGCGGCGCGGCCAGCTTCGGATGGTTCGCCTACGCCCCGCTGTCGGACGCGGTCCGCTCGCCGGGCATCGGCGGCGACATGTGGGTGATGGGCCTGGCGATGTCCGGCTTCGGCACCATCATGGGCGCGGTCAACTTCATCACCACGATCCTGTGCATGCGCGCGCCGGGCATGACGATGTTCCGGATGCCGATCTTCACCTGGAACGTCCTGCTGACCTCCATCCTGGTGCTGCTGGCCTTCCCGCCGCTGGCCGCGGCGCTGCTGGCCCTGGAGGCCGACCGCAAGCTCGGCGCGCACATCTTCGACGCCTCGCACGGCGGCGCGCTGCTGTGGCAGCACCTGTTCTGGTTCTTCGGGCATCCGGAGGTCTACATCATCGCCTTGCCCTTCTTCGGCATCGTGACGGAGATCCTCCCGGTGTTCAGCCGCAAGCCGGTCTTCGGCTACATCGGCCTGGTCTTCGCGACCATCAGCATCACCGGCCTCTCCATCACGGTGTGGGCGCACCACATGTTCGTGACCGGCCAGGTCCTGCTGCCGTTCTTCTCCTTCATGTCGTTCCTCATCGCCGTGCCCACGGGGGTGAAGTTCTTCAACTGGGTGGGAACCATCTGGCGAGGACAACTGACGTTCGAATCGCCGATGCTGTGGTCGCTGGGCTTCCTGGTGACGTTCCTGTTCGGCGGTCTCACCGGCGTCATCCTGGCCTCCCCGCCGATGGACTTCCAGCTGTCGGACTCCTACTTCGTGGTGGCGCACTTCCACTACGTCGTCTTCGGCACCGTGGTGTTCGCGATGTTCGCGGGCTTCTACTTCTGGTGGCCGAAGTGGACCGGCAAGATGCTCAACGACAGGCTCGGCCACGTGCACTTCTGGCTGCTGTTCATCGGCTTCCACGGCACGTTCCTCGTGCAGCACTGGCTGGGCGCGGCGGGCATGCCCCGCCGGTACGCCGACTACGCCGCCGAGTTCCACGGGCTGAACGAGATCTCGACGATCTTCTCGTTCATCCTCGGCGCCTCGATGCTGCCGTTCTTCTACAACGTCTACATCACGTGGAAGAAGGGCAAGAAGGTCGAGGTCGACGACCCGTGGGGCTACTCCAACTCGCTGGAGTGGGCGACGTCCTGCCCGCCGCCGCGGCACAACTTCAACTCGATTCCGAAGATCCGTTCCGAGCGGCCGGCGTTCGACCTGCACCACCCGCACGTGGGTGCCAAGGGCGAGCTCGCCGGGGCGAAGGGGGAGTAGCGGATGCGCGTCCAGGCGTTCATGTTCTACGGCTGCGCGGTCTTCTTCCTCGCGACCGACGTCGTGTACTGGCTCTGGTCCAAGGACTGGACGGGCACGACGGCGCTCGGCCTCGCGGTCGGCCTCGCCGGGCTGATCGGGTTCTACGTCCACTTCACGATCCGCCGCCTGGAGCGGGCGAACGCGGGCCCGCTGTTCGAGGACGACCCGCAGGGCGAGATCGCGGACGCGGCCGGTGAGCTGGGCTTCTTCAGCCCGCACAGCTGGTGGCCGCTGTGGGTGGCGCTGTCGGCCACCGCGGTGGCGCTCGGCATCGTGTTCGGCTGGTGGCTGGTGATCCTCGGCGTGGCCAGCGCGATCCTCACGACCATCGGTCTGGTGTTCGAGTACTATCGGGGTCATTTCGCCCACTAGTCGGTAAAAGACTCCCATCGGGGGCCGGTGTCCGCTTTTTAGCGGGTACCGGCCCTTTCACATACTGGGCGCCGTTCCAGCCACCGGGCTGGGCAAGGCGGACCGATCGCCCAGGAGTGTGAATCGAAGTCGGCCATATCAGCTGACCGAGGCCGGTGAGGCCGAGTTGGTGTGCGACCATAGGAGCGGACCAGGTCGAGCATGTGCGCGTAGGAGATGAGCGCGGCGACAGCGGCGACCGTCACCACCGCCAGCGCCGTGGTCGCCCGGATGAGGCGGTCGGTCACCGGC